>NZ_CP015449.1:3451242-3774363 GCF_003096075.1 Dietzia lutea | reverse complement strand
TCTCCTCTCGTCAGCGTGTCGGGCGATCCCGGTGGGCCGGGGGGCCGGCCAGGCCGGACACCACACTCTATCCACAGCCTCCGACGCAGGTCCACTGAGGTATCCACATGGTTGTCCACAGCTGTGGAAAGACAGACTTCTCCCGTGGACGGTGCGTAGGTGGAGGATGGGCGGCGAGGGATCGGTGGTACTGGTTCGGATCTGCGGTTATGTACAGCCTGGGGGCGTGTTGGTGAATGACCGTAACAACACGTCCCAGCCAGGGGCAACCCTCAAGATCGACTGGAGGCCGGAAGTCAAGCGTCGCGGCCGTGGGCGTGTCGAGATGGCCTGCGAAGTGGTGACGGTGGGACAAATGGGATTACACGGTTTGGTGGTCGGCGCGTCGTCCGCGTAATCTTGAACAGTCTGTCGTGCGCCCGCGGGCGCACGGCGCGTCGTGGTGCCGCCGACCCCGGTGATTCGACGACGTCTCGTACTCGAACAGGCGCTGGTCACGGCGCCGACTTCACGTGAGGAGCCAACCATGGCCAAGGGCAAGCGGACTTTCCAGCCGAACAACCGTCGTCGTGCCAAGGTGCACGGTTTCCGTCTCCGGATGCGCACGCGCGCCGGCCGTGGCATCGTCGGCGCCCGTCGTCGCAAGGGCCGCGCCTCGCTGACGGCCTGATCCCGGCCGGGGTGGCGCGTGCTTCCCAGGTCGCACCGGCTCCACCGTTCCGCTGATTTCGCGACGGTGGTGCGTAAGGGTGCCAGGAAGGGCCGCCGCACCATGGTCGTACACGCCCACGTGGACTCCGCGGATGTCCGCGTGGGCGGTCCGCGTTTCGGGCTCGTCGTGAGCAAAGCCGTCGGGGACTCGGTGACACGCCACCGGGTCAGCCGGCGGCTTCGTCATATCGCAGCCGAGGTGCTGGCGGACGTCGACCCAGACCTCATGGTCGTCGTGCGAGCGAACCCGGCGTCGGCGACGGCCCCTCATGCGGATCTGGTGCGGGATATGAGAACCGGGTTGGCCGCTGCGGCGGCACGGGCGCGGGGGGCCTCGTGACCCGGGCCCGTCCGGGACCCGTGGCGCGGGTCCTGCTGTGGATGCTGGACTTCTACCAGAAGGGCATCTCGCCGCTCACCCCGCCGAGTTGCCGCTTCGAGCCGACCTGCAGCGCGTACGCCGTCGAGGCGGTGCGCGTCCACGGCGCGTGGTACGGCACCTGGCTCTCGGTGCGGCGACTGTTGCGCTGCGGCCCGTGGACGCCGGGCGGGTGGGACCCGGTCCCGGAGCCACGGGCGCCGGATCCACCGGACGAGCATGATGCGCACGACCACAATTCACGAACGTAGCTAGGACTCACACACCCATGTCGTTCATCACCAACCCGCTGGTCTATTACCCGATCTCCGGGATCCTCTGGTTCTGGCACAAGATCTTCGCGTTCCTCGGGGGGCTGCTCCCCTGGGTCGAGGCGCCGGACTCCAACGGCGTCATCTGGGCGCTGTCGGTGATCTTCCTCGTCGTCACGCTGCGCGCGTTGCTCTTCTGGCCGGCGGCCAAGCAGATCCGCTTCTCCCGCAAGATGCAGGAGCTGCAGCCCAAGATGAAGGAGCTGCAGAAGCGGTACAAGAACGACCGCGAGAAGCTCGCCGTCGAGACCCGCAAGATGCAGAAGCAGGAGGGTTTCAACCCGCTGCTGGGCTGTCTGCCCATGCTCATCCAGATCCCCGTGTTCCTGGGCCTGTTCCACGTGCTGCGCTCGTTCAACCGGATGGGTGAGCAGTTCGGCGCACTGGGGATGACGGCCGAGGAGACGCGCAACACGGGCAACTACGTGTTCAACGCGGACGAGGTCCAGAGCTTCCTCGATGCCCGCCTGTTCGGTGCCCCGCTGTCGTCGTTCATCTCCCAGCCGGTCGAGCAGTTCCAGGCCTTCGTCGAGCCGGGCGCCGCGCTCGACTTCGCCCGCTGGAACATCATCCTCGTCGCCGTCCCGCTGATGATCATCTCGGCGGTCACGACCCACTTCAACGCACGTGTGTCGCTGTCGCGTCAGTCGCCGGAGGCGGCGGCGAACCCGCAGGCGAAGATCATGAACCAGCTGATGCTGTGGGCGTTCCCCATCGGCATCCTGGTGACCGGCGCGTTCTGGCCGATGGCGATCCTCGTCTACATGGTGACCAACAACCTGTGGACCCTGGGCCAGCAGTACTTCCTCTACGAGAGGATGGCCAAGGAGGACGACGCCGCCGCGCTGGTGCGCCGTGAGGAGCAGAAGGCGCTCGCCCCGCGCGTCGGTGTGAAGCCGGTCAACCCGAAGAAGGCCCGTGGTGGCGGGGCGACCGCCGCGTCGGGCACCGCCGTGGCCACCGCGCCCACCGTGGGAGCGGATGAGGTGAAGAGGGACGACGACGAGGTGGTCCCGCCGAAGGCCGCTCCCGCCTCGCCCGCGCCGAGCGGGCCCCGCCCGGGGCAGCGACCCCAGGCGCCGGGCGGACAGCGGAGTAGGCCGGCTCAGAAGGCCTCCGGATCGCGGCCCAAGAACAAGAAGAAGAAAAAGAAGCGGTGACCCGGTAGGGCACTCAACTGGACAAGGTCCCCGATGCTCCGGCGTCGGGGACCTTGTCCCATACTTGGGGTAGATACTCGTCGGCTCATGCGGGTGCGGCGATCGGCGGTCACGACGGAGGCGGGTCCATGTCCAAGAGGAGCATCGAGGTGTCCGAGGAACGATTGGTCGAGGAGGGCGAGGTGGCCGGTGACTATCTCGAGCAGTTCCTCGACATCCTGGACTTCGACGGGGACATCGACCTCGATGTCGAGGGCGACCGCGCCGTCGTGAGCATCGTCGGTGGCGACGATCTCGACACGCTCGTGGGGCCCGATGGCGCGGTGCTCGATGCGATCCAGGAACTGACCCGTCTGGCCGTCCAGCAGGAGCTGGGCGACCGCAGTCGACTGATGCTGGACATCGCCGGGTGGCGTGAGGCCAAGCGAGAGGCGTTGACCGATGCCGGTCGTGTCGCCGCCCAACGTGTGCTCGAGTCCGGGGAGTCGGAGGAGATGGAGCCGATGACGCCGTTCGAGCGGAAGATCATCCATGACGCCATCGCGGAGATCGACGGCGTCACCTCGGACTCGACCGGGGTCGAGCCGAACCGCCGGGTGGTCGTCCTGCCGGAGTGACCGGCCCTCACGCGACAGGGGGTGCGAGTCGAGCGGCTCGCACCCCTGGCGCGTGTCTGGCAGAGAATGACATCGATGTGGTTTCGATGTTTCACGTGAAACCGGGCCCGGGCCCGATCGAGGGAGCGAAACGTCATGACCGACGACACGACATACGAAACGACACGTGACAGCGCCGGTCCCGCGGTACCGGCCGGCGCCGCCGGCGTGTTCGGCGAGCGTCTCCCGCTGGCGATCCGGTACGTCGAGTTCCTCGGCACCGCGGGATTGGAGCGGGGTTTGATGGGGCCGCGGGAGCGTCCTCGTCTGTGGGATCGTCACGTTCTCAACTCGGCTGCGGCCGCGTCTGCCCTCGGGGTCGGGGAGGCCATCGTGGACATCGGCAGCGGCGCCGGCCTGCCGGGGATCCCGTTGGCCCTCGCCCGACCGGATCTCCGGCTGACGCTCGTGGAGCCCCTGTTGCGCCGCGTCACCTTCCTGGAGGAGATTATCGACGAGCTGGGGATCGAGGTCCGGGTGGTGCGCGGCCGCGCGGAGGAGAAGGGCATCATCGCGACGGCGGGAGATGCCGACGTCGTGACGTCCCGTGCGGTGGCGCCGCTGGCCAAGCTAGCCGGGTGGTCCGCTCCCCTTCTCCGTGTCGGCGGGCGCATGGTCGCGCTGAAGGGTGAGTCCGCGGCAGACGAGGTCGAACGGGATCGCGCGGCACTCGCCAAGCTCGATTTCGACGGGCTTCGCGTCGAGACCGTGGCCGCCCCCGATGCCGAACCGACGAGGCTGGTGATCGGCACCCTGGCGACTAGGATGGGACACCGTGGCTCGCGATCTCGCGGGGGAGGACGCCGCGGTCGGTGACCGGCCCGGGCATCCGGCCCGGGATCGTGTCGGTTTCACGTGAAACGCTGACTCCACGGGCAGCGGATGCTGCGCCGCCGGTGTCCATGATGGAAGTCGAAAGGTGACGGATGTCCGACGACGAGACCCCGATTTTCGCGGCTGCGAGGCAGGCGAACGAGGTGCTCCACGGGGATGCCCCCGCACTCCCCCGGCCTGAGACGCCGCGCATCATCACGATCGCCAACCAGAAGGGCGGCGTCGGGAAGACGACGTCCACCGTGAATCTCGCCGCCGCTCTTGCTCTCGGCGGACTGGGTGTCCTCGTCATCGACATGGATCCCCAGGGCAATGCCAGCACGGCGCTCGGCGTGGACCACCGCGAGGGGACGCCGTCGAGCTACGAGCTGCTGATGTGGGAGGCCTCGATCGAGGACCTCATGCAGAAAAGCCCCCATGCCGAGCGGCTGTACTGCATCCCCGCGACCATCGATCTCGCGGGCTCGGAGATCGAGCTCGTCGGCCTGCCCCACAGGGAGCGGCGTCTGGCCGAGGTCCTCCACCCGGACGACCTCCGGCTGCTCGGCATCGACTACGTCTTCCTCGACTGCCCGCCCTCCCTGGGCCTGCTCACCGTGAACGCGATGGTGGCCGCGAGCGAGGTGCTCATCCCCATCCAGTGCGAGTACTACGCACTCGAGGGCGTGGGGCAGCTGCTGCGCAACGTCGAGCTGATCCAGCAGCACCTCAACACCGAGCTCGAGATCTCGACGATCATGCTCACGATGTACGACGGCCGGACGAAGCTGGCCGAGCAGGTCGCGGGTGAAGTACGGAACCACTTCGGCGACACCGTGCTACGGACTGTCATCCCCCGGAGCGTGAAGGTGTCGGAGGCGCCGGGATTCGGGATGACCATCCTCCAGTACGACGCGGGATCACGAGGTGCCCTGGCCTACCTCGACGCGGCCCGCGAGATCAACGGCAGGGGCGTCAACGGTCGTGGCGTGAGCGGCCGGGGCGTCGATACGACGACGGACGAGTTGGTGGGCACCCCCGCCCCCGGCACTAGCGCGGACGAGACGCGTCCGGAGGAGAATCGATGAGTCAGCAACGCAAGGGTGGTCTCGGACGCGGTCTGGCGGCCCTGATCCCCACGGGACCCGGCGACGGACCGCGGCTCGGTAGCGATGCGGCCGACGTGATCCTGGGCCCCCGCGCGGGCGGCCCTCGCACCTCTCCCCCGCGCCCCCGTCGCCCTTCGACGGATCCCGCGGCGCCGGCGGATTCCTCCGCCGAGGGCCCGCAGGCCGCCGCAGACAGCGCCGGGTCGTCGACGTCCGGCGCAAGTGCGGACCGTGTCCGGGACCCTGTTTCACGTGAAACGCCGGCCCGTGATAGCGGCGACCGTTCGGACGAGGTTTCACGTGAAACCGCCGATCTGGTCGACCCGGGGGCGGTCTATCGGGAGATCTCGCCGACCGACATCGACCCCAACCCCAAGCAGCCGCGGACGTACTTCGACGAGGAGGCGCTCGCCGAGCTCGCGCACTCCGTGAAGGAGTTCGGCCTGCTGCAGCCGATCGTCGTCCGTGAGATGTCCGGCGGCCGGTATCAGCTCATCATGGGTGAGCGTCGCTGGCGCGCGAGCCAGCGGGCCGAGCTGGCGACGATCCCCGCGATCGTCCGCCAGACGGAGGACGAGGACCTCCTCCGCGACGCGCTGCTCGAGAACATCCACCGGGTGCAGCTCAATCCGCTGGAGGAGGCAGCCGCGTACCAGCAGCTGCTCGACGAGTTCCACGTGACACAGTCCGAGCTCGCCAACCGGATCGGGCGGTCCAGGCCCGCCATCACCAACAGCATCCGACTCCTCCAGCTCCCCACCGCGGTCCAGCGCAGGGTCGCCGCCGGCGTCTTGTCCGCAGGGCACGCCCGCGCGCTCCTCGGACTCGAGGCGGGCGCCGCCGCGCAGGACGAGCTCGCCGCCAGGATCGTCGCCGAGGGCTTGTCGGTGCGCGCCACGGAAGAGATCGTCACCCTCGCCAACCGTGACGCCGGTGAGGCCTCGGACAAGCCGAAGCCCGCCCCCCGCGGTCGTCGGAAGGACCCCGAGCTCGAGGCGGTGGCCGGAAGACTGTCCGACCGCTTCGAGACGTCGGTATCGGTGACGATGGGGCGCCGGAAGGGCCGCATCACGATCGACGTCGGGGACGCAGACGATCTGGCCCGTGTCCTCGCTCTACTCGAGGGCGGGTCAACCGGTACGACCCGATGATCTCGATTCGTTCGTTGGACCTGTCCGCCGTGGACCATCTCGGCCCGCGGGCGCGGCGTTGCATCTATTGGCAGACGGACGGCGATTCGACGAGTGGCACCCCCGGGGATCCGGAGTTCGAGAAGGAGGCGTGGATCTCCCACGTCTCGCTCGAGTGGGGCGTGTGCGGACAGATCGCACGGGCCGCCGACCGGCCCGCGGCGGCGGCCTTCTACGCGCCTCCCGGGATGATCCCTCGGGCGTCATGCTTCCCGACTTCGCCGGTCGGCGCCGACGCGATCCTCCTGGCGGGTATGAGCGTCGAGGGCAGCGCGCCCGCCGGGGTGCTCACCTCGCTCCTCGATGCCGTGGTCGTTGACCTCCGGAGCCGCGGAATCAAGGCAATCGAGGCGTTCGGGGTGACGTCCGAGAATACGGGCGAGATAGCGTCACGTGACGGGTGCGGCGCGGACTCGTGCGTGCCGGCGACGAGCTTCCTCATCGAGCACGGATTCACCATCATCGCGCCGCACGAGACCCACCCGAGGCTCCGCCTCGACATCCAGAGCGAGCACCTGTGGAAGGCGGACGTCGAGCGCGCGCTCGATCAGCTGTTCGCGGAGCGGGGCTTCGCCACCCGTCGGCTAGGCGTGCTGTCTGGGGCGTCGGCCCGGGCGCAGGCGGCCCGGAGCCGGGCGCCGCGGTACTGAGCGCCACCTCGCTGAGAGCCGCGGGGGCTGAGCGCCCCAGCGCGGTGTGCGTGTGTGGGTCGAGCCGCCGGGCTCAGCTTCGCTGGCGCTGCTCGTAGTCGATGAGATCGTCGACGGACATCGACCCGGTGGGGTGATCGTCCTCGTCGAGCAGGTAGAGGCGCTTGACGCCCACGAGGATCGAATCGATGATCGTGTCCTGCGCGTTCCGGTCCCCCAGGATGGCGAGGTCGCCGGCGTTGTGGGCGTACCCGAGGTAGATCTGCACGGACGGCATACGGGTCATCCGCAGGAGTGGCCAGCTGCGGCCGTGCGTGCGGCAGTCGCGCAGTTCGGTGCGGCTGACGATCTCCCGCTGGATGAACCCCGACAGGGCCTCGCCGAGCATGGACTCCGCGCCCAGCGAGTTACCGAAGTAGAAGGTCGCGACCCCGTTGCCCACCGGGTTGGGGTGGCGGTCGAGCCGCAGGGAGATGATGAGGTCGGCGTTGAACGCGTTGGCGATCTCCGCGCGCTCGGGATCGGTGGGGATCATCGCCTCGGGCCGCGAGAGGAAGACCTCCACGCCGGCCTGGTTCATGCGCTCGGAGAGGCGGCGGGTGATGTCCCACAGGAGCTCGGCGTCCGTGATGGTCCCGTACGGCGTCTCGATGCGGATCGGGTTCTCGGAACCGCTGGGGCCGGGGTCGAGCACGATGCGCTTCCCGGCGAGCATCGGCCCGGACGTGCGGGCGCGCTCCTTCTCCACGAGGGACGCCACATCGCCGCCCTTGAAGAGGGTTGAGAAGCGGTTGATGGTGTCGAGGGTCTCGGCGCCCACCACGCCGTCGGCGTCGAGGGCGCAGTCCCGCTGGAAGTCGGTGACCGCCGCGTGGGTGAGGGCACCGAAGGTCCCGTCGACGAGCCCCGCGTAGAACCCGAGCTCTCCGAGACGCCGCTGGAGCTGGGCGACGTCGTCCCCGGCCATCGGCTTGGAGACGAGATAGCTTAGGTCCCGGGTCCCCAGGACGTGGCTGGCGTCGTCGAGCGCGGCCTGGGTGGCCGGGCCCACGATTCCGTCGGAGATCAGCCCACGGGCCTGCTGGAAGGCCAGAACGGCCGTCTCCAGATCGGCGTCGAACACCGCATCGGTCCGGGCGAGGATCGAGCCGGTCTCCGGCTCGGTGATCCCGACCGAATCGATGTTGTGCAGCAGACCCATCCCCGCGAGGGTGGCCCGGATCGCGGCCACCTCGGGCCCACGGTCACCACGCCTCCACGCCATGGGGCTCCTCCCGCTCTCCTCGAGTTACGTACCCGCATGAACTTACCGCGTCGCCCTCCTGAATGCCGTCTCCGCGCCGGGCGGCGGGGGACCGCTCAGGGGGCTCTCAGACGCACTCGGAGAGACGCTCAGGAACCCAGGATGTCGCCCAGCTCCGAGCGCAGGGCCGACTTGGACTTGGCGCCGGTGAGGCGCTTGACGGGCTGGCCCTCGGAGAACAGCAGGAGCGCGGGGATCGCCGTGATCTGGTACTCGGCGGCGAGCTCCTGGTTGGCCTCGACGTCCACCTTGGCGACGGTGAGCTTGTCGCACTCGGCGCCCGCGAGCTCGTTGAGGACCGGGGCCATCATCGTGCACGGACGGCACCAGGTGGCCCAGAAGTCCACGAGCACCGGCTTGGAGGCGCTGGCGGCGAGGACGGCGTCGGCGAAGTCGGCCTCGGTGACGTCGACGATGTTAGGGGTGTCGGCCATGCTGGCGGTCCTTTCGGTGGAGGTGTGGGTGGCTGGGGGTCAGGCCTGCTCGGCGAGCCAGCGCTCGGCGTCGATCGACGCGGAGCAGCCGGAACCGGCGGCGGTGATGGCCTGGCGGTAGCGCTTGTCGACGAGGTCGCCGCAGGCGAAGACGCCGGGGATGGACGTGGCGGTGGTCTGTCCGGTGAGGACGTACCCGTCCTCGTCGACCTCGACCTGGTCGCGCACGAGCTCCGAACGCGGGTCGTGGCCGATGGCGACGAACATGGCGGCGGCCTCGATCTCGCTGGTCTCGCCGGTGATCGTGTTGCGCAGGCACAGCTTCTCGACCGATCCGGTCGATCCGGCCACGACCTCGTCCACGGTGGTGTCGAGGATGAAGGAGATCTTCTCGTTCTCCCGCGCCCGCTCGACCATGATCTTCGACGCGCGGAACTCCTCGCGGCGGTGGACGATCGTCACCGACGAGCCGAACTTGGTGAGGAAGGTCGCCTCCTCCATCGCCGAGTCGCCGCCGCCGACCACCACGATCGGCTTGTCGCGGAAGAAGAAGCCGTCGCAGGTGGCGCACGAGCTCACACCGCGGCCGAGGTACTCCTGCTCCCCCGGGACGCCGAGGTAGCGGGCGGCGGCACCCATCGCGAGGATGACGGCGCGGGCGCGGTGCTCCTCCTCGCCGACGCGGACGATCTTCACGTCGCCGGCCAGGTCCAGCGACGTCACGTCCTCCATCCGGAGGTCGGCACCGAACCGCTCGGCCTGCTCACGCATCTGCATCATGAGGTCCGGGCCCATCATGCCCTCGGCGAAGCCCGGGAAGTTCTCCACCTCCGTGGTGGTCATGAGCGCACCGCCGAACTGGGACCCCTCGAAGACCACCGGCTTGAGCTCGGCCCGCGCGGAGTAGATGGCGGCGGTGTACCCGGCCGGGCCGGATCCGACGATGATGACGTCGTGGACGGTCTCGCTCATGAGTTCTCTGGGCTCCTCGGGGTGGGCGGTCGATGGGAGAGTGACGGACCTGCACCCCCGTGTCAGGCCTCCTCACAAGGCCTCAACACCCGGGTGGTCCGGCTTGTTCCCCCAGTGTCCCCGGTCTCCCCCTCACGCGGTGAGGGTGACCCCCTCGAGGAGGACGGCGAGCTTGGCGCGGCCGCGCGCGCACCGGCTCTTGATGGTGCCCGGGGCGACGTTGAGCAGGTGGCTGGCCTCGGCCACGGTGCACCGCAACATGTCGACGACGACGACGGCGTCGCGCTGATCGTCGGGCAGTCCCGCCAGCGCCTCGGCGACGATGATCGCGTAGGCGGGATCCTGGTGGAAGTGGTCGCGCAGGGTGATCTGCTCGTGCAGTGACGGGGTGAGCTGCGTGTGGGTGCGCAGGCGTTGGGCGCGCATCTTGTCCAGGCACGCGTTGACCACGATCCGGTAGAGCCATCCCTGGACGGGGCAGGCGTGCGTGAACGTGTCCGCCTTGCGGTACGCCGAGACGAGCGCCTCCTGGAGGGCCTCCGCGGCGTCATCACGGTTGAACGACGTCCGGATGGCCAGCCGCCACAGGTAGTCGTAGTGGCGGCGGGCGAGCGCGGAGAACGCGTCCGGATCGCCGGCGACGTGCGCGTCGATCAGCTCGGCGTCCGTCAGCGGTGACTCCGCCCGCAGGGGCGCACGCGTCGTCGCCGGGGCGGGGGTGACGATGGCACCGGTGTTCACGGGCGTCACGGTAACCCGGTGCGTCAGCCGGTGGGGGTGTCACCTCGGCGCCGGAGGGGACGGCGGGCGCGGGAAGGCGGGTGCGGAACGGACGGCGGGATGACGAGGCGGGCGCGGGGCGAGACGGCCGGTGGAGTCAGCGGGCGAGCTCGACCTCGGTGATCTCGGCGTCGTAGGCCTCGGCCCCGGACGTACCGAGCCGGGTGATCCACACGAGGAGATATTGCGACTCCTCGGGTTCGTCGATCGTCACGGTCGCCTCGCCGCCCCGGACGGTGCCCGTACCGAGCCGGGTGGTCTCGTCCAGGGAGGTCGGCGTCGCGGTGGACGCCGAGCGCACCTCGAAGCGCACGTCGTCGTCCTCGGAGTGCAGGACGACCCGCCGTACCTCCTGCTCGTCGTCGAGGGTGAACATCAGCCCGATGCCCGGTTTGTAGGCCGACGGCGCGTCACCGATCTGCGCGCGGTAGGTGTCGCTCGACCAGGAGGTGGACCGGTCACCGTCGGCCACGTTCGGCGCGCTCGCCGAGTTCTCCGCCGTGCCGGCCGAGGACGCCGGCTGCCAGGTCGTCACGGTCGAGACCTCGACCGGGATGTCCGGGGTGTCCTGCTCGTTCTCCTCGGCGTCCGCGTCGGTGCCGGCCGGGTCCTCCGGCGCGGGCTCGGTGGTCTGGGACGCCCGGCTGGCCTGGGCGGCCCGCTCGATCGCGTCGAGTTGTTGGGACAGCGGCGTGTCGTTGCTCGTGCCGCCGAAGCCGCCGAGCAACCACGTGAGGACCAGCACGATCACCACGACCGCCGCGGCGGAGGTGCCGGCCATGATCTGCCAGCGTCGCTTCTGCGTCTCCGGGTCCGGCTCGGAGTACGACGCGCCGTAGGTCCCCGAGTACGGCACCGCCGCGTACGCCGCGCCCGCTGCGGGACCCTCTACGGCACCCGCGGCGGACGGGCCACCCGCCGTGTCGGGGCCCACGGGGCGGGTGACACGGGCGGCGCGCACCGGCCCGCCGACGCGGTCGGCGACCATGGACCTCACGGTGGCCGCCGAGCTCACCGACGACCCGTCGAGCGTCCGCATCGCCAGCACCGCGGACTCGGGCGAGACCCCGGAACCGACCACTGTGGGATCGAGGACCTCGTCGTCGTCGCCCCTCGGGGCCTCCCCCGGCCGCCCGTCGGCCGGATCGTGCCGGTCGGACCCGTCGGGCAGGGACAGCGGCCACGCCCCGGTGAGCAGCGCGTAGAGCACCGCGCCGAGCCCCTGCACGTCGGCGCGTACGTCCGCGCCCTCGCGCACGCCGGGGAAGGACAGGACGGCGCGCCCGTCCTCGGTGAGGCGGACCCGGTCCGGAGAGTCCAGCCCGAGGGCGAGGCCGGCCTCTTCGGCGCGGGTCGCGGCGTCGGACAGGCCCCACACCGCACCCACGGCGGAGTCCGGGTCCGGCTCCGCGGCGGCGGCGGCGAGACTGCGGCCCGGGATCCACTCGGTGACCACGATGCCGCCCGCGCGGCCGCGGATGACGTCGAGCACGCGCGCGAGGCCGTCAGAGTAGACGGATGTCAGGGCGACGGTCCGGTCGAGGACCCCGCTCGCCGAACCCGGGGGCTGCTCGCCGGGCAGGGGGTCGACGAAGGTGAGGGCGACGAACCTGCCGAGGCGCCGGTCGCGGGCCTTCCAGAAGGCCTGTCCGGCGACGCCGCCGCAGGACTCGAGCAGCTCGTACCGGCCACCGGAGACGAGGCCGCCGACGGTCAGGCGGGGCGGAGTCGGCGAAGCGGGGCCCGCTCCGGTCCCGGTCTGATCGCCCACCCGCTGTCCTCCTCGCCTGGTGCGCCGGCCTCCCGTCGGCCGCTCGTGACCTCTCGAGTGTACGTACCGCCCGCCCGGGGAATCGACTATCGCCTCAGACGCCCCATGAGGCCGCGGAGAACGGGGGTGATGGAGTCCAGTTCCGGCAGACGGGATCTCGACAGGACCAGCCCGGTGACCGTGAGGGTGAGGACACCGGCGACCCCCGCGCGGAGCACGTAGCCGATGCTGCCGACGGCGTCGGTGAGCGCGTCCATCGGCAGGACCGTGTCCACCGCGAGGGCGACCAGGGCGCCGGCGACCGAGGCGCCGAGCGTCCACGCGGCGGACCGGAGGGTCTCCCGGCCGCGCAACGACCCGAGCTTCGAGCGGAGCAGGACGTACCCGGCCACGGCGCCGACGACCCACCCGAGGCCGTTGGCCAGGGCCAGGCCGATCACCACGTGCGAACGCTCGTCGGCGACCGCGGGGACGAGGAGCGACAGGATGACCCGGACGACGGTGATCGCGAGGATCATCACCGTGGGCGTCCAGTAGTCCTCGCGGGCGTAGAAGACGCGCTGCTGCAGCAGAACGATCGCGTAGGGCACCAGGGTGAAGGCGCCGGCGGCCACGGTGAGGCCGAGGACCCGGGCGCTGTCGGCGTCGAAGTTGCCGTAGCGGAACAGGCCTGTGGCGATGGTCGGCCCGAACGCGGTCATGAAGGCGATGATCGGCAGGAGGCCGAACAGGGACAGTCGGGTGCCCAGCGAGATGTCGCGCACGACCGCGTCGTTCCGACCGGCGACGCCGTTGTCCGCGAGGCGGGGGTTGATCGCCGTGAGCAGCGTGACGCCGATGATTCCGTACGGGACCTGCAGCAGGAGCCAGTATGTCTGGTAGATGGCGATCGCGGCCTCGTCGGCGGCGGCGCCGATGCGGTTGGTCATGACCAGACCGACCTGCGAGATGAGCACGTACGTCACACCGGCCAGCGCGTGCCCGCCGAACTGCTTGATCCGCGGGTCCAGCCCCCACTGCGGGCGCAGGTCGACACCGGCGCGGCGCAGCGCGGGGACGAGCACGGCGGCCTGGACGACCACGCCGAGCGTCGTGCCCAGGCCCAGCAGCAGGATCGGGCCGCTGAGCAGGTTGACCGGTGCCGCCGGGTCGATGCCGCTGCCCACCACCGCGAACAGGGCGAGGGTGGCGATCGCGACGACGTTGTTCCACACCGGCGCCCACGCGCCGGGTCGGAAGACGCCGTTGTAGTTGAGCACCGCCAGCATCACGGAGAACACGCCGTAGAAGAAGATCTGCGGCAGCAGGAGGAACGCGAACGCGGTGGCCAGGTCGGTGTTGACCTCGCCGTCGCCGAGGTTGAGTTCGGTGAGCAGTGGCGCGCACGCCACGGCGAGCACCGTCGCTCCGAGCGCGAGCGCCGAGGTGACTGTGAGCAGGCGGCGGATGAACGACACGCCCCCGTCCGCGTCCTCCTGCGCCGCCTTGGCCAGCAGCGGCATGAACATGGCCGTGAGCACCGACCCCAGCACGAGCTCGGTGATCATGTTGGGCAGCGTGTTGGCGGTGTTGAACGCCGACGCGACCGCGGGGCCCAGCACGGTGAGGATGAGGATCATCCGCACGAACCCGGTGATGCGGCTCGCGAGGTTGGCCACCGCCATCGAGCCCGTCGACCGCATCACGGACGCGTCGGACGAGTCGCGCGTGCGGCCCCCGGTCCCGCCCCCGACGCCGGGCTCCGCGGACCCGTCCGTGGACGTGCCGGTCGCCGGGGCCGCCGCACTCACGGAGGCGGCCGTCATCGCGGGGGCCGGGATCGCGTCGGGGACGAACGAGTCGGCGACCGGCGGAGGCGACGCCGGGCCGGGCAGCACGCAGCTGCCCGACTCACGCCGCCTGGCCCTGAGGCCGGGATCCGGTCTGCGCAGTTCGGGTCCGGTGGACCCCTGCTCGTCGTTCACGGTCGGTGCCCTTCGTCCGCGGGGTCGAGGATGCCCCGACGGTAGCGCAGGTACCGCCGGCCCCCGAGGACGAGGGCGAGCGCCGCCGCGGCCAACGCGAACGCCTGCGCGACCGGGTAACCGCCGGTCTGGACGGACAGTTCCACCGGCTCCGACAGCGGCCGGCCGTCGGGTCCGGTGAGCATGAAGGTCACGGCGTGCCGGGTGCCGCCCTCGGCGTCGGACTGGGTGGGCACCTGCAGGGTGCGCGATCCGCTCGCCGGGATCGGGACGACCCCCACCGGGTCGACCCGGATGTCCTCCGGGGCGGTCACCGTCACGCCGACGCGGACCGGGAACGGCAGGGCGTTGCGCGTCACGAGCAGGAGCGGGCTGTTGGGGCTGGCCATCGTGAAGACGCTGCCCGGCGGCAGGAGGTCGACGCGGTCGAGGGAGGCGGTCACCGTCTCCTCGAGCCGGTCGAGTCGCGCGGCGGACCGGGCCAGCGCGGCCTCGCCGGTCCCGGATCCGGGGACCACACCGTCGCCCCCGGCGCGCCGCCCGGTCTCCGAGAGGACCCGCAGGGCGTCGGTGACCATCGGGTCGAGGTGGTCCTGGGCGCCCGCGGAGGTCGGATCGGAGGTGTCGACCAACGAGCGGAGCGTGCCGACGGCATCGAGGGCGGCGGCGATGCGACGGTCCGCCCCGGCGGGGTCGGGCGCACCGGGGTCGACCGCGCCCGTCGGGTCCGGGGCGAGGCTCCCGTCGGGGACGGTCATGGGGCCGGTGAGGCGCTCGGCGAGCGGGAGCGCCCTCATTCGGCCGGCCGCCAGCTGGGCGCCGAGGGACTCGAGCAGGGAGCCGGCGGACTCCCCGTCGACGGTCCACACCTGCGGCGGAACGGCGAGGACGCCCTGGGCGGCCGCCGCGGTGTCCCCCGGGCCGGCGGCGCCACCGGGGACGGCCCCGGCCGCGGTGCCCGGAGCGCCGGCCGCGCCGGTGCCGTCGCCCGCCGCGTCGATCGCGTCCACCACCGGTGCCAGCAGAGCCGCGCGGGCGTCCTGGAGACGGGCCGCCGGCGAGTCGGCCGTGAGCCAGTACCGGGTGGCCGGGTCCGAGTAGCGCGGGTTCTCGGGCACGTCGCCGGTCGCGGCCAGGGCCGAGCCGATAGTCGCGGAGTAGGTCAGCGCGCGCCCCGCCTCCGTACCGGCCAGGCCCACGACCCCGGGCGGCGGCACGAGTCCGGTGTCGGTGCGGGTGGACGGCGCGGCCACCACGGCGCTACCCGCGGCACCGCCCTGCGGGGCGAGGGCCTCGGCGGTGCCCGGCGCCAGAGTGCCCGAGGCGGGCACGAGAACGTCGGGGACGGGCGCCACCCCGAGGATCCGTTCGACGGAGCCCGCGTTGTCCAGCGCTGCACGCGTGAGGTCCGTGGACCCCACCGCCGCGACGGACTCGAGACCCGCCTGGGCGGCCGGCAGGCTCACCACGCACGCGCCGTCGGCCAGGGCGCGCAGCTCGTCCAACCAGCGCGTGGCGTCCGCGGCCACGGCTTCCGGATCGGCCGGGCGCGTGGTGGTCCCGCCGGCCCCGGAGTCGTCCTCGCCACCACCGCGGGCCCTACCGCCCCGCGCGGCGGAGTCGCCCGCGCGATCGGGACCGGTGTCGTCGGAGATCACCACGGTGCGGCCGCCCGCGATCTCGGACACGGTCCCCAGCAGCGCCGGATCCACTGCCAGACACGTCGAACTCCGCAGCTCCTGCCCGCCGGGACCGTCGAACGCCTCGTCGGCCGCGCGGACCAGACCGGTGAGACGACCGGACCCCGACAGCTCGCGGAGGAGGGAATCGTCGGTCAGCATCACCACGGGATCGGGTCCCTCGACACCGGGCACCGCCGCGACCCGCGTCGGAGACGAGGCCAGCGGCCACAGCACGGTCAGCGGGACCGGCGCCGGGCCCGGCTCGTCCGCCGGCGCGGGGTCGACCACCTCGTCGTCGTCGACCCCCGGCACGGTCGCCGGACGCGGCGCCTCGAGCACCGGCAACAGGGTGCGGGCGTCGTCGAGGCGCGCGGGGGATCCGCCCGCGGGTGTGCCGTTGACGTTGACGAGCAGCGGGTAGACGCCGGGCTCGGTGAGCTGCAGGTCGGGGCCCGGATCGCCCGGCACGGCGCGCGCGGGCATCGAGACGCGGTACGGCACCGACGCGCCCGGCGGCACGGCCTCGGCCACGCGCACGAACTCGCCGCGCACCCCGAACGACGGTTCCGACCACACCAGCGGTTCGCGCACCGACTCGGCGTCAGCGGCCCGCGGCCCGCGCTGCAGGCGCACGTCGACCGCCTCCAGCGGGGTGTCGCCGACGTTGGTGATGGTCCCCGACACCGTGACGACCGGGACCCCGGCCTCGGTGCCGACCGCGGCCCCTCCCCCGCCCCCGGCGACGCCAGGGTCGTGCGCGCCGTCGAGGACGCGCGGGGTGAGCTCATCGATGCTGATCCTGGCCAGTGCGGGGGCCGGGTTGGGGATGTAGCCGGCGGCCGAGGCCTCCTCGGGGGTGATCGTGCGGGCCGCGGCCGCGCCCCACCCGACGCCCCAGCCCGGTCCGATCGCCAGTGCCGCGCACAGCGCCGTCGGGACGACCGCCCGGACTACGCGCCCAACCGGCCGCCCGATCACGGCCCTGACTCCTCCGGGGTGTCGTCGCGGGGCGCCGCTGCGGAACCACGGGCGCCGGTGCGGCGGACCGGCGTCGGACCGTCGGCGCGGCGGGACGGGTCCACCACCTGCGCGTCGGCGGGCGGCGGGTTGTCGCCGGCGACCTCGGCGTGGACGAGCTGCGGCAACAGGGTGCGGGCGGCCTCGACCAGCCGCCGCTCGTCCGGGTAGGCCAGGCGGCGGGGCAGGTCGTCGAAAGGCACCCACGCGACCTCGGTGATCTCGGGGTCCTCGTCGCACAGCTCGCCGTGGTCGTAGCGGATGAGGTGGTGGTGGACGGTCTTGTGGATGCGCCGGCCCTCGGCCACGAACCAGTAGTCGATGGTGCCCAGCGCCGCCAGGACCGTGCCGTCGACGCCGGTCTCCTCGAGCACCTCGCGCCGGGCCGTCTCCTCGACGGTCTCACCCGGCTCGATGTGCCCCTTGGGCATCGACCACAGCATGCGCCCCCGCCGGTCGAGGCGACCGATGAGCGCGACCTCGAGTCGGGACAGGTCGGGTTGGGGCCCGCTCGCCGCGCGCTCGAGGCCGCGCACGACCAGCCCGCCGGCCGAGGTCTCCAGCACGGTCTTGAGGCGCTGGCCACCCCGGGGATGGCGCGCTCCCCCGCGGCCGCCGCGGGCGTTCTTGGCGCCACCCTTGCCGCCCTGGGCGCCGGGTTTGGACGCCGCCTTGGCACCGGTCTTGGGCGCGTTCTTGGCGGCCGCCTTGCCGCCGGCCTTGGACCCGCCCTTGCCGCCGGCCTTCCCGGGCGGTGCCGTGCGGGTGGTGTTGGCCGAGGCCGCCTGTCCCCCACCGGATCTGGACCGGTTGGAGGTGCGTGGGTGGCGGGGCGCCTGGCGTGAGGTCGCGCCGGCGGTGCCGTCGCCGGACTTCACGGTGTGGGTGGCGTCGGCGCTCTGCTGCTTCTGGGCCTCGGCCGCGCGGCCCTGTCCCCGGCCGCCGCGCCGTCCGCGGCCGCCGCGACGACGTCGCCGGCCCTGGCGGGGCTGTCCGTCATCGGGCGCGCCGGACTGTCCCCCCTGGGTGGCCTTCGGCCCGGACGCGCCACCGGCGCCGCCCGAGGGGTTCTGGCCGGCTGACTTCTGGGCGTCGCCCTGTCCGGAGCGCTGCCCGTCGGAGCCCTTCGCGCCGCCCCGATCCGGGCGCTGACCTGCGGAATCGCGGCCGGCCGAGCCGGGGCCGGCGGGCCGACGCGCACGACGACGCCGCGGCGCGTTGGCGCGCGGGTCGGCGGGACGATCGGCTTCGGACACCCATCGATGCTACCGGCCGGGGGTGACTTGACCGGAATCCACGGCGTGCCGTCGCCGGACCGCGCGGGCTCAGGCCCCGAGCGCCGGTCCGACGACGCGCCACGAGTCGCGCAGCTCGCGGGAGAACAGGCCGAAAGTGTGCGCGCCGCTGGCGTAGCGGTCGTAGGTGAACGGCACGCCACCGACCCGCAGCGCGGCGGCCATGTGGCGGGTCCCCAGGTCCGCGGCGAGCTCGGTGGGGGCGCCGATCGCGAGGGTCGCCGAGCCGGGCTCCGCGGCGTCGTCGGGGCCGGGGTTGCCCGGCGCGGAGGCCAGGTACAGGGCGGTGTCGCGGAGTCGCTCGACGTCGTGCGACGGGTCGTTGGCCAGCCACGCCGGGTCGCCGGGGGCGCCCCAGGCGTTGTGGACGTTGCCGCCGCCGCGGGCGACCATCGCCGTCATGGCGGCGCGGCCGAGCGGCGTGGAGACCCCGGGGCACCCGGACAGGGACGCGGCGGCCGCGTAGGGGACGTGGTCGGCGGGCGGCGGGGCGGGGCGGTGGTGAAGCCCAGGGCGGTGGAGGTGTCGACGCCGCCGGAGGACTGGACGCCGGCGGCCGGAAGGCCGGGCGGCTGCGCGCCCGCGAGAGGAGCGGTGCCGCCGCTCGGGACGGGCGCCGCGGCGAGGGCGACGGCGACGGCCGGCGCGACTGCGACGCGTGGGCGGCGGTGACCGCTCAGAGGGTGACGACGACGAGACGCGCCCGTCACTTTAAGTCACTCCTGTCACGGAACACAGGGTGTCTGGGCGGGCGTCACGTGCGGCGGGACCGGCGGCATGGACGCGGCTAGAGTCCGCTGTATGAGCTCTGGCCCGCCCGCGCACGCCCTGGTCCTGCGACACCGGGCCAAGCCGGGGCGTCGCGAGGAGCTGATCGAGGTGTGGCGCCGGCACATGCCCGAGGCGGTGCAGGCCAACGACGGGCACCGCGCCTACGTCCTGTGCGCCTCGTACGTCGACCCGGACGTGATGGTGGTGTTCCAGCACTACCGGGACGCGGCCGCCGCGCAGGAGTTCCTCGGCAACCCGGCCTACCTGCGGTATCTCGAGGAGTCGGGGGACCTGCTGAGCGGGCCGCCGGAGGTCGAGGCGGTCGAGCCGCTGTGGTCCAAGGCGGTCGTGGCGGACGACTGAGACCCGCGGCGGGTCGAGTGGACGGACGGCGGGCGGCGGCGTCGCAGCACATTCCGGGGCGGTCGCGCCGCTTCTCCGCCCGTCAGGGGGATGTCGGGCCCACTCGGTAAAGTCAGCGCCGTGACAGCCCGCAGACCGACCTCCGATCGCAGCACCGCCGGCGATCGTGCCGCCTCCGACCGACACGATGCCGCGGTGTTCTCGGGTCTGCAGGACGGCCCGGGCGCCAGGCCCGATCCCGCGGAGGTCGAGGCCCGCAGGGTCAGGCTGCTGGCAGGCGCCCAGACCACCCTCAACCAGCTCGCCGACGTGCTGTCCCCGCTGGCCGCCGCGTTCGGTGAGGCCGGGCACGAGCTGTACCTCGTGGGCGGCAGCGTCCGCGACGCCGTGCTCGGGCGTCTTGGGACGGACCTGGACTTCACGACCGACGCCCGCCCGGAGGCGGTCCGGGGGATCCTCGACCGTTATGCGGACGCGGTGTGGGACACGGGGATCGAGTTCGGCACCCTGTCCGCCGTCAAGCGGGACGGCGACGGGATCGAGCAGCAGATCGAGATCACGACCTTCCGCGCGGACTCCTACGACGGGGTGACCCGCAACCCCGAGGTCGTCTACGGGGACACGCTGTCCGGCGACCTGGTGCGGCGCGACTTCACCGTCAACGCCATGGCGGTGCGTCTGCACTCGGACGGCCGGCACGAGTTCGTCGACCCGCTGAACGGGATGGACGCGCTGCTGGCCGGCGTGCTCGACACCCCGGCCGCGCCCGAGCAGTCCTTCGCCGACGACCCGCTGCGCATGCTGCGGGCGTGCCGGTTCGTCTCCCAGCTGGGCTTCACCCTCGCGCCGCGCGTGTTTCGGGCGATGACGGAGATGACCGCGGAGATCGACCGCATCACCGCGGAGCGCGTGCGGGCCGAGCTCGACAAGACCATCCTCGGCGACTACCCGATCGACGGTATCAACATGCTGTGCGAGACCGGCCTGGCCGACCACGTGCTGCCCGAGGTGCCCGGCATGAAGCTCGAGCGAGACGAGCACATGCAGCACAAGGACGTCTACTGGCATTCGCTGACCGTGCTCAAGCAGGCCATCGACCTCGAGCCGGAGGGTCCCGACCTCGTCCTGCGCTGGGCGGCGCTGCTGCACGACATCGGCAAGCCGGCCACCCGCGCGCCCAAGCCCGGCGGCGGCGTGACGTTCCACCACCACGAGGTGGTGGGCGCCAAAATGGTCCGCAAGCGCATGCGGGCCCTGAAGTACCCCAAGCAGATGATCGAGGACGTCTCGGGACTGGTGTTCCTGCACCTGCGCTTCCACGGGTACGGCGAGGGCCAGTGGACCGACTCGGCCGTGCGCCGCTACGTCTCCGACGCAGGTCACCTGCTCCCCCGCCTGCACCGGCTCGTGCGCGCCGACTGCACCACCCGCAATAGACGCCGCGCGGCCAAGCTGCAGGCCAACTACGACTCGCTGGAGAGGCGGATCGCCGAGATCGAGGAGAAGGAGGACCTCGCCCGGGTCCGCCCCGACCTCGACGGCAACGAGATCATGACTCTGCTGGGCCTCAAGCCCGGGCCCGACGTCGGCCGCGCGTGGGCGTTCCTCAAGGAACTGCGCCTGGACCGCGGCCCGCTCGACCGGGACGAGGCCGAGGCCGAACTCCTCCGGTGGTGGGCCGCGCAGAAGGGCGGAGACCAGCCGACCGGGGGATCGGACACGGACCGGCAGAACGGCGACCCGGCGTGACCGGCGCAGCGGTCGACCGCTACCTCTCCTCGGCGGTCGGTCGCCTCGTAGTCGTCGTCCTCGCCGCCGCCGGCACGATGCTGCACACCGTCGGCATCCCCGGCCTGCAGCAGATCCCGCCGTACCGCATAGACCTCGACGTCTACCGCGTCGGCGGGCAGGTGTTCCGTGACGGCGGCGAGCTGTACGGCGAACTGCCGCAGCTCGCGCAGGGCGCGCACCTGCCGTTCACCTATCCCCCGTTGTCCGCGCAGATCTTCTCGCTGCTCACGCTGGTCCCGCTGCCGGTGGCGTCCGCGCTCGTCACGCTGGCGACCATCGCGGTGTTGGCGCTCGTGGTGCAGCTGGTGCTCACGCGCACGTGCGAGCGGCCGGCGCGGGAGCTGTGGTGGCTCACGGCCGCCGTCATGGTGGTGGCGCTGTGGTTCGGCCCGGTCCGCGAGACGATCGGGTTCGGGCAGGTCAACGTGTTCCTCATGGCGCTCGTGCTGGTCGACGTCATCCTCGGCCGCGGGCGGTGGTGGGGCGGCACGCTCACCGGGCTCGCGATGGCCATCAAGCTCACGCCCGCGGTGTTCCTGCTGTACTTCTTCCTGCGGCGGGACTGGCGGGGCCTGGCCACGGCGGTGGTGTCGGCGCTGGCGTTCACCGGCCTCGGCCACCTGCTCGCGCCCGACGACTCCGCCCGCTACTGGAGCTTCGCCATCCGCGATCCCGAGCGGATCGGCGGCCTGGCGTTCACCTCCAACCAGTCGGTCAACGGCGTCGTCTACCGGCTCGGCCTCGAGGACACCGCCGCGTCGGTCGTGTGGTTCGTCGTGGCCGCGACGATCGGGCTGGGGATCGCGTGGTTCGCGTGGCGTCTGCTGCGGTCCGGCCAGGAGGTCGCCGCGGCGGTCGCGGTGGGTCACGTCGCGCTGTTCTGCTCGCCCGTGTCGTGGGGCCACCACTGGGTGTGGGCGGTGCCGGCGGTCGTGCTCGCGCTGGTGTGGGCCGAACGTGCGGGACGACGGGCTGACCTCGACGAGCGCCTCTGGCTGGGCATCGCCGCCAGCGGCGTGGTGATCTTCCTGGCGACTCCCCAGTGGTGGGTGCCGAACAGCGAGGACCGCGAGCTGGGCTGGAGCCCGGTCGAGCGCCTCGTCGGCAACGCCTACCTGATCTGGGCGCTGGTGTTCCTCGTGGTGCTCGGTGCGCGGGCGGCACGCCTGGGTCGGCCCGATCTGGGCGGCGACCCCCACCAGCCGGTGGTGCTGGACCGCGCGCTCGCCCGCTGACCGCACCTCCTCCGATCTGTCCGGCGGGAAGGCGTCAAGGGCTCAAGAAGGTCTGTGGACAACTCCGAGCACTCTCCACAGATCGGCCGGCGGCACTGGTCGGTCCGGTTCACGCGCGACACGATCGGCGCATGGACTACTTCTTCGGAGACGGCGTCGGTGAGCCGACGCAGTGGCAGGGCGAGCCCGATCTCACCCTCGGAATCGGCGCGCCGGACGCGCTGTGGCTGGACTTCGACGGCGACGGGTACGCCGACGACGCCCTCTGGGACTCGGATTTCGACGGCACCGCGGACCGTGTCGTGACCGACGTCGGCGCCGCCGGCCAGGTCGCCTACGCCGACGACGGCAATCGCGGGGTGTGGAACGTCCACGCGGGTGGCGTGGGGGCGCTCGCGGCGGGTTCTCTCGGCGCGGGGGCCGCGGGCGCCGGATCCGTGGGCGCAGGCTCGGTCGGCGCAGGCAGCGTCGGCGGTGGCTCTGTGGGAGCGGGCTCGGTCGGCGGGGGCTCGGTGGGCGCGGGATCGGTGGGTCTCGGCTCCGTCGGCGCCGGGTCCCTGGCGGCCGGCTCGATCGCCGCCGGGGTACACGGATCGGGCGGTCTCGTCGACGGTGCACTGGCCGCAGGGTCGGACGCGATCGCCGCCGGTACCCGGTCCCTGGGGGCGCTGCCGGACTGGGGCTCGCTGCTGTCCGATGCGATCGGTGCGATCCACCACGGCTCCGCCGCGGCGGCGGACTCGTCCAGATGGTCGACTCCCCCGGTCACCGAACCCACCCCGGCCCCGTCCCCGCCGGTTCAGGGTGGCACGGTCCCTGAGCCCGCGGCCCCGGTCGTCGAGGAGGACGGGTCGATCACGGTCGACACGGGTGGCGGGTGGCTGTCGGTCGCGGACGTCGACGGCAACGGTCGCCTCGACACCGCCCTGCCGTTCGAGCCCCCGCGCATCGAACTGCCGCACTTCGAACCGCCCCACATCGAGCTCCCCACCATTGAGCTCCCGCATGTCGAGCTGCCGCACGTCGACGCGGGGTCGGTGGCCGGCTCGGTGGACGTCGGGGTCATCGACGCGGGCGCGCTCGGAGTCGGCTCCGCGGCCGCGGGTTCGGCCGGGGTGGGATCGGCGGCCGCAGGGTCCGCTGCGACCGGGTCGGTCGGCGCGGGCAGCGTCGGTGGCGGCTCCGCGGCCGGCGGCTCAGTCGGCGCGGGGAGCGTTGGCGCGGGCTCGATCGGAGCAGGCAGCGTCGGTGGTGGCTCGGTCGGCGCGGGCTCGGTCGGTGGGGGTTCAGTGGGCGGCGGTTCGATCGCCGCGGGCTCGCTCAGTCTGGGCTCGTGAGCGCGTGCCCACCACCACCGCGATCACGGCCGCGGCGGCGTACAGCACCGCCGGGACCAGCATCAGCGACACCGACCGGCCGTCCGCGGGCACGAGCGGCAGCACCACGAGCATGCCCACGACGAATGCCGAGTTGAACAGCGCGTCCTGGAGGGCGAACACGCCGCCACGGCGCGCATCGGGGACATCGGTCTGCATGGCGTTGTCGGCGACGAGCTTGACCACCTGCGCCCCCAGACCGATCGCCACCGCGCCCACCACCAGGGCCGTCGGGTCGAGGGTCGGTCCGACGACGACCTGGGCGACCGCGGATGCAGCCGCCCCGGCGGCCACGACGAGGACGCGTTGGGCTCGGGCGATGGCCCACGGGGTGACGACCGCGGCCAGACCCATGCCCGCGGCCACGGCCGCCGACATCAAGCCGAATCCGCCCATCCCGGCGACGACCGGGCCGCCCGACCCGCCGGACTCGGCATCGCGCAGGAGCAGGATCGCCAGCATCGTCGTGATCCCGAACGCGGCCCGCCCGAGCGTGACGCCGGTCAAGGACACCCGCACCAGGGCCGAGGAACGTGCGGCCCGGACGCCCTCGGCCAATCCCCCGGCGAACGCCCGGGCGGCACGGCGGGTGACGGCCTCGTCCGGGTGGGAGAGGAGGTCGTCGTCGTCGGGTCCCAGGTGGCGCGGCGGCAGGGCGAGGACCGCCCACACCCCCGCCAGCGCGGTGACCACGGACGGCACGAGGGTCCACGAGACCGCGGCGTCGCCCGCGCCCAGGACGGCGAGCACCGCGAACGCCGCGACCGCGCCCACCGCGGTGATGACCGAACCGACCGTGACCAGCACCGAGTTGGTGGCGGCGAGGAGCCGGTCCGGGACCACCTTGGGCATGGCCGCGGTCATCCCGGTGTTGATGAGTCTGCCCAGACCGATCGCCACGAGGGACAGCGCGAACAACACCGCCAGACCCGCGCCCGAGTGGACGGCACCGGCGGCGATGAGCGCGATGGTCGCCACGATCGCCAGGGTCCGCACCAGGGCGGCGACGGCCACCACGACCCGGCGGTCCCACCGGTCCAGCGCGGCTGCGGCGAAGGGCCCGACAATTGAATAGGGCAGCAGCATCACCGCGAACCCGCCCACGATCGCCGCCGGAGTGGTGCCCGACTCGGGGCTGAACAACACGATCCCGCCCAGGGCGGCCTGATGGATGCCCTCGCTGAGCAACGCCGCCAACCGTGCCGTCGACAGCCGACCCAGACCATCGGACTCGCGCAGGGCGGCGGTCAGGCGGCCCCGTGTGGGAACGGCCGGATCGGTGGGCGGTGAGGTCACGGGAGTCACGGTAGCGCTCGCGGCCGGGCCACCGACCACCGCGGCGAGACCCGATCGAGGGGACGCGCGTGTGGCCCGGCGGCGACGGGGGCATCATGGATACATGGACACGGGACCGGATGATCTGAGCGGCGGAGGCCTGTTCGGCGACCGCCTCTACGACGCCATGGACAAGCGGGATCCCGTCGCCGGTTCACTGCTCATCGCCGCGCCCGACATGCCCGACCCGAATTTCCGGCGCGCGATCATCTACGTGATCGAACACGACCATTCCGGGTCGCTGGGCGTGGTGATCACCCGACGCAGCGAGACCGATGTCGAGGAGATTTTGCCCGCCTGGTCCGAGCTGTGCGCTCCCCCGTCCGTGTTCCACATCGGAGGGCCCGTCAAGCCCGACACCGGCATCGCCCTGGTCGTGCTGAGCGCCGGCGTCGACGGCCATCGGTTCAGCGGGCTCCAGCAGATCGAGGGCCGCGTGCACGTCGTGGACCTGGACAGCGACCCCGACCTCCTGCGCGAGCACATCGACGGCATGCGGGTGTTCGTCGGGTACACCGGCTGGGCGCCCGGTCAGCTGCAGGACGAGCTCGACCGCGGCGACTGGTACGTCGCGCCCAGCCTGCCCAGCGACCTGCTCGCGCCCGCCCGCGTCGACGTGTGGGGCGCGGTGCTGCGCCGACAGGAGATGCCCCTGCCCCTGTACGCCACGTACATGCAGGACGGCGACCTCAACTGACTCAGTCACCTCCTGCTGTCTCATGATATGGGATAGCGTTTTCGTATTCTGGTCAGTGCCATAAGCTCCTGCAGGTGGAGACGGTAGACGGTGAGTCGACGACAGTGACGGCCCGGCATTGGCTGGTGCTGGCCGTGGCCACGTTCGTCGCCGCGTCCGGATCGGCGTTCGTGATCGGTGTCGGCTTCCTGCTCCCCCATCTCACGAGCGTCATGGGACTGTCCCTCCCGCAGGGCGGGGTCCTGGTCGCGATGCCGCTGGTCGGCATGGCCGCGGCGTTGATCGCGTGGGGCTGGCTGGTCGACCGTGCCGGGGAGAAGGTCGTCCTGGTCGCCGGGTCGGCCGGTGCCGCCGTCACCCTCACCGCGGCGCTCTTCGTGGACTCGTTCGCGTTGCTGGCGGTGTTGCTGCTGGTCACGGGTGCCTTCACCGCCTCGGGTAACTCGGCGAGCGGGCGACTGGTCGTGAGCTGGTTCCCCGCGCACCGCCGCGGGCTCGCCATGGGCGTCCGCCAGATGTCGCAGCCGGCCGGATCCGCGGTCGCGGCGATGACCATGCCGCTGCTCGCGCAGTCGTATGGTCTGGGCGCGGCGTTCGCGCTCCCCCTGGCGATGGCCGTTGTCTCGGCGGTGGCGGCCCTCGTCGTCGTCACCGATCCGCCCCCACCCGAGGCCACGCCCGACGCGGGCGGCGAGGCGGTGAGCCGCGCGGGCGGTGAGGCGGCGACCGACGGCTCACCGTACCGCGGGTCCGACTACCTGTACCGCGTCCACGGCGTCTCGGTGCTGCTCGTGCTGCCGCAGGGCATGCTTCAGGCGTTCCTGCTGACGTGGCTCGTGCTGGGGCACGGTTGGTCGGCGGTGTCCGCAGGCGTCGTGGTGACGGTGAGTCAGGTGCTCGGCGCGGTCGCGCGGATCGTGGCGGGCGCGGTCTCGGACCGGGTGGGGTCCCGCATGACACCCATTCGCGGCGTGGCGATCTCGGTGACCGCCGGCCTGGCCGCGCTGGCGGTGGCGGAAGCACTGGGCGCGCCCGGGGTCATCGCCGTGACGCTCGGCGTGATCGCCACCGTGCTCTCGGTGTCCGACAACGGCCTGGCGTTCACCGCTGTCGCCGAGTTCGCCGGGCCCCGCTGGAGCGGCCGCGCGCTCGGGGTGCAGAACACCACCCAGTTCGTGGCGATCTCGGCGTCCACTCCCCTGGTCGCCGCGGTGATCGACGCGATCGGCTACTGGCCGGTGTTCGCCGGCGCGGCCGTGATCGCGGCGCTGGCGATCCCGCTCGTGCCCACCGCCGACCAGCGACGGGCCTGACCGCCGCACCGCGCGATCGTCAGGGCAGGGGCGCGCCCCGGTACTGCCCCACCGACCACACGTTGCCCTCCGGGTCCCGCACGGAGAAGGTGCGATCCCCGTAGTCGGTGTCCTGCAACGCCAGCACCACCTCGGCCCCGGCGTCCACGGCCCTGCGGTATACCTGCTCCGAGTCGGCGGTCACGACGTAGGCCAGACCGGCGCCGGGTGGCGAGGCGTGCGGGTCGTCCGCCCCGCGCCCGCCCTCGCCCAGCATCACGCCTCCGCCCTCGGGCCACAGGAGCTCCGCGTGGGTCACCACGCCGTCCTCGGCGTAGCACGCCGTCTCCACGAACCCCAGGGTCGCGACCAGCCAGTCGATCACCGTCCGGGCGTCGGAGCATCGGAAGCAGTGCCACACCGTCGGCGCGGGCACGGCGCCCGTCTGATGTGCGTCCATGCGTCGAGTCTGCACCCGCCGGCCGGGCAGCGGAAGGCCTCTGTCGGGGGTGATGCGAAATCGTGGCTGGATAGACTGCCCGGCGTGTCGACCAGCCCCTCCACCAGCGCGGAGATCCGCGCAGAGATCCGCAAGGGTCTGGCCGACTGCTCGACCGTCGGGTTGGGGCTGGTGCCACTCGGGCTGGCGTTCGGGGTGCTGATGACTCAGGCGGGGTTCGACTGGTGGTGGGCACCGGTGTTCTCTCTGGTGATCTACGCCGGGTCGATGGAGTTCCTGGCGATCGGCCTGCTCACTGCCGTCACTCCCCTGTACTCGCTGGCCGCCGCGGCGTTCCTGGTGAACTTCCGCCACGTGTTCTACGGCCTGAGCTTCCCGCTCGAGGCCATCCGTTCACGCCTCGGGCGCCTGTACGCCGTGTACGCGCTCACCGACGAGGTCTACGCGATCACCGCCACCAAGCGGCGCGCGGAGATGACCGGTCCGCGGACGCTGACCATCGCGATCACCTGCCAATCTCTGTGGGTGATCCCGGGCGTGATCGGTGCGCTCGTCGGCACCGCCCTGCCCGAGGGGCTGGACGGGTTGCAGTTCGCGCTGACCGCGTTGTTCGCCGTCCTGGCCGTGGACGCGTGGCGGTCGTCCGGCGACCTGCCCGCGCCGGTGATCGGCCTCGTGTGCGGGCTGATCGCCGCCGTGGTGGCCCCCGACCAGATGCTCATCGTGGGCCTGTGCGGGTTTGTCGGTGTGCTGTTGGTGCGGTACGCGTGGCTGCAGCGAACCGGGCGGGCGGAGCGGCCCGGGCGGACGAACCGGCCCGGGAGTGATGTCGGGTGAGCGCGGTCCCCGGGACCGCCTACCTGCTCGCCGGTCTGGGCGTGATGTTCCTGGTCACCGTGGCGCTGCGGGCCGCCCCGTTTGTCGCGCTCACCCGCCTTCGCGACTCGGGCGTCGTCCGCTATCTCGGCCGCACCATGCCGGCCGGCGTGATGGTGGTCCTGGTGGTCTACACCCTGCGCGACACCACCACCGCGCTCGGCTCGTGGGTGCCGGCGACCGTCGCGCTCGCGCTCACCTTGGGCGTGCACCTGGCGTTCCGGCGCGCCGCCGCGAGCATCGTGCTGGGCACGGGGACGTACATGTTGCTACAGGCGTGGCTGGGCTGAGCACGCGGGCGGCGAAGGTCCGGCGCGGCGGTCAAGGCCTCGCCCGCGGGCGGGTCAGCTCGCCACGGGGCACACGCCCAGGTCGACCCTCCACTCGGTGAGGCCGTTGAGCCACCCGGAGCGCAGGCGCTTGGGATCGCCGAGCGCGGTGAGGTCCGGCAGGTGGTCGGAGACGGCGTTGAAGATCAGCTCGAGCTGCATTTTCGCCAGGTTCGCGCCCAGGCAGTAGTGCGGGCCCTGGCCGCCGAAGGTCACGTGCGGGTTCGGGTCGCGGAGGATGTTGAACGTGAACGGGTCGTCGAAGACCTCCTCGTCGAAGTTCGCCGACCCGTAGCAGATCAGCACCCGGTCGCCCTTGGCGATGGACACCCCGCCGATCTCGGTGTCCTCCATGGCGGTGCGCTGGAACTGGGTGATCGGCGACGCCCAGCGCAGGATCTCGTCGTAGGCAGTCTCGGGCCGCTCGCGCTTGAACAGCTCCCACTGGTCGGGGTGCTCGAGCATCGCGACCATGCCGTGGGTGGTGGCGTTACGGGTGGTCTCGTTGCCGGCGACGGCGAGGAGGGTCACGAACCAACCGAACTCGTCGGCGGAGAGGTGCTCGCCGTCGACGTCGGCCTGGACGAGTTTGGTGACGATGTCGTCGCGCGGGTTGGCCGCCCGGTCCTCGGCCATGGCGTTGGCGTAGCCGATGAGCTCCATGGAGGCGATGGCGGGCGCGTCCGGGTCGACGCCGGCGTCGTAGCTGGTCATGATGTTGGACCACTCGAAGATCTTGTGCCGGTCCTCCTGCGGGACGCCCAGCAGTTCGGCGATCGCCTGCAGCGGCAGCTCGGAGGCCACGGCGGTGACGAAGTCGTCGGCGTTGTTCTCGGCGGCGGCGGTGACGATCTTCCGCGCGCGGTCGGCGAGCTCGTCACGCATGCCGGCGACGCCGCGGGGGGTGAAGCCGCGGGAGATGATGCGGCGGTGCTTCTTGTGGATCTCGCCGTCCTCGTTGACGAGCATCGCGCGCTGGGCCTCGATGATCTCGCGCGGCGTGCCCTCGGCGAACCGCGGGATCATCGTGTTCTCCCCCGCGGAGAAGATCTCGCCGGTCAGGCGGGAGATCTCCTTGACGTCGGCGTGCCGGGTGACGAGCCAGTAGTGGTCGTCGTCGAACCCGTCGGAGCCGGGGCGTTTGTCCACGCGGTGGATGGGCTGCGTCCGCCGGAGCTGGCGCCACTCGTCGTGTGGCAGTCGCTTTTCGAACAGGTCCGGGTCGGTGAAGTCGAAGCCCGCCGGGATGGTCACGTCCATGGTGTCTCCTGAGACTGGTCGCCCACCGGCCCCCGGTGGGGATGAAACCGTGAATAGTGGTAACTATAAACAGGTGGCACTATCGTCGAGGGAGATTCTCGATCGCGCGTTGATGCTCTCCGAGCAGATGGCCGGGCACATCGAGCGCGCGGCGGCGAACTACGGGCTGACGGTGCCGCGCCTGGAGCTGCTGTTCGTGCTGGGCTTGCAGGGTGAGTGCAAGCAGGTGGAGCTGGCGACGTACCTCGACTGCTCCCCGCGCCAGGTGACGGCGCTGGTGGACGGCCTGGTCGCGAGTGGTTACGTGGAGCGGACGATGCCGCCGGATGACCGGCGGGTGCGGTTGGTGAGCCTGACGGAGAAGTCGCGCCGGATCGTGGATGAGGTGGTGACGGCGCGCGTCGGTCTCGCCGAGTGGTTGTTTGAGGGATTCGACGACGACGAGCTGCAGGCGTTCGGGGCGGTCGCAGAGAAGTTGATCTCGCGGATGAGTGGGCGGGCGCTGAGTCGGCTTCCCGAGCCGTGAACCGGGCCCGCCCGTCGGATCACGCAGTGCAGGCGTCGCAGCCGGTGTCCGCTCGGCCGTATTCGACGAACCCGCGGGCGAGGTAGTTGGGGACAGCGGCGGGGGAGTCGTCGGCGCACGTGTGCAGCCACACGCGGCGGCAGCCCGGGACGTTCCAGGCGATGCGGCAGACCTCGGAGAGGAACCAGCCGCCCAGGCCGCGGCCAGCGAAGGCGGGCAGGATGCCGAAGTAGACGATCTCCACGTCGACTCCGTCATCGGCGGACCCGGTCCCGCCCGCAGTGGCCGCGTCGGCCGCGCCGTCCTAGGGACTCATGCGCAGTTCCGCGTAACCGACGACCTCGTCGCCCAGTCTCGCGCGAACGGTGCTGACGCACGGGTCGGAACAGTAGGAGGACCAGCGACCCTGCGTCCACTCGAGGCGGTCGGTCCAGTTCCAGTCGCTGCCGATCTCGCAGTACATCCGCTCATTGAAGGCGGGCTCGGCGGGGAAGACGCGGGAGATCGTGAGATCTGCGCGATCGGCCGACAGTAGCTGTTCCGCGTCGGTCTGCTGCAAATAGGTCACGCTGGTCACCGCGCCATTCAAGCACCCAAACCCCGCTGCGCCGACCACTGTCGGCGTGCAGCGGGGCTGGCGTGCTGATGGGCGAATCAGTTCACCTGGATGTGAACGCCGGGGATATTCAGGCCGTTGACGGCACCCGCGACCGACCCGACCGCATCGTTGTACATCTGGGCACCGGCGTTCTGCAGGCCTCCCGCCACGTGGGGGTTGGTCCCGGCGGCACCGGCACCGATGCCGAGTGCGCCGAGGCTGCCGGCACCGCCGAGCGCCGCCGCTGCAACGCCGGCGACCGTGGGCGGGCCGGCGGCGATGGCCGGCCCGGCCACGGACGCGGCAGCGGGTCCGAGACCGACGAGGGCGGTCGTGATCGTGGTCCCGATCGCGGCGATGGCGGCGAGGATTCCAGCGGGGATCATTGTGTTCTCTCCTTGGTGTTCCGAATTTGACTGGCGAGATTCAGCCGAGGGTGACGTGCCGCGGCTGAATGGGTGGCTGAGGATTGACGGGTAGTAGTGGAATGTTGATCGGAGGCGGCTCAGGCACTGTTGGCGCTACCGGTGCAGGTGCAGGTGGTGGCACAGGCTGCGGCGCGGGAGCCGGCGTGTACCGCGGCCGCACGGGTGGTTGTGCGGGCGCCACCGGCACGCGGATCGCGGGTGCGGGTGCGGGTGCGGGTGCAGGCGCCGGCCGGGTCGGGGGCTCCTCGGATGTCGAGGATTCGGGCGGCTTGGCGTCTACCCGTGCCGTCGACGTCGCCGGGGTCGATGTGGGCGCTGTGGACGTCGGGTTGGCCGTCGTCGGCGAGATCAACCCCGCTTGTGCGACGGAAGGATCTGCGCGGTGGTTCGTGGATACTGAGGCGGTTGCTTCAGTCATCCATGCGGTTCCCGCCCCTGCCGAGAACCCCAGCAATGCCAGGCCGGTCAGGACGACGAGTGGAGCGGTGCGACGGAGCAATGAGGGCTTTGTGGCCAACGAGTACTCCTTCAGTGCACCGGGAGAGGCCTGGATCACCCCTCGATTTGCGTGAGCCGCTCAGCTCATGCGGCGTGAACGCTAAGGCTTGCCACACCGCTCCTCAACGTTTTGCTTCCTAAGGAGCCGTCCGCATGAGGGACGGTCTGAGCTGCTGATATGTCGCCAACTGCGGGTACGACAGAAAAGCGCTGGTAACGGGATCGCACATGTCATCTTCCGTCACATGTGAATCAGATGAAGACATATATATTTATGGTTGAGGTCACGCGCGAGAAGCCTTGGTGAGACCAGTTGCGAGGCCGCTTGAGATCCGTAGGGTCGCGGCATGGCGAACGTATTGATGATCCTGTCCGCAGCCGACCACTGGACTCTCAAGGACGGTTCCCAGCACCCGACGGGCTTCTGGGCCGAGGAGTTCGTGGCCCCCTACGAGGTGTTCACCGACGCCGGGTGGTCCGTCACCGTGGCCACCCCGGGCGGCCGCACCCCCTCCGTCGACCAGGCGAGCCTCGACGAGGGCGCCGGCGACCCGGAGACCCTGCAGCACGTCCGGGCCTCCCTCGACCGCCTCGCTCAGGTCCTCGAGGCGCCGACCGACCTGGCCAGCGTCGACCACAACGACTTCGACGTGGTGTTCTACCCCGGCGGTCACGGCCCGCTGGAGGACCTCGCCGTCGACAAAACCTCCGGCGCGCTCCTCCGGGACCGCGTGAGCGAAGGCAAGCACGTCGCGCTCCTGTGCCACGCGCCGGCCGCCGTGCTCGCCGCCTCCGACGACGCGTCCTCGTCGCCGTTCGCGGGCTACAAGATGACCGGGTTCTCCAACGACGAGGAGGAGCAGGTCGGCCTGGCCGCCAACGCGCCCTGGCTGCTGGAGGACAAGCTCGTCGAGCTGGGCGCCGACTACTCCAAGGCCGCCGAGCCCTGGGGATCGCACGTCGTGGTGGACCGCAACGTCTACACGGGCCAGAACCCGCAGTCCTCCGAGGAACTCGCCAAGCGGATCGTGTCCGACCTCGGCTGACCGGATGCCGATGAACCACATCGCCGACCGCGACGCCGTCATCGATGGCCACCGGATCCGGTTCGGCATACACGGCGAGGGCGAACCCGTCGTCCTCATCCACGGAACGCCCTCGTCGTCGTACATCTGGCGGGGAGTGGTACCCGGTCTCTCCGAGGCCGGGTACCGCGCCCACGTCTTCGACCTACTGGGCTACGGGCTGTCCGAGCGGCCGCTGGACCCGGAGGTCGACGCCTCGATCACCGGGCAGGTCGCCGTGCTGGACGGCCTGCTGGACGAGTGGGGACTCGACACGTTCCACCTGGTCGCCCACGACATCGGCGGCGGGATCGCCCAGCGGTTCGGCGTGCGCTCGACCGAGCGGCTGCGGTCGCTGACCCTGATCGACGTGGTGAGCTTCGACAGCTATCCCTCCGAGCGGACCCGCCAGCAGATGGCCGAGGGCCTCGACGCGCTCGAGCGGACGCCCGACGCCGAGCACCGCGAGCACTTCCGCGACTGGCTGCTGTCCACGCACAGTGACCCCGCGAACTTCGACCCGGACGCGCTCGACGTGTACCTCGACTTCATCAGCGGGCCGATCGGCCAACCCAGCTTCTTCCGGCACCAGGTCGCCCACTACGACCCGCGGCACACACTCGAGATCAGCGATCAACTGGGCAGACTGGGTCAGGTGCCGGTGCAGCCACTGTGGGGCGCCGACGACACCTGGCAGATCACCGAGTGGGCGCACCGGCTGCAGGCTGCGATCCCGGGCAGCGACCTCCGGCTCATCGAGCGGTGTGGGCACTTCGCGCCCGAGGAGCGCCCGCGCGAGGTGGCCGAAGGGATCGTCGACTTCCTCGACGCCCAGCGCCGCTGAGAGGTCAATGCTCCAGATCGGCGAGCATCGTGCCCTTGGGGGTCAGGAAGAACACCACGAACGCGAACACCACCAGGATGAGCCCGCCGATCAGGCCCGCCAGGCCCAGCCCGGAGGTGAAGGCCTCGCCGGCCCGCGCGGCCAGGTCCGGCAACCGCGCGGCCTCCGCCACGGCCACGGCCCCACCGAGCGAGTCCCGGGCGGCCTCGGTGGCCTCTGCGCCCAGCACCAGCGCTTCGGCCGGGGTGCCCAGCTCCCGCCGGTAGAGAAAGGACGCGAGCGAGCCGAGGATGGCGATGCCCAGCACGGCGCCGAACTCGTAGGAGGTGTCCTCCATGGCGGCGGCGTTGCCGGCCTTTGATCGCGGGACGCCGCCCATGATCATGGAGGAGGCCAGCGCCAGCGCGCCGATCCCCGCACCGATCAGGCCGAGCGCGATGAACACCGAGGTCAGGTCCAGACCCCCGCCCCGCACCCCCAGGTAGAACATCCCCGCCCCGGTGACGAACAGGGCGAGGAAGATCGTGGTCCGCATGCCGATCCGCTCCGAGGCCACCGGCGCCAACAGCGAGGTGACCGCGGCGGCCAGGGCGAGAGGCATGAGCTGGAGACCGGACTCGAACGCGCTGGCACCGTTGACCAGCTGCAGCCACTGCGCCAGCAGCAAGAGCCCGGCGGACATGGAGAAGCTCGCGACCAGAGCCGCCAGGACGCCGGCGGAGAAGATGCGGTGGCGGAACATCGTCACGTCCAGCAGCGGGGAGTCCGAGTGCAGGCAGCGTCGGACGAACCACGTCAGGGCCCCGGCGCCCACGGCAAAGGCGATCCACGCCGGCAGGTAGATCAGGGAGGCCTGCTCGCTGAACGTCTTGATGGCCCAGATGATGGTCGACATCCCGACCAGGGTCAGGGCCGCGGCGAACGGGTCCCACGGCCCGGGTTCGGGAACGCGGGATTCCGGGACGGTGACGATGGCGCTGACGAAGGCGATGACCATCATCGGAACGCTCACCAGGAACGCCGACTGCCAGTGGAACGTCTCCAGGAGGAACCCGCCGAGCAGCGGGCCCACCGCGGCGCCGATGCCGGCCACGGCAGCCCACACGGCCAGCGCGGTGGCGCGTTCGCGGGTGTCGGTGAAGGTCACCCGCAGCAGCGACAGGGTGGACGGCATGACCATGGCCGCGCCGACGCCCAGCAGGACGCGCAGCGCGATGACGAACCCGGGGGAGTGCGCCAGCAGCACCAGGACCGAGGCGAGTGCGATGAGCACGTAGCCGGTCATGAGCATCCGCTTGCGGCCCCAGCGGTCGGCGATCGACGACATGGAGATGAGCAGCCCCGCCATGACCAGCGAGTACGCGTCGATGATCCACAGCTGTTGCGACGCGCTCGGCTGCAGGTCCGCGGACATCGCGGGAATGGCCACGTTGAGGATCGTCATGTCCGTGGTGATGGCGAGCAGCGAGAAAGTCAGTGTGATCAGGCCCAGCCAGCGGCGAGACGGATCGTAGGAACCCACGATGTGCGGGTCGGTGTGCATAGTGTCGCGCGTGGGGGCGGTCGTGCCGCTCATGTGGAGAGATCCTCGTCGGGTTCGGCGGCGATGTCGGGCATGGTGGCGAGCGCCCGGATGGCGGCCTCGAGACGGGCGGGGACAGGCGGGCTGCCGGTGAGGGCGGTGTTGAAGTAGGCGCCGTCGAGGCACATGGCCAGCACCTCCGACCGGGCGCGCCCGAAGTACGGGGTGAGGATCTCGGACAGGCCGGAGTACCAGCGCAGGGCGAGATCGCGGAAGCCCTCCTCGAACAGCCCGGCGTACTCGAGCGAGCACTCGGCGAGCACGGTGCGGTGGTCCGAGAGGTCAGCGTGGGCGGACACGGCCAGGTACTCCACGGGGTCGTCGGCGGAGGCGATCCCGTCCGCCAGTTCGGCGAGGTCGCGGTCGACCCGCTCGGCGAGGAACTCCAGGGCGTGGCGTCGCAGGTCGTCGATGCTCGCGAAGTAGCGGGTGGTGGTGCCCACGGCCACGCCGGCCCGGGCGGCCACAGCGCGATGGGTGAGCGCCTCCACGCCGCCCTCGGCGATGAGATCGGCGGCCGCCCGACCGATCTCGCGGATCCGCCGTTCGGGGTCGCGCGTGCGACCGGGTGCGGTCACGGTGCCCCTCCGTAGCTGTACATATGTACGCGTACAAACGTACAGTATAGCTCCGAGGGCCCGGAACCGGGACCGTCCTGCAGACTGAGCCGGTGACGGAACCGACGACCACGCGACTCCGGGCCTGGGCGGCGGTGGCCCTGGTCGCCTACGGCGCGGTGGTGGTGTCGCTGACGATGTTCAAGGCGTTCTTCGTGATCGGCATGCTGTGGCGGCCGGAGGCCCAGCGGAATCGCTCGATGGAATGGACGCCGTTCGCCCTCTACCGGGACTCGACGAGCTGGTTCGGGCCGCTGTTCGACTATCTCGGCAACGTGGCGTTCCTCGTCCCGGTGGGGGCGTTGCTGTTCATCCTGCTCGCGCACCGGAGGCGGGCGGTCGGCCTCGTCGTCGGGATCGCAGCGCTGGCCAGCGCCGCGATCGAGACCCTCCAGTACGTGTTCGCCCTGGGGCATTCGGACGTCTCCGACCTGCTGTTCAACACCCTCGGTGCCCTGGTGGGTGCCGTGATCGCGCATCTTGCCGGCCGCCGCCTCCACGTCCTGTGGACCGGCGTCGCGGTGACCACCGCGATCGTATTCGCGGTCCTGGTCCTCCTCGGGCCGCGACTCGGTGACCCCGACAAGGTGGTGGAGGTCGCCGCGCCCGGGCCGGCAGAACCGGGCGGCGCGGCTCAGGCGGACGCGGCATCGGCCGCTCGGCCATAGCGGCCGGCCAGCCACGCGCACACGATCAGCTGGATCTGGTGGAACAGCATCAGCGGCAGCACCATGAGGCCGATGGGCTGCCCGACGAACAGCACGGCCGCCATCGGTAGCCCGGTGGCCAGCGACTTCTTGGAGCCGCAGAACTGCACGACGCGCTTGTCGCGGTCCTCGAAGCGCAGGGCGCGGGAGGCGAGCTCGGTCAGGCCCAGCACCACCGCGAGCAGGACGCAGCACGCGACGAGCAGCCACGCGAGCTCGGCCGCGCCGATCGTCGACCAGATCCCGTCGGCGACCCCCTCGGAGAACGCCGCGTAGACCACCAGCACGATGACGGTCTTGTCGAACAGCGCGATCCTCGGGATCCTACGGATGACGGGCAGAATCCACCGCCGCAGCAACTGGCCCACCACGAACGGCAGGAGCAGCTGCAACGCGATCGACCCCACCGAGTCCCACGTGATGACCACCGACCCGTCCGTGGTCATGAGGGCGAACACCAGCAGGGGAGTGACGAACACGCCCAGGAGGTTGGACACCGACGCCGACACCACCGCGGCGCTGACGTGTCCGCGCGCGATCGCCACGAACGTGATGGAGGACTGCACGGTCGACGGGACCAGCGTGAGGAACAGGAAGCCCGCGGCGAGCGCCGGACCGAGCACGGGCGTGAGGAGCCACTGCCCGAGCAGCCCGAGCAGCGGGAACAGGACGAACGTCGCGACGAGCACCACCGAGTGCAGCCGCCAGTGCGTGAGGCCGACCAGCAGCTCGCGGGGCTCGAGTCGCGCGCCGTAGAGGAAGAACAGCGCAGCGATGCCGATAGTCGTCACCCAGTCGAGGGCGTCGGCCGCGCCGCCGGTGGCGGGCAGGAACGCGGCGACGACCACCGCGGCCAGGATCGCCAGGATGAACGGCTCGATCCGGAGACGACGCAGAAGGCGCATCCCCCTATTGCATCACTCCCGCCGCCCGGGCGCCCGATAGGCTCGGGTCATGACGGAGCACGCCGGATGACAGAGCAGGGGTGGCGGCCCAGGGCGCTGCGGGACGGCGAGGAACCGGATCCGCGCTTCACGCTCGCCAACGAGCGCACCTTCCTGGCGTGGATCCGCACGAGCCTCGGGCTGACGGCCGGTGCGGTGGCGCTGGAGGCGTTCGCGGGCGACGAGATCCCGGAGATCATCCGCACGCCGCTCGCGTGCATCCTCCTCGTGCTGGCCGGGCTGCTGGCGATCGTCGCGTTCCGGCGCTGGATCCGTATCGAGTCGGCCATGCGACACCAGCGGCCCTTGCCGATGCCGCAGGCCTCGATTCTGCTGGTGCTGGGCATCGCGGCGGGCGCGGTGGTGCTCACCGTCGCGATCCTCAGCGGGACCTTCGGATGACCTCTCCGCGCCCGCGCCGCATCGGTGTGGAGCCCGAGGCGGTCCCGCCCGATTCCGGACTCCAGTCCGAGCGAACCAGCTTGTCGTGGGCTCGCACCTGGGCCGTGGTGGCGGCGAACATCATCCTCGTGGCCAAGCTGGTGGGGGAGCTGTCGTGGGCGTGGGCGGCCGCGTTCTCGGTGCTCGTGGTGGTCCCGCTGCTGGCCCTGCTGCGGGTGCAGCGTCGGCACGAGCAGCGGGTGGGCCGGTTCGTCCGCGCGGGCGAGGTCGAGCAGACGCAGACCCGCCACAACATCGGCCTCGTGGGTCTCGTGATCGTGATCGCCGCCTGCGGGCTCGTCGCGATCGTGGTGACGTCCCTGCGGTGACCCGCCGGGGGCGTCGCAGCCCGCGGATCACCCTCCCGGGCGCCCTGGAAAGGGGCCTCCGCGGATACGGATGTAGCCATGGAGGGAATGGACGTAACCATGTCGGCGAAACGACCTACAGACCAACATGGTCACGTCCAAATCGCGCCGCGCGGCCGCAGCCGTACCGCGCGGGCGTCGCGCGTCGCCGCGGCAGTGACAGCCGCGCCGCCCCTCGCCTCAGGTGTTCTTCATCCGCCCGCTCAGCGCGTCACGCAGCCGGTCGACCATCCCGACGCCCGCGCCGACCGTCTTGTGGAACAGCTCGGAGTGGGGGGCGCTGGGGTGCGGCCGCGTGGGGGCGACCTGCTTGGCGGCCTCGACCTTGCGGCCCATGTCCAGCAGCGTGTCCTTCGACAGGTGCTCGCGCAGCTTGGGGAACTGGTCGGATTCCTCGTCGTCGGCGTGGTGGTCGAGCAGGCCCTTGAGTTCGCGGACGAGGCCCATGAACTCGGCCTCCTGCGCGTCGACGTTCTCGAGCTTCTTCATCACCACGACGATTTCGTCGTGCTCTTCCTTGTCGTGCTCGACCTCGTCCTTGCCTCCGGGGATCTCACGTTCCATGACGGGGTAGACGAACATCTCCTCGGCCACGGAGTGGCGCATGACCTCGGCGGTGACGGCGTCGGCGAGGGCGCGACGCTCGGCGGGGTCGGTGGTGGCCTCGATCTGGTCGAGGAGCTCGATCATCTCGCGGTGATCGGCGGTGAGGATCTCGGTGACGTCCCGGGTCGTGTCTGTGGCGGCCATGTCGGTCTCCTTCCACGGTGGTGACTGATGTGTCCCACACCGTAGGGGCGACCGGGGGGCCGGGCCACCGGTCCGCTCAGCGGGTGGCGCTCTCCGTCTCGCACATGCCGTGGAGGGCGCACGAGCCGCATCCGCCGGTGACGCCGCAGTCGGCGGCGGGGTCGCCGGGGGCGCCGGACCCCGCGTCGGCGGGGGCGCAGGTGCCGGCGGGGGAGTCGCCGGAGGAGCCGCTCGCGCAGCCGGTGTCCGCGGCGTCCGCGCCGGAGTGGCCTCCGCAGCCGTCGGGGCCGCAGCCGCATCCGCCCACGTCACCGCGGGTGGCGTCCCACATGGCCGCCGCGCGTGCCCCGGCGAGGCCGGCGACGCTGAGCAGGGCGAGGGAACCGACCACGGCGACGACGACGACGAGGCCGCCCACCCATCCGCCGATCAGTCCCAGGGCGAGCGCACCGAGCAGGAGCACGAGACCGGAGCCGAGAAACGCGGGTCCGGCGGCCCGGTTGGCGAGCTCCCACGCCTCGGGGGAGCGCCGGGTCTCGGGCGTGCGTACGCCGAGGACGCCGTTGCCGGGGAGTCGGCCGAGGAGGCCCGCCAGCCCGGTGCCGCCGACCACGAGCGCGAGCCCCCCGAGGAGCACCATGACCACCACGAGCACTGCGTTCACGCCCCTGAGGGTACGCCCGCGCCGGCGGATCGCCGATTCGTCTCGACCCCGTCGACACCCCGCACCTTCGCGAGAAGTCGGGCGAGTTCCCGCTTGTCGTCCTCACTGAGGCGGTCGAGGAACTCGCGACGCACCGTGGCCACGTGGTCCGGGGCGGCCTGTTCGATCGCCCGCATTCCCTCGTCGGTGGCGGAGACGAACGCGCCCCGGCCGTCATCCGGGCAGGCGGTGCGCTGCACGAGGCCGCGCTTGATCATGCGGCTCACCTGGTGCGAGAGCCGGCTGCGCTCCCACAGCAGGACGTCGGCCAGGGCGGTCATGCGCTGCGGGCCGTCCGCCTCGCTGAGATACACGAGGACCTCGAACTCGGGCTCGGTCAGGTCGGAGGACGCCTTGAGGTCCCGCTGGATCTCCAGGTGGAGGCGGCCCTGGACGGCGAGGTAGTCCCGCCACAGGGCCTTCTCCTCGCTGTCCAGCCATCGCACCTGGTGGTTCCGAGCCTGATCTGCCATAGCTCCACTATAGCGGCGTAGTTGACACGACACGTAGCGGGTGGGTACAAATATGTGCCGTATCACCTACCGAGAGGGTTCCCATGACCACGACCGTCACCCGTCCCGAGGCCGCCGACAGCCGGCTGCTTCCCGTCCCTGCCGTTGTCCGCGACGCGGGCCTGCTCCTCACCCGCGCCCTTCTGGGCGTGGTGCTCATCGCCCACGGCTGGGAGAAGTTCGCCATCAACGGCATCGACGGCACCGGCGCCTTCTTCGACTCGGTCGGCGTGCCGGGTGGCGCTGCCGCCGCCGCCGTCGTGGGTGCGATCGAGCTCGTAGGAGGCATCCTGCTCATCCTGGGCCTGCTCACGCCCGTGGTGGCCGTCCTCGTCGTCGTCGTCATGATCGGCGCGTTCTTCACGGTCCACATCGGCTCCGGCGTCTACGTCGCCGAGAACGGCTGGGAGCTGGTCGCGGTGGTCGGGCTCGCCGCCGCGGTCTTCGGACTGGTCGGCCCCGGGCGCTACAGCGTCGACGCCGTGCTCGCCGGTCGGCGCGCGGCCACGGCCTGACCCCCGCCGCCCCGAGCGGCGCCAGCCTGGCCCGCGCCACCCCCGTGGCGGTGCGGCCCGGCGCCCACGGCCCCGCGCGGCCGGACGTGACCACCCGTCCGGCCGCGCGGTCCCCACGCTGACGCGGCCCCACCCCGGGCAGGGTTTAGGCTGGACACGGCCTGCGTGTGGGCACCGGCGAGACCAGGGGAGAGCAGACGACGTGAGCAGCAGCGACCAGAGCGCCACCGGCGTGCAGCCCGAGACCGCGGCGGCGTCCGGGAGCGGGACCCAGCCCGAGGCCGGGCCTGCCCACCGCTACGGCGCGGCGCTCGCCGGGGAGATCGAGTCCCGCTGGCAGCGCGAATGGTCCGAGCGCGGCACGTTCGAGGCGCCCAACCCCGTCGGCCCGCTGGCCGCGCCCGACGGTGACCTGCCCGCGGACAAGCTCTTCGTCCAGGACATGTTCCCCTACCCGTCCGGCGCCGGGCTGCACGTCGGCCACCCGCTGGGCTACATCGCGACCGACGTGTTCGCCCGCTACAACCGGATGCTCGGCACCAACGTGCTGCACACCCTCGGCTACGACGCGTTCGGCCTGCCCGCCGAGCAGTACGCCGTCCAGACCGGACAGCACCCGCGCGTGACCACCGAGACCAACATCGCCAACATGGAGCGCCAGCTCGGTCGGCTCGGGCTGGGGCACGACCGCCGCCGCGTCTTCGCCACGACCGACACCGAGTTCTACCGCTGGACCCAGTGGATCTTCCTGCAGATCCACGGCTCCTGGTACGACCCCGACGCCCCCGCCCGCACAGTTGACGGCGGAGACCACCCCACCCGCACCGGCCGCGCCCGGCCCATCGCCGAGCTCGTCGAGCAGTTCGCCTCCGACGTCCGCCCGCTGGCCGCCGGGCTGCCCGCCGATCTCGCCGCCGACCTCGCCGGCCGCACCTGGGGCGAGCTGACGCGCGCCGAGCAGGAGAAGGTCCTCGACGCCCACCGCCTGGTCTACCTCTCCGACTCCACGGTCAACTGGTGCCCCGGCCTGGGCACCGTCCTGGCCAACGAGGAGGTCACCGCCGAGGGACGCTCCGAGCGCGGCAACTTCCCCGTCTTCCGCAAGAACCTCAGCCAGTGGATGATGCGGATCACCGCCTACGCCGACCGCCTCGTGGACGACCTCGACCGGCTCGACTGGACCGACAAGGTCAAGGCCATGCAGCGCAACTGGATCGGCCGCTCGCAGGGCGCCCGCGTCCGGTTCGCCGTGGCCGACCAGTCCATCGAGGTGTTCACCACCCGTCCCGACACCCTCTTCGGCGCCACCTACATGGTCCTGTCGCCCGAGCACCCGCTGGTCGCCGAGCTCGCCGGGCCGTTCTGGCCCGAGGTCCCGGCCGGCGCGCCCGGCTCGGCCCCCGGCGAGGCGACCCCCGGCGGCCTCGACCCGCGCTGGACCGGCGGCCACTCCTCGCCCGCCGAGGCCGTGTTCGCCTACCGGCGCGCCGCGTCCATGAAGTCCGAGCTCGAGCGCCAGGAGAACAAGGACAAGACCGGCGTCTTCACCGGCGCCTACGCCGTCAACCCGGTCAACGGCGAGCAGGTCCCGGTGTTCGTCGCCGACTACGTCCTCATGGGGTACGGCACCGGCGCCATCATGGCCGTGCCCGGCCACGACGCGCGCGACCACGAGTTCGCCGTGGCGTTCGGGCTGCCCATCCGGCAGGTCGTGGCCCCCGCCGACGGGCGCGAGCTCGACGTGCAGGCCGAGGCCTACGCCGGCGACGGCGTCGCGGTGAACTCCACCAACGACGAGGGTCTGTCCCTCGACGGCCTGGGCGTGGACGAGGCCAAGGCCGCCACCATCGCCTGGCTCGAGGGGGAGGGCACCGGCGAGGGGACGGTCCAGTACAAACTGCGCGACTGGCTGTTCGCCCGCCAGCGCTACTGGGGCGAGCCGTTCCCGGTGGTGTACGACTCCGACGGCGTGCCCCACGCGCTGCCCGAGGAGATGCTGCCCGTCGAGCTGCCCGAGGTCGAGGACTACAAGCCCGTCTCGTTCGACCCCGACGACGCCGACTCGGTGCCGTCCCCACCGCTGGCCAAGGCCACCGAGTGGATGACCGTCGAGCTCGACCTCGGCGACGGTCTGCAGACCTACACGCGTGACGCCAACGTCATGCCCAACTGGGCCGGCTCCAGCTGGTACCAGCTGCGCTACATCGACCCCACCAACTCCGAGCAGCTGTGCGCGATCGAGAACGAGCGCTACTGGACCGGGCCCCGGCCCGTCATCCACGGCCCCGACGACCCGGGCGGCGTCGACCTCTACGTCGGTGGCGTCGAGCACGCCGTGCTCCACCTGCTGTACTCGCGCTTCTGGCACAAGGTCCTGTTCGACCTCGGCCACGTCACCAGCGAGGAGCCCTACCGGCGTCTCTACAACCAGGGCTACATCCAGGCCTACGCCTACACCGACTCCCGGGGCGTCTACGTCCCCGCGGCCGAGGTGACCGAGCGCGACGGGAAGTACTACTGGACCGACGCCTCCGCCGGCGCGGACGCCGCCGAGATCGAGGTGTTCCAGGAGTACGGGAAGATGGGCAAGTCGCTCAAGAACTCCGTCTCCCCGGACGAGATCTGCGACTCCTACGGCGCCGACACGCTGCGCGTGTACGAGATGTCCATGGGCCCGCTCGACACCTCGCGCCCCTGGGCCACCAAGGACGTCGTGGGCGCCCACCGCTTCCTGCAGCGGCTGTGGCGTGTGGTGATCGACGAGTCCACCGGCGAGGTCCGGGTGACCGACGCCGAGCCCGGCGAGGACGTGCTCAAGGCGCTGCACCGCACCATCGCCGGTGTCCGCGACGACTACGCCGGCCTGCGCGACAACACCGCGATCGCCAAGCTCATCGAGTACGTCAACACCCTGACCAAGGCGTACCCCACCGAGGGCCCGGGCGCCCCGCGCTCGGTCGTCGAGCCGCTGGTCCTCATGGTCGCGCCCGTCGCGCCGCACCTCGCCGAGGAGCTGTGGACCCGGCTCGGGCACACCGGCTCGCTGGCCCACGGCCCGTTCCCGACCTTCGACGAGTCGTACCTGGTCGAGGACTCGGTCGAGTACCCGGTCCAGATCAAGGGCAAGGTGCGCTCGCGCATCACCGTGCCCGCCGACGCCTCGCCGGTCGACGTCGAGGCCGCCGCCCTGGCCGACGCCAAGGTGCAGGAGAACCTTGGCGGCGCCGCGCCCAAGAAGGTGATCGTGGTGCCGGGCAAGATGGTCAACATCGTGCCCTGAGCCTGACGCTGACCCCGACGCGGCCGCGGCCGCGTCAGCGCGCCGAAATCCGCTACGCGGAATCGGGATCCGCTACTCGTAGGGGAGTAGCAGATCCGGAGGGAGGGTAGCGGATTTCGGGGTGCCGGCGGGGCGCCGGCGGGGTGCCGGGGCGTCGGGGCCGTGCGCGGCTCAGCCCCGCTGGACGAACACCGCCGAGGACGAGATCAGCAGGTACGCGGTGGTGACCATCCACATCGCGTAGGTCGCGTACAGCCACGGCCGCCAGCGGATCCGCGCCTGCCACCGCCGGTACGTCTTCACGGCGGACGTGATGGCCAGCACGATCGACAGCAGCAGCGGGATGATGACCACCTCGACGCGGTCGGAGGTCAGGCACAGCGCACCCTGGTCGACGCACTCGTCCCCGATGCCGCCGCGGATCAGCACGATCACCACGGCCAGCACCACGACCGCGAGTGTGGACAGCAATACGAACCGGAACGCCTGGTTGCCCTGACGCTCGTTCCGCTCCAGTCGTTCGAGCGGGTCGTTGATCTCCCCGAACTCGGCGGATGTCATTCAACCCTCCTTGGTGAATCCGTTGTGTCCGCCCGCCGCGGCCACCTCGTCCACTGTCTCGATCCCCAGCTGCTCGTCCGTCACGGGCGGGAAGAGCGGGCCCCCGCCGAAGGCACCCCGGTGCGAGAGCGGCACCTCGCCGTCGTCGTTCCGGATGCCTTTCTCGCGACCGTACTCGGCCGTGATGACGGTCGAGCCGCTCATACCCGCGAGGTCGGGGTCGTCGGCGAGGGCGGCGATGACGCGGCCGACGAACGTGGGGTCCTCGGCGCGGGCCAGGGGGAAGCCGTTGAAGTCCTCCATGCCGGTGGACAGCAGCAGCTCGGTGCGGATGAGACCGAGCCACAGGGACAGGGTGGACACGCCGGTGCCGGCGAGCTCGTGCGCCATGTCGGAGGCCATCTTGTCCAGGGCGGTCTTGCTCATGCCGTAGAGGACGGTGTGGAACGGCGCGCGCGAGCCGAACGACGAGATGTTGACCATCAGCCCCGACCCCTGCGGCACCATGACCTTGGCGGCCTCGCAGCTCGCGACGTAGTGCGCGCGCAGGCCGACGCCCATGAGCGCGTCCCAGTCGGTGGCGGGCCGCTCCCAGAACCGGCCGTTGAACCCCATGAAGCCCTTGGGGTTGGTCCACACGTTGTTGACCAGGAGGTCCAGGCGGCCGGTCTCGTCGGCGATCCGGGCGACGACGGCGAGGATCTCCTCGTCTCGGGAGTGGTCGCACTCGAGTGGACGGATCCGGCCCGGGGCGCCGTCGGCTGCGTCGATGGTGCCCTGCAGTCGCTCGGCGGAGCGTCCGGTGACGTAGACATCCCACCCCGCGTCGGCGAGCGCGGTGGCCACGCCGCGGCCGACCCCGCGGCTGCCACCGGTGACCAGCGCGACGCGGGCGCTCACGAGTCGGCTCCCTCGGTGGCCGCACCCGGGACGACGCTGACCTCCGGGTAGGTCACGGTGGCCTCGTCGAGGGTGCGGGTGATGGACCAGCCGGGCGCGAACAGGCACTCGGCCATCACCCAGCGGTCGTCCTCGATCACGTAGACGTCCGAGTACTCGCCGGTGGAGAGGGTCTCGGTGCCCTTGTCCCGGTCGATCTGACGGAACTGCAGGGTCCACGTGCCGGTGGCGCGGCTGGGCGGGCTGCTCGGTCCGCCCGACTCGACGGTGATGGAGGGCATGAAGCCGTGGTGCATGTCGAGGATGCGGGGCCCGCCGTCGGCCGCGGTGGCCAGGGCGATCTGCCGGAAGATGCCGACCATGGTGTCGGGGTCGGTCCGGCCGAGGGGGCCGAAGTCGAGTACTCCGCCGGTCGCCACGAAGCAGGAGCGGAAGCCGTCGGGGTCCTTGGCGTCGCACGCCCGCCAGTAGCGGTACTTCAGCTGCTCGATCGCCTCGCGGGCGCGCCTTTCCTCCTCGTACTGCATATGGTCACGTTAGCGTAGGGATCATGAGCCGAACACTGGTCGAGTTGTCCGACCGCTGGGATCTGCAGGACCTCATGACCAGGTACGCGACCTGCATCGACTCCCGCGACTTCGAGGGTCTGGACCGGGTCTTCACGCCGGACGCGCGGGTGAGCTACGAGGCCTCCGGTGGGCCCGACGACGCCTATCCGGCGATCCGCGCGTGGCTGGCCGAGATGCTGCCGGTCTTCGCGGCCACGCAGCACCTCATGGCCAACCTCGAGGTGAGCCTGGACGGGGACGCGGCGACGGGCCGGTGCATGTGCTTCAACCCCATGGCGCTGCGGCCCGTGGAGGAGAAGGACCAACAGGTGTTCTTCTATGGGCTCTGGTACGTCCTCGAGTTCGTCCGGACGGACGCCGGCTGGCGGATCTCGCGGCTGACGCAGCAGCAGGCGTACCACCACAACCTGCCCTGAGACCGCCGCGGCGCGCGGTCGCGACGTGCCCGGAGACGAGTGAAGGGCCCGCCGCGTGGCGGGCCCTTCCGTCGTTTGCGTGCGTCGGTCAGACGGTCCCGCAGGAGTTCGGTGCGGGACGGTCGTGCACCCGGTCCATGAGGTAGCGGGCGTTGGTCGCGCGCTCGGACAGCATCGGGATCGCGTGGTCGATCACCAGCCCCGGGGCCAGGGCGGGCACCTCGGCCGTGCGCAGTTCGACCGTGGTCCCCTGAGCGCACCAGTTCCGGACGAGGTCGACGGCGGTGTCGTGCGGCACCACGTCGTCGTTCCGCCCGATCAGGACGAGAGACGGGACGGCCGGCGCCTCGTCGCCCAGGTTGTAGCCCTCCAGGACGCGCATGATCTCCGGCTCGGACCGGGCCGCGTCGGCGAGGGAGCGACCGTCTCGGGTGAACTCGGTGGTGCGGTGCAGGCCGTAGGCGAAGCCGGTCTCGGCGACGCACTGCCCTGCCGTCACCTCGAGCATGCGCTTGCCCGCGTCGTTCAGTTGACGGTCGAAGGCGGCCCGCAGCTCGGGGTGGACCCGCAGGATCCCGTTGATCGCGTAGCCCACGGCGCCGGTGAGCAGGCCGCCGTCGATCCGCTCGAGCGTGCCGATCATGTCGGACGGCGGTGCGCCCGCGGCGATGCCCACGAGGTTGACGTCCGGCGCGTAGGTCGGCTGCATCTCACCGGCGGCCGCGGCGGCGCCACCGCCCTGGGAGTAGCCGCTGACCACGGTCTTCGAGTCGGGGGCGAGGTCGGTGCCCGGGAGGCGCAGTGCGGCGCGCGCGGCGTCCAACGCGGAGCGGCCCTGCGAGTCGCGGTTGACGTACGGGTGATGGCCGGGGGTGCCGAGGCCCTCGTAGTCGGTGACGACCACGGCGAAGCCCTCCCGCACCATCGTCAGGGCGTCGATCACGGCGTAGCCGGCGGCCGCCGACGGCGGCGCGGTCTGCACGCCGAGCCCGACCTCCATCGACTTGGACGGCGCGCACTGGTCGCCCTGGCCCTGCGTACCGGGCGTGACGACGGCGAGCGGCCGCGGGCCCGGCCCGGTCCACGGGGTCTTGGGCTGGAGGTACGTGCCGGTGACGGCGATCGGACCGCCCGCGGCGCCCGTGGATCGGTACATCATCCGCTGTGCGTCGGCGGGCAGCGCACCGCCGTTCGCCAGGTCGGGGAAGCTGGGCGTGATGGTCATGGGCTCGGTGCGGATGATCGCTGCCGGCTCGGCGGGCAGGTCGGCCGGCGGCGTGTAGAACGCGCTGCGGTCCGGCGCGGTGGACGATCCCTGCGCGGCGGCCTCCGGGGCGGCGGGCGAGACTGCGGGGGCCAGCGCCATCGCGACGCCCAGGGCGAGTGCACCCGCGACGGTGGACAGTCCGGGCGTTCTGCTGCGGCGGCTGGTCGGTGATCTCACAAGTGCTCCCCGGGGACCGAGACGGTGGGCGGTCCCTGAGGACCATGAACTGGACAAAATCCTATCTTGTGTCATGTCTGGCCGGTGGTGCACCTCACCGGTGCCGGCGCTCCATCCCACGTGACGTGCACTCGCCGGCCAGCGACGGCGCGGAACATTCTGATCACCGTGAACTTCTCGGTGGCCACTGTCGTACGCCGCTGTTACGGTGAGGCCGTGCCAAAAGATGTGCTGATGTGCTGGCGACGCGTACCGGAGAGGTCCCGCGTCGCCCACGCCGTCATGGCGTAGCACGGACGACGCGCGGGCCCACCGGAGAGAAGCGGGCCGCGGTCGGTATCAGCGGCGGTCCGCGCCGGAACCCGGGTCCATGCTCATGACCCCACGGCGGCGGAAATCAGATCCGCGCCGGCTCACTTCAGGAGAGTTTCCAGGTGACCGTAAGGCCCGACCCCACGTTCCACGCGCTGGAGGACACCGATGTCCTCGTGAGCGCGCGATCGTTGGCCGAGTACACGGACATGTTCGGTTTGAACGGGGCAGACCTGGAGGGCCGGATCGTCGACTGCCCGGGCGGCGCGGCCAGCGCGGTGGCGGAGATCTGCGCGGCCGGTGGGCACGCCATCGCTGTGGACCCGCAGTACGCCCGGGGCGCGGAAGACCTCCGCGGCCGGATCCTCGCGGACGTCGACCGGTCGGTGGCGCAGAAGCAGGCGCGCGAGGTGGACTTCGACTGGGACGTCCGCGGCGGCGTCGTGGGACACGAGGCGATCCGGCGCACGGCAGCCGACCGCATGCTCACGGACCTGGCGGCCTCACCTGAGCGGTACATCGCCGGTGCGCTGCCGTCGCTGCCGTTGGCCAGCGACTCGGCCGACCTCGTGCTGTGCTCGCACCTGCTGTTCACCTACGCCGACCGGATGGATCTGTCCGACCACGTCGACGCGATCGTCGAGATGGCGCGGATCGCGCCGGAGGTGCGGATCTACCCGCTGGTCGACCATCTCGGCAATCCGCTGCCGGAGCTGGTCCGCAGCGTGATCGCCCGGCTCAAGAAAGAGCGGCTGGCCAGCCGGATCGAGCCGGTCATCCGGCCATTCCAGCTGGCGGCCACGACGCGGCTGGTGGTGGAGCGGATGAACCACCAGCGGCCCTGACCCTCAGCCCCGCGGTCCGGGCGCGAGCCGCAGGATCTCCTGGCCGGTGAACGGGGAGACCTCGGCGCTGGCGACCAGCGGCTGCGGCCCGCCCACCTCGATCGTCTGGCCGGGCACGAACACCGTGCCGGTCGCCAGTGAATACGCCACCAGATTGCACATCTCGGAGTACACGGCCGCCGGCGCGGCATCCACGTCCAGGCGCTCGAGGTCCATCCGGCCGAACCTGCCCATTCCGGTGGTGTAGACGCACGACGTGGACTCGGACTGCATTCCCGCCCGCACCCCGACGAGCGCCGGCGCCGGCACCGGGTTGCCCGTCACGAGATCGCGGTACGGGCCGGCCGGCAGGGTCGTCGCGGCGCCGCCCACGGTGACCGCCACCGCGCCGGGTAGCGCGGTCAGTGCTGCCGTGACGTTCGCGACCGCCAACTCGCAACGGAGCGTGTCGAGGCGAGGATCCAGGTATTCGGGATCGGTGGGCTCGCCGTCGTCGCCGATCGGTCCCCACCGGAACGCCGCCACCACGACCTGGGACCGGTGCGTCTCCACCACGGCCTCGCCGCCGTTCCACGCGGCCAGGTCGCGTGTGTACTGGGCGGCCTCCGGCACGGGGGCGTCGATCGAGGAGACGATGACCGTCGCGTCCTCGATGTACACCGCCGTGGCGGGGTCGTCCTCGGTGCCGCGCTCGACCTCGTAGGAGCCCTCGAAGATCTCGGCGAGCAGTTCACCGATCTCGTCGTATCCGGGGGCGGGCCGGTCGAGCAGCACGATCGCCACGGGCGTCTGCTTCCACGACAGGTCCTCGCCGGTCCGCGGGTCGACGGCGGGCTGCTGGTCCTGCGGCTGCTCGGGCTGGCCGGGCTGGCCGGGCTGCGGGGAGTCGGTCATGCACGAAAGGCTAACCCTTGCCAGCGCGGTCCCCGGGGCGCCCGACCGCCCGCGTGGGGGCTCAGTTGAGCAGGAAGTCGATCACCAGCCGCTCGAACTTGTCCTTCTGCTCGATCATGGCCCAGTGGCCGCAGCGGGAGAAGGCGTGCAGCTCGGCCTTGGGGAGCTGGCGGAACGCGAAATGTGCCTGCTCGTACGGCAGCATGCGGTCGTCGCGGCCCCAGATGAGCAGCGTCTCCTGGCGGATCTGGGACGCGCGGGCGTACAGCGGGGTGTAGGCGTTCTCGGGCTTGAGGATCGAGCCGAAGATCGAGTACATGCGCTCGACTGCGCCCGGCGCGGTCGCGGCCTCGGTGCGGGCGCGGATCAGTTCGGGGGAGACGATCTTCTTGTTGCCGACCATCGTGTCGACCCAGGCGCTCATCTTCTCATCGGTCGGATCGGCGAGGAAGTCGAACAGCCGGCGCGAGCCCTCGCTGGGGTCCGGAGCGAACAGCGGCGCGGCCAGGCCGCCCGGGCCCATGAGGGCCATCTTGCGGACGCGGTCCGGGTAGGCGAGCGCGGTCTCGCACGCGACGTTGCCGCCCATGGAGTTGCCGATGATGTCGACCTTCTCGATGCCCTTGGCCTCGCAGAACGCGTCGATCGCCTCGGCGGCGATCATCGGGTAGGCCTTCTCCCACTCCAGGTCGGAGCTCTTCCCGAAGCCCGGCATGTCGAGCAGGATGGTGTGGAACCGCTCGGCGAAGACCGGGAAGTTGCCGGAGAAGTTGGACCACGCGGTGACGCCCGGACCGGATCCGTGGAGGAACAGGACGGGGACCGCGCTCTCGGGCTCGGCGACGCTCTGCTCGCCCGCCTCGTGGTAGTGCAGCTCGAAGCGGCCGGCGGTGATGGTCTTGCTGGTGGACTCGAAGTCGAGGGCGCTCATGGCCTCAACGGTACTAGAACGCGTTCTAGGAATCGCGATGTCCCGGGAATCCCGCGGCCCCGGCGAACCCGGCGTCCCTCGAAATGATGTCAGCCGCGCGGGGAGTCCCTGAAACATCCCCGCGCGGCGATGACGAGACTCTAACCCGTAGTGGCGCCATGTGACAAGTCTGTAACGATCATTGCGCAGATTGCAGTTCTAGCGCCCGTGCGCGCGGCCTGACGTGCGCGAATGCGCGGAACCAAATGGACGGCCGCACGGGATGGCGGCGGTCGTCAGTGATCTGAATCACTCCATAAACCCGTGACCGCATCACCCCATCACCCGCGCCAGGAACGCGGTCGCATCCGGGGTTGCGGCGTACACGGTCCCGCTGTGGTCGCGGTCCGGGTAGACGCGCAGTTCGAGCGGCTGCTGGTTGAGCGTCATCTCGGCGGCGAGCGACAACGCCGACGGCGCGGGCACGTCCAGGTCGAGCAGTCCCTGGCCGAGGAACACGGGCCGGTCGTACCCGGTGGTCGGCGTACCCATGTAGCGGCGCAGGTGGCCGAACACGTCGGGGATCTCCTGCAGGGGCCGCGAGAGCGCCTGCGAGATCTGAAATCCGCCCACCTTCTCTCGCATCGCCGCGTAGCAGAGGGTCTCGGCGGCGTCGACCATCTCGCGCCCGGCCGGCGTGAGGTAGCCGTTGATGTCGAGCTCGGGGTGCTGATCGCGAAACCCCGCGAGGATGTACATCGCGTACACGTTGAGTCCGGTCGGTAGCTGCACGGGCGGAAAGCCGGGCCCGCCCCACTGGAAGATGTGCTCGATGTTCGCCGGGGCACCCGTCGCCACGACGCCGCGGTAGTCCAGGCCGTCGGGCGCGCCGAGTTCGGTGGCGCGGACCGCGGTGTTGAGCGCGGCCCCGGCGCCCTGCGATTGGCCGACCAGCGCCCAGGTGGGGGACAGGGGCAGGTCGGCCGAGCGTGCGGCGATCACCGAGTCGACGATCGCCTGGCCGGTGGCGGGCCCGTTGAGGTAGCTGAGCAGCCCGGGCGTGCCCAGGCCCACGTAGTCGGAGGCGACCACGGCGTAGCCCCGGTCGAGCCAGTGGCCGAGGTACTCGGCGTCACGCTCGGAGCGGGGCTGGGTGGAGGGCGCGCAGTCGTCGCCCAGGCCGGTGGTGCCGTGCGCCCACGCGATGACCGGCCAGCCGCCCTCCGGCGCGGCACCGTGGGGGAGGAACACCGCGCTTCCGGAGACCGCGGGCCGGCCGTGCTGGTCGATCGTGCCGTAGACCTGCCGCACGGCCCGTCCGGCCTGCGCCAGCGAGAGTGACGGGTCGAGCGGGACGGTCTCCGCCGCGACCCCCGGCGCGGGGATCGGCCGAGCCCATTCGCGGGTGTCGAGTCCGGACCAGGTGGGTGCCGGATTCGCGGTGGTGTCGGCGTAGGGCGCCGCCGTCGTCGCGCCGGGAACGTCGTGCGCGGCGACGGCCGGCGCGACGACCGGGGCGACGACTGCAGCGGGCTGCGCGCCGGCGGTGGGGGCGGTGAGAGGGGCGACGACGACGAGGGCCGCAGCCGCCGCCGAAAGCGTCCGCGAAACTCTCGTGGAGGTGAGGGAGTTCATACCCGGAGGGTAGTCCGCCGCCGGCGCCTCACCGGACGGCTTCGCCGAGCCCGCAATCGGCGGCCCGTCTTCGTCCCGGCTAGCGCCGACCGGGCCGCCGGTTCGACACGTGACCGGAAACCCGCGGGCCCACCGCGGGTCTGGCCGTCATCATCGAACTTTTGGACGTCACCATCGTGGCCCCGGCGGCGTTTCGCCCACATGGCTACGACCTTTTCCGCGGTGGTTACGACCAGATCGCCGGCGCGGCCACTCACGCGCCCGTCGCGCGCTCCTCACTCGCCCGCCGCGCACCCGTCGCGCGCCCTCACGCGGTCTTCGCGCGGCCCTTCACGCGGGGCCGGTCCGCGCGGCCGGGTCCGCTGCGAAGTGGCGCGGGCGCGGGCGTCCGGGTCGTACGCTTCGGCCGTGGCGCACAAGCAGATCGATATCCCCGACCTCACCGGCCAGACGTGGCTCGTCACCGGATCGACGAGCGGAGTCGGCCTCGACACCGTGCGGTCGGCGTCCAGGCACGGGGCGCGGGTGATCCTCGCGGTCCGGGACTCCGCACGCGGTCGTCAGGTGGCGTCCGAACTCCCCGGGGACGCGCGCGTCGTGGAGACGGATCTGGCCTCCCTCGCGAGCGTGCGACGCGCGGCCGGCGAACTGACCGGCGAGGTCGGCCAGGGCGGCGAGGAGATCGACGTGCTGGTCAACAACGCGGGAGCCATCACGTCTCGTCGGCGTGAGACCGCGGACGGGTTCGAGATGCTGCTCGGCGTCAACGTGCTGGGCCCGTTTCTGTTCACGAACCTGCTGCTGCCCGTGGTGCGTCGGCGCGTGGTGATCGTCGCGTCCAATGCACACCACGCGGGCACCTTCGACGGCGACGACCCGCACTTCCGGCGTCGACGGTGGACGTCCGCGGCGGCGTACGCGCAGTCCAAACTCGGAGACATGCTGTGGGGGCTCGAGCTCGAGCGGCGGCTGCGCGACGGACGTGCCGAGGCCGGCAGGGCCGGGGTCGACGTCCAGCTCACGCACCCCGGGTGGGCCGCCACCGGGATATCCAACGCGACCGGTAACGCGACGCTGGACAAAATAGTCACCGGCGTCTGCTCCCTCTTCGCCCAGCCCGCGGCGCAGGCGGCCCTGACGACCATGAGCGCCGCGACCCGGCCGCTGCCGCCGTGCAGTTACACCGGTCCCGACGCGATGAGACACCTGCGCGGCATGCCCACACTCATCGGTCGGAGCGCCGAGGCCTCTGACCCCGCGGCGGCAGCGCGGTTCTGGGAGTTCGCCGCGGCCGAGACGGCCGCCGCGTCGGCGTCGCGCTGACCGCGTTCGCCAGGCGGTGACCGCGCCGACCAGCGCCGACCGCGTAGTCCCGCGCTGACCGCGTTCGGCCGTCGGCACGCTCATCTGCAACTGAACGGTTGCACTCGAGCGCACGACGTGTCATCGTGTTAGGGCAGGTGCAGCCGCGACACCAACTCACCGAGCGGGAGGCACCTCGGGGGAGAGGAGAGCCCGATGAGCGAGAACACCGTGCCCGTCGACGGCGATAGCGCGCCCGGAGCGGGACTGACCAGCGATGACGTGCCCGACGAGATCGTCCGCAGCGTCCATATCGAGGCCGACGTGCAGACGGTCTGGGCCATCGTGTCGGAGCCGGGATGGTTCATCAACGACGGCACGTGGACCGATCACGAGATCACGACCGAGGGCGACGTGTCGCGCGTCGTCGACCCGGTGCATGGCGAGTTCACGATCGGCACGGTTGAGCTCGACCCGCCGCGTCGCGCGGTGTTCCGGTGGCTCGGTGGCATGGCCGGAGAGGTCGACGAGGCGCAGGCCAACCTGGTCGAGTTCATGATCGAGGACCACGGATCGGGCGTCGTCCTGACGGTCCGCGAGACCGGGTTCGCGGGTCTGCACGACGACGCGGCCGTCCGGCGCCGGCGATTCGAGGAGAACTCCGAGGGCTGGGTGTCCGAGCTGGAGCTCGCGCGGGTACGCGCCGAGGGCGGCGGATGAGCAGTCGGAACGGAGAGGACCCGCACGACCGGCTGCTCAGCGTGGAGGCGGACGGTGTGTTCGGCGCCCTCGCGGACCGGACCCGCCGGCGGGTCCTCGTCCGACTCGCCGATCGGCCCGACGACGCCGGTGCCGTGGCCCGTGATCTGGGCGTGAGCCGACAGGCGGTCGCCAAGCACCTGCGCATACTCACCGACTCAGGGCTCGTGCACGCGCGAGCGCATCAGCGTCGACAGGTACACGCCGTGCGGCCCGACCGTATCCGGGAGATCTCCGACCTCCTCGGCGCGGTGTCGCAGGGGTGGGACCACCGGCTCGCGCAGGTCAAGGAGCGCGCCGAGCGCATGGAGCGTGCCGAGGCGGCCGAGCGCGCGGTGTCCGGCGAGGCGGCCGAGCGCGCCGAGGGTGTCGGCTCCGGTGAGGGACCCGAGTCCGGCGAGCGCGGGTCGGGCCCGGGCGCCTCTAGGTGAGGTGGTCGTACTCGCCGTCGACCCATGCCGCGTAGCGCTCGGCCGACCGCTGCACCGCGGCCCGCGCGTCCCGGGGAACGAACCCGCCGAAGTTGCTGTAGAGCCTGTCGTAGTCGTACCGCGAGACGTGCTCGGCGATCCGGCGCACCACCGCACCGGACAGCGGCATCCAGTTGGGAAACGACCGCATGAACGTCACCCACTCCCGGTCGGCGACCGTGCCGATCGTGTCGCCGCTGAACAGCACCCCCTCGCCGTCCGGAGCGGTCCAGTGCACGACCACGCTGCCGGGAAAGTGGCCGCCCGGCTGCGACGCCCGCACGCCGGGCAAAATCTCGATCTCGCCGCCGTCGGCCGGGTCCGTCGCGTGGCCCCCGCCCCACACGATCGTCTTGCGCGGTCGCAGGCCCAGCCACTGCTCGTCCGGAGCGGAGACGTACACCGGGCAGTCGTCGAACGCCGCCGACCACAACGACTGCAGCCCGTACATGTGCGGGTGCGAGGCGATGATCGCCGACAGTCCGCCCCAGCCGCGGATCGCCGCGACCGCCTCGTCGCTGATGTAGTTCGGGACCTCGACCAGGACGTTCCCGTGGTCGGTCCGGATGAGCGACGGCCGCTGGCCGATCCCGGGACAGTTCTTCTGCTCCAGACCGATCACGTCGGTCTCGCGCTCGGTGAACTCGATGGACGCACCCGCCGCCCGCGACTGCTCGGGCGTGGTCCAGCGCTGCCCGGAGACGGGCACGTACTGGCGCTCGTCCGCGCAGATCGGACACACCTCGGGCAGGGGCTCCGCCCGCTCGACCCCGCACGTCGCGCACTGGGTCACCGAATCCGGGCCCGTCCCGTGAGAATTGCGGTCGGCTCCGGCGTCGCGGGCCGCGCTCACGGCATGTCCCCCTCGATGTCGACGGAGTGCCACGCCTCGCCCACCTGGACCTCGAGGGACCCGTCGGCGGGCCGGGTCTCACGATGACCGGACACGGCGGACTCGAGGGCCTGCTGGGCGGTCTCGTGCTCGCCGAGACCGATCGTCTGGTCGGGGGTGTGGAGACGGTAGTGGGGCATGCCCCCAGTGTTCCCCCGCCGGGCGTCGGCTGCATCCCTCGCCGGCCGTACCCCCGGGCGCCGGGTGCACCCGTCGGCGCGGAGAGGCTCGCCCTGCTGCTCGGCGGGTCTTCCCCTCGTCCCGATCGCAGCGCACACTGGGAGCAGGCACCTCGTCGTCGGAAGGGCACACCATGTCGTCGTCGTCATCCTCCTCGTCACACGGTCAGGCACCCACGGCGCCGGCCGACCCCCCGTCTGGTTACCCCGCCCTGGGCGCGGACCCGATCGACGGGATCCGGTTGCTGCGCGTGCCCGCCGTGCCCACCGCCGTGGTCCGCGTGACGGGCGTGCCGATGTCGGAGCTGACCGGGGTGTTCGACTCCGTCTTCGGGACCGTCCTGCCGCGCGCGTTCGAGGCCGGCCTGGCTCCCGCGGGCCCGCCCATCGCCCTCTACACCGACGCGGTCGAGGGGCCCGACTCGGTGGTCGACCTGGAGATCGGCTTCCCGCTCCGTGCCCCGCTGGCCGAGCAGGTTGGGGCGGAACCGATCGAGGCCGACGGTCGACGGGTCGTCGCCTCCGAGCTGCCGGCCGGCGAGATCGCCGTGATCAGCCACGTCGGCTCGTACGACGACCTCGGGCCGGCCTGGGGCGACTTCATGGGCGAGATCGCGGGGACGGGACGCGCGCCCGGGCTGCCGTTCTGGGAGTCGTATGTCACCGAACCCTCGCCCGACATGGACCCGGCCACGCTGCGCACCGACCTTTTCTGCGCGGTGCGCACCCCCGACGACGAGGCCTGACCCCGGGCTACTCCATCTCCTCCAGCGAGCGGCCGGTCGTCTCGGGGATGAACCGCGCCACGAACAGCAGCGACAGCAGCGCCGCGACCGCGTAGAAGCCGTAGGTGAACGGCAGGCTGAACTCGGCCATCGGCGGGAATGCGGTCGACACGGCGAAGTTCGCCAGCCACTGCGCGGCCGCCGCCAACCCCAGCGCGGTGGAGCGGATCCGGTTGTTGAACATCTCGCCGAGCAGCACCCACACCGCCGGGCCCCACGACATCCCGAAGAACACGACGAATCCGTTCGCGGCGATGAGGGCGATGAGCCCCGGGGTGTCGCCGAGCTGCGGGGCGAGTTCGCCGTCCGGCCCGGCGACCATGGTGGCCTGGCTGAACATCGCCGCCATCACCGCCAGGCAGATGGTCATGCCGACCGAGCCGATCATGAGCAGTCGGCGGCGACCGATCTTGTCGATGAGCGAGATCGCCACGATCGTGACGACGATGTTCGTCACCGACGTGATGACCGACTGGGTGAACGCGTCCTCCTCGGCGAAGCCGACCGACTGCCACAGCGTGGTGGAGTAGTAGAAGATCACGTTGATGCCCACGGCCTGCTGGAAGACCGACAGGATGATGCCGATCCACACGATGGGCAGGAAGTTCCAGCCGCCCGGGCGGATCAGGTCCCGCCACGACTGGCGGCGGTCCTCGCGGACGGTCGCGCGGATCTCGCGGATGCGGGTGTCGATCCCGCCCTCCTGGATGGAACGCAGGACGCGCTTGGCCTCGTCGACCATCCCCCTGCCCACCAGGTAGCGCGGCGATTCGGGGATCATCAGCGCCAGGAACCCGTAGGCCACCGCGGGGATCACCTCCGCCCAGAACATCCACCGCCACGCGGCCGCCCCGAACCACAGCTCCTCGATCGCGCCGCCGGCCACTCCGGCCAGCCACGCGTCCGAGAGCAGGGCGACGAAGATGCCCGAGACGATCGCCAGCTGTTGGAGCGAACCGAGTCGGCCACGGATCGCGGGCGGCGCCACCTCGGCGATGTACGCCGGAGCGATGACGGACGCCGCGCCCACGCCGAGCCCGCCGAGGACGCGCCAGGCGATGAGGTCCCACGGGCCGGACGCGAACCCGGAACCGAGCGCGCTGAGGAGGAACAACGCCGCCGCCAGGACCATGACGCGGGTGCGGCCCCACCGATCGGCCAGTCGCCCCGCCAGGTAGGCGCCGAGGATGCACCCGAGCAACGCCGAGGAGACCGTGAACCCGATCAGCCCGGCACCGATACCGAAGTCCTGCTGCACCGCGTCGACCGCGCCGTTGATCACCGCTGTGTCGAACCCGAAGAGGAAACCGCCGAGCGCGGCGACCAGGGAGATGATCACCACCCGGCCGGTGTGGAACGACTCCTCGTCCGACGGCTGTCGGGACGTCTGCTGTGTGGACATGCGTACTCCGCTCCCCGGGCGCGCCGGCCCTGTGACAGTCGTGAGAGGAGGGTAGGGCTGGGGCGCAAGTGGCGCAACCGACGAGGAGGCGCAGCAGAAAATGGTCCGGTGCGCGCCCGCCGCGTGAGAACACGTTCTAGGCTCGGGTCACCTCGTCGTCGTCACCGAAAGGCCACCCACCATGAGCGCCGCAGCCACCGCACCCGAGCAGATCCGCGCCACCGCGCAGTCCTACGTCGACGCGCTCGTCGCCGGCGACCTCGAGGCCGTCATGGCCCTCTACGCCGACGACGCCACCGTCGAGGACCCCGTCGGCGGCGGCACCGTGCACGAGGGCGCGGAGGCGATCCGCGCCTTCTACTCCAGCGTCGTCGCGTTGAAGATCGAGGCGAAGGTCCTCGAGACCCGCGTGTGCGGCAACGACCTGCTGTTCAACTTCGAGATCACCACCCACTTCGACGGGGGCTCCAAGGCCACCATCAACGTGTGGGACCTCATGGTCCACGACGCCGAGGGCAAGGTCTCCTCCATGCGCGCCTACTGGACCCCGGAGAACATGAGCTGAGCGCGCATCGGCCGGGGGCGGGGGACCGCCGTCGCGCATCGGCCGGGGCGGCGGACCTACGACCCGCCCTGGCTCCCCGCGCCCTGCGGGACGTTCTCCGACGGCTGGACCACGACCAGGCCCTGCCCGCCGAACGCCAACTGGAACGTCTCGCCCGACCCACCGCGGATCAGCGACCGCAGCCCACCGGTGTCCACGCGCACGTCCATCGACACCCCGGCCGTCCACAACACGACGGCCTGCGGATCGGCGAAGGTCGGCGCCCCGGAGACGTCCAGCGCCACCGGCTGCCCCTTGGTCGTCACGGCGACGAAGCCGGTGCCGCGCAGGGAGACGTTGAACAGGCCGCCGGTCATGACGGCGCCCTTCGCGGCGATGCGGTGGATGTCCCACGCGATGCCCTCGGAGAAGGCCAGGACGCTGGCGCCGTTCACCGAGATCATGTCGTTCTCGAGGTACAGCACCTGGACCTCGGAGGCATGGTCGGCGAGGAACAGCTCGCCGCGGCCGGTGCAGCGCATGAGCGGCACGCCCTCGCCGGTGGCAGCGGCCTTGAACATCTTGCCGAGCCCGCCGCTGCCGATGTTCTCGAACCCGATCTGCCCCTGATAGGCGACCATCGATCCGGTCCGCGCGAGAATCGGCTGGTCGGCGAGGGTCACCTTGAGCATCTTGGAGTTCTGGAGCGCGAACGGTCGGCCCGTCTCCGTCTCACGCGCGCTCCGGAAGAGGTCCCCGTGGATCATGGCAACCTACGCTACGCCCGCTGCGCTAGCGTTGGGTCCATGATCACCGCAATCGTCTTCGTCCACGCCGAGACGGCGCGGATCCCCGAGGTCGCCTCCGCGATCGCCGAGATCGACGGCGTGTCCGAGGTGTACTCCGTCACCGGGACCATCGACCTCATCGTGCTGGTCCGCGCGCGGCGCAACGAGGAGATCGCCGACATCGTCTCCGACCGCCTCAACAAGGTCCCTGGGGTGGTGGACACCGAGACGCACATCGCGTTCCGGACCCAGTCCAAGCACGACCTCGAGGCCGCGTTCTCGATCGGTTACGAGGACTGACCTTTCGGCTACGAGGACTGACCGCTCGTCTGCTGCAGTCGGGCGAGCCGGCGCGCCCGGCGCCGCGCGCGTTGCAGCTCGGCGAGCAGGTCGGGGCCGCTCCACCGGCGCCGGTTCTCGCCGTCGGCCTCGGCCTCGCGCACCAGTTCCACGATCCGCTCGCAGGCCGGCGCCGACAGTCCGAGCTGACGGGCCATCTTTACGACCTTGCCCTGCAGGACGTCGATCTCGGTGGGCCGGCCCCGCAGCAGGTCGTCGTTCATGGACGAGGTGCCGTCGGCGTCGACCCGCATCACGGCCCGACCGAGCCGGCGGAACAGCGGGGTGGGCAGGCGCATCACCATCGGCAGGGCGCCGGCGGGCACGGCGAGCGGCACCCGGGGCACCACGCCGGCCGCGGTGAACACCCGGTTCGCCTCGGCCTGGCACAGGGCGAGGCAGCACCGCAGATCGCGGTCGAGCAGCTCGGTGCGCAGCGGCAGGCCGGACAGCGCCTGTACGGCGTTGTTGAGGTTCATGAGGACCTTGCCGTGCAGGACGGCCTGGATGTCGTCGGTGGGACGCAGCGGCAGTCCGGCCTCGGCGGCCGTGCGCAGCAGTGGGACGAGCCTCGGGTGCTCGGCGATCCGGATCTCGCCCGTGGACGTGCGGCGGTAGGTGGCGGGCGCGGTGCGGGCGACGTTGAACGGCACGACGCCGGCGATCACCGGCGCGGAGTCCACGCCTTCGCGGATGAGGTCCGCCGAGTGCAGCCCGTTCTGCAGTCCCACGACGAGGGTGGTGGGGCGCAGGAGCGGCGCGAACTCCGCGGTGGCGGCGGCCGTCTGCCCGGCCTTGGTGCACACCAGCACGACGTCGGCGCGCCGGACCGAGTCCGGGGTGGTGGCCAGGGTGAGCATGTCGGCGGGGACGTGCAGGCGGCCGCCCTCGTTGCCGCCCGCCTCCACGGTGAGGCCCAGCTCACGGATGGGGTCGAGGACGTGGGGACGCCCGACGAGGGTCACGTCGGCGTCGCGGGCGAGCCGACCGCCGATGTAGCAGCCGACCACGCCCGCGCCGATCACGGTGATCCGCAGAGGGGAATCGGGGCTGGTCATGGTGGTGCAGACGTTACGACACGCACGGCCGCGCGGCAGGCGTTCGCGGTATGCGGCCGTGCGGAGAGGGCGCGAGGGGGGTGGCGCGGGCGTCAGCGGGACCGCGGCCGCAGGACGACCTCGGTGGGGTGGGCGTCCGGAGTGGACTCCAACGCGTGTCGGACGGCGGTGGCCACGGAGTCGGCGCTGAGGTAGGCGCCGGGGTCGTAGGTACCGCCCTCGTGCGCGACGATCGCGCGCTGCATGTCCGTGTCGACGCGGCCGGGGTGGATGGAGGTGACGCGCAGGTCGGGTTCCTCGCCGCGGAGCGTGTCGGTGACGGCGCGCAGCGCGAACTTGGAGGCGCTGTAGGAGCCCCAGCCGGGCTTGGCGGTGGTCCCCGCGCCGGAGTTGACGACGACGAGGTGTCCTTGTGCCGCGCGTAGCGCCGGGAGCAGTGCCCGGGTCAGCTCGACCACGGCCAGCACGTTGACCTCGAATGCCCGGCGCCACTGCTCGGCGTCGGTGTGCTCGGTCCGGCCGAGATCGGCGACCCCGGCGCAGTGGACGAGCCCGTCGAGCGTGCTGAGGCCGTCGGCGACGCGGGCGACCCCGTCGGCGGTGGTGAGGTCGGCCTCGACGATCTCGACGGACCGGCCGTCGCCCGGGTGTGCGGAGCGGCAGTCGGCCGCGACGGCCCGGAGCGCGTCGGCGTCGCGGCTCACCAGGACCAGGTCGTGGCGGTCGGCCAGGGCGCGGGCGGTCGCCGCCCCGATCCCGCGGGAGGCGCCGGTGATGACGACAGTGCTCATGCCCGCCGAGGCTAGTCGGACGGAGGCGGGGGAGTGGGCCGCGCGGAGGTCAGGCGGGTCCGGCGGAGGCGGCGTCGAAGGCGTCGAGCAGGGCGTTGAAAGCGGGCACCGCCGCCGACAGCAGCTCGCGCTGCTCGCCGGTCAGCCGACCCAGGTGTTCGGCGAAGTCGCGGTCGCGGTCGGCCAGCACCTGCTCGATCCGCGCGCGGCCCAGGTCCGTCAGTCGTACGCAGACGCCACGCCGGTCGGACTCGTCGGGCTCGCGCTCGACGTACCCCATGGCCTCGATGACGCTCACCGAGTTGCTGGTGGTCGGCACCCGCACGTTCTCGAGACGGGCGAGGTCCGTCATGCGCAGACGACCGTGGCACGCCAGAGTGTGAAGGATCGACGTCTGCGCTCTACTCAGCGCGTACTGAGTGCTCTGGCGGCGGACCAGCAGGTCCAGCCGGAGGAGGATCGGCCGGAACTGCTCGGCGAGACCCAGAGCGGGCCCGACAGCTCCGGTGTCCGGTTCCCTCGTCGTCGTCACCATGACCCCAGCCCCCTCGACACCGGCTCCCCCCGGAAGCCTCGCGGCACCGAATGTAAGCCCTTCTTCTCCCGCCGTGGGGCGTCACGTCGAGGCACTGGTGGGGCGGCGCGCGATGGTGGACACTGACCGCATGGGTTTGTATCACCAGATCACCGGATCCGGACCGACCATCGTCCTCATCCACGGCGTCTGCCACCGCGCGCACGCCTGGGACGCCGTGGTCCCGTTGCTCGCCGACCGGTTCCGCGTGGTCGTCGTCGACCTGCCCGGACACGGACGCTCCGCCGACCTGCCGGACGCCGGGGACGTGCTCGACCACTTCGTCGGTGAGCTCGTCGACCTGCTCGAGGCGGTCGTCCCGGCCGGCGAGCGGCCGCACATCGCCGGCAACTCCCTCGGCGGTTTCCTCGCGCTGGAACTCGGGGCGCGCGGGTTGGCCAGCAGCGTCACCGCGCTCTCGCCCGCCGGGTTCTTCCGCTCGCACGCCGAGTGGCGCTACACGATCACCGTCTTCCGTAGTCTCCGACGCGCGGCCGGCAAGCTCGGGCGGCACATCCCCGCGCTCACCGAGCGGGCCGCCGGACGAGCGGTGATGATGGCGGTGTTCTGCGCCCGCCCGTGGCGGTACCCCGCCGAGGCCGCCGCGATCGACAGCGAGGCGATCGTGTCCAACACCGTGCTGGACCGGGCCGACCGCCGGACCTTCCTGTTCTCCGCGCCCGTCGACGAGGACCTGCCCATCACCATCCGCTGGGGCCGGTTCGACATGGTCCTGCCGGTCGGCCAAGTCAAGCTCGCCACGCGGCTGTTCCCGCAGGCGGACGTGGAGATCACCGCCGACGGGCACGTGCCGATGTCCGACGACCCGGAGGGCGTGGCCACCTCGATCGCGGCCTGCGCCGAGCGCGGACTGGCGTACACGGGCGCGGCGCCCGCCGCCGCGAGCGCACGCGCCGGGCGGTAGGCCGCCGGGCGGGCGGCCCAGGGCGGGCGGCCCGTCGCGACCGCCGGGCGGGCGGCCCGTCGAGAAGAGCGTTCGGCCCGCATCGCCCGAGTGGACGTGTGCGAAACGGTCTTCTCGACGGCGGCCTGCGCCCCGGTGCGCAGAGTCAGCGGCCTACGCTCCGGGGCGCGGCGGGGTCAGCGGCCGAGCGAGCCCATCGGCAGCGGACCCGCGCCCAGGGAGCCCGAGCCGAGCGATCCGGAACCGAGCGAGCCGGTGCCGCCGGAGAAACCGTCGCGCCAGGCCACGACCGTCGACGGACGCGGCTGGGAGTCGCCGCCGTCGGGCCAGTGCGAAGCCGGGTTCTCGATCGACGCGCCGTCCATCTCGCCCGGGTGCTGGACGTTGACGATCGCGCGATCGTTGAACACCAGCGGACCGCAGGTCTCCGCCCCGATCGGGACGGTGAGGAACAGCTTGGTCTCGCCGCGGTTCGGCCCCTCGGTGGCCACCGAGTAGAGGCCGTCGTTGAAGCCGAGCGCGTTGCCGTCGGTCGAGACCCACAGTCCGCCGGCAGGGTCGAACGCGACGTTGTCCGGGCAGGAGATCGGGCTGACCTTGGACTTGTCGAAGCCACCGAAGTAGGAATCGGCGGCGGCGGGATCACCGCAGACGAGCAGCAGGTTCCAGCCGAAGGTGGTGCCGGCGTGATCGTCGGTGATCTCGACGACCTGACCGTGCTTGTTGTTGTGCCGGGGGTTGGCCTCGTCGGCCGCGGCCCGACCGGAGCCGCCGCGCTGGGAGTTGTTGGTCAGCGCCATGTACACCTTGCCGGTGGTCGGGCTGGGCTCCACGTCCTCGGGCCGGTCCATCTTGGTGGCGCCGACCCGGTCGCCCGCCATACGCGTGTGCACGGCGACCTGCTCGGGCGTCATGCCTTCGACGTGTGAGACGGCCTTGCCGTCGGCGTTGACGGTCATGAGCGGGATCCAGGTTCCGCTGCCGTCGAACGCGCCGTCGGACGGCAGCGTGCCCGAGCCGTCGATCTCGGCCGCGGGCGAGTTGCCGGAGAAGGTGGCCACGTAGAGGGTGCCCTCGTCGAGGATCCGCATGTTCTGGGCGCGAGCGGCCCGGGTGTTGCCGGGGACGATGCGGCGGCTGGAGACGAACTTGTAGAGGTAGTCGAAGCGCTCGTCGTCGCCGGAGTAGGCCACGACGGTCCCGTTGGCGGTCACGTGGATGCTCGCGCCCTCGTGCTTGAACCGGCCCATCGCCGAGTGCTTGACCGGCGTCGAGTCGGGCTCCCAGGGATCGACCTCGACGACGTAACCGAAGCGGTTGACCTCGTTTGGCTCCTTCGCCAGGTCGAAGCGGTCGTCGAACCGCTCCCACAGCCGTCCGGAGGGGGAGACGCTGATGCCGTAGCGACTCAGCTGTGCGCGGCGCTCGGTGTCGGTGACCGAGCCGGAGGTGCCGAAGTACTGGTTGAAGTTCTCCTCGCCGGAGAGCACGGTGCCCCACGGGGTGTGCCCGCCCGCGCAGTTGTTCAGCGTGCCCAGGACGCGTGTGCCGGTCGGGTCGGCGGTGGTCCGGGTGAGCGGGCCGACGGCGGGGCCGCGCAGCTCGAACGGGGTGGTGGCCGTGATGCGCCGGTTGTAGGAGCCCATGACGGGGTCGAGGCCGCCGTCGGAGGAACGGGTGGCCAGCTCGACCACGGTCAGGCCGTGTGCGGCCCACGCAATCTCGACCTGCTCGCGGGTGGGGTTCGCGGAATCGTAGCCACGGAACATCGTGGGCTCGGTGGTGTACTCGTGATTGACGGTGAGCAGGTAACGGCCGTCGCGGTCGTCCATCGGGAACATCACGGCGAGGTCGCAGTTGTAGCCGTACTGCATGGCCTGGGCGGCCGCGGTCTGGTTCTCGAAGTCGAACTCCGGGGCGCCGGGCAGCACGGGATCGCCCCAGCGGATCACAACGTCGCTGGAGTAGCCCTCGGGGACCGTGACGGCGTCGGCCTTGTTGGGCGCGACCGGGGTGAAGCCCGTGTCGATCGTGGCCCCGCCGGTCGAGCCGGCGGCGCCGAGCGAGCCGGTGGCGCCGGAAACCTGCGCGGCGGCGGTAGCGGGGAGGGCCTGCGCGGCTCCCACCGCCAGCGCCACGACGCCCGCGGCCTTGAGGGCCCCGCGGCGGCTGATCTCGGTGGCGATGTCGCCGAAGTAGGGGTTGTCGGTCGTGTTGGGCACCGGGGCAGCGCATTGGTCTCCACACTTGTACACACAGGTCACGTGCTGGCGGTTGGAGATCCCCGGGGTGGCGATAGGAAGCAGGCGGCGGACGGACATTCGAGTCTCCCTGAAGACATCTACGGCTCATCGGACGCTGTGACGCTAGGCGCGCAGAACCACCGGACGGACGCGCCCGGTGGACGTCCGGATGAACTGTGGGCGCAGTGCCGGTGAACTCCGGCACGGGCCGCTACAGTCGTCGTGTCCACCCTCTATCTCGGATCGTCCGGCACGTTCCTGCCGGTGAAGGGAAAGACCCGCTCATGGCCTCGGTGACCTTCGAGAACGTGTCCATCATCTATCCCGGGGCCGCGCGGCGCAGCGTGGACCGCCTGGACCTGGAGATCGCCGACGGCGAGTTCCTCGTCCTGGTCGGGCCCTCCGGCTGCGGCAAGTCGACCACCCTGCGCGCGCTCGCCGGCCTCGAGGACGTGGCCGCGGGCCGGATCCTCATCGGCGACAAGGACGTCACCGGCACCGAACCCAAGGACCGGGACATCGCGATGGTGTTCCAGAACTACGCGCTGTACCCGCACTACACGGTCCGCGAGAACATGGGTTTCGCGCTCAAGCTGGCCAAGGCGAGCAAGCAGGAGATCGCCGAGCGGGTGCAGACCGCCGCGGAGATGCTCGACCTGGTTCCGTACCTGGACCGCAAGCCCAAGGAGCTCTCCGGTGGCCAGCGGCAGCGCGTGGCGATGGGCCGGGCGATCGTGCGCAACCCGCAGGTCTTCCTCATGGACGAACCGCTGTCCAACCTCGACGCGAAGCTCCGCGTGGCGACGCGTGCGCAGATCGCCAAGCTGCAGCGTGACCTGCGCACCACGATGATCTACGTGACCCACGACCAGGTCGAGGCCATGACGATGGGCGACCGCGTCGCGGTGCTCAAGGACGGGGTGCTCCAGCAGGTCGACACCCCGCGCGAGCTGTACAACAACCCGCTCAACGCGTTCGTCGCCGGCTTCATCGGCTCGCCGTCGATGAACCTCTTCGAAGCCCCCGTGGCCGACGGCGCGGTGGACCTCGAGGGGTTCCGCGAGCCGGTGCCGGACGGGTCGGGGCCGCGGGTCACGGTGGGCGTGCGGCCCGAGCATCTGCGGATCGCCGAGGACGGCCACGGATTGCAGGTGACGGTGGTGCTGGTGGAGGAGCTCGGCGCGGACAGCTACCTGCACTGCTCGACCGCCGACGGCCACCCCGTGGTGTACCGCGCCGGGTCCGGCGAGCACGCGCGCAAGGGCGACACCATGTACCTCGAGGCGCTCGACGGCGAGGTGCGCTTCTTCGACGTGGAGACCGGGGACCGGCTCCGCTGAACCGTCAAGCGACGCAACATCTGTTGTTGTTACAGTTAACGCCGTGACCTCGCCTGCGTGAACCCCACGTGGCGGCGGTGGAGCGAGCGACCCGGCCGATGATCGCCGTGGTCCCGCGCCACCGACCTCGTGTGGGTTACGCTCAGCAGGTCCTCAGTGAGATCCGCGTCACAGTCGACGTCGATCAGCTGCCCGTCGGCGCGCGCCGACGGGAGTCGAGACACGACAGTAGGAGAGAGAGCGCATGGCCGTTCACGGCAGGTTCCTCAAGGCGGCGACGGCCGCCTCCATCGTCGCGGTGGTCGCCGCGGGTTGTTCCTCCGGGGGCGGGGAGGACAGCGAACAGGCGAGCTCCGGCACCTCCGGCGTCGGCCCCATCACCTTCGCGATGGGTAGCAACGACACGGACAAGCTGCGTCCCGTCATCGAACAGTGGAACGCGGAGAACCCCGACCAGGAGGTCACCCTCCACGAGCTGCCCGCCGAGCAGGACGGTCAGCGCGACACCCTCGTGCAGTCTCTGCAGACGGAGAGCGGCGAGTACGACGTGTTCGCGCTCGACGTCACCGACACCGCGTACTTCGCGGCCAACGGCTGGCTCCAGCCGATCGAGGGTGAGACCGAGGTCGACACCAGCGGGCTGATCGAGGCCGCCGTCGACTCCGCGACCTACAACGACACGCTCTACGCGGTGCCGCAGAACACCAACGCGCAGCTGCTGTACTACCGCACCGACCTGCAGCCGGAGGCCCCCGCCAACTGGGGCGAGCTCGTCGAGTCCTGCGGCGCGGCCGTCGAGGCCGCCATCGACTGCGTCAACCTGCAGCTCAAGCAGTACGAGGGCCTGACCGTCGCGGCCACGCAGTTCATCCACAGCTGGGGCGGCAGGATCGTCGGCGACGACGGCCAGACCCCGGAGCTGGACAGCGAGGAGACCCGCGCCGGCCTGACCGCCCTGGTCGACGCCTACAAGAACGACGTCGTCGCCATGAAGTCCGACAGCTTCACGGAGGAGCAGACCGCGCAGGCCTTCCTGGGCGGCCGCACCATGTACGCCTACAACTGGCCGTACATGTACGACTCGGGCCAGACCGACCCGACCTCGGAGGTCGTGGACAACTTCGACGTCGCGCCGATCCTCGGCCCGGACGGGCCGGGTAAGTCCGTCCTCGGCGGCTACAACAACGGCATCAACGTCTACTCCGAGAACAAGGCCACGGCCACGGCGTTCCTCGAGTTCCTCATCTCCGAGGACGTCCAGATGGGCTTCGCACAGGAGTCCTTCCCGCCGGTGCTGTCCTCGATCTACGACGACGCCGCACTGCAGGAGCAGTTCCCGTACATGGAGGCCCTCAAGGCCGCCCTGGACAACGCCGAGCCGCGCCCGGTCTCGCCGTTCTACCCGGCCCTGTCGAAGGCCATCCAGGACAACACCTTCGCGGCCCTGAAGGACGAGAAGACCGTCGAGCAGGCGCTCACGGACATGAGCGCCGCGATCGAACAGGCTCAGTGACGGGCCGTCTCTGAATAACGGCCGGTGGGCCCCGGGTGCGATTCCCGGGGCCCAGCGGTCTCCCTGACAGGGTGGGGCGCACCCGGCGAGGAAGCGGCGAGATGACGACGAGCGAGAAGTCCCAGGCTCCGCTAGTGGCGAAAAAGTTCGACTGGCGACCGGTGTGGATGGTGGGCCCCGCGCTGATCATCCTCGCGGTGGTGATCGGCTACCCGATCGTCCGCGCGGTGTACCTGTCCTTCATGGCCGACCGGGGACTCGACCCGGCCACCGGGATGTTCACCCAGGGTGGGTTCGCCGGCTTCCAGCACTACCTCTACTGGCTCACGCAGGCCTGCCCGGCCCCCGGCGGCGGTACCGTCACCTGCCCCGACGGCGTCTCGGCCACCGACTTCTGGCCCGCCATGGGCAACACCCTGTTCTTCACGGTCACCACCGTCTCGCTCGAGACGGTGCTCGGCTTCGCGATGGCCGTCATCATGGGCAAGAGCATCTGGGGCCGCTCCCTCCTGCGGGCCGCGGTGCTCGTCCCCTGGGCGATCCCCACCGCCGTCACCGCCAAGCTGTGGGCGTTCATCTTCGACCCCAACGGCATCGCCAACACGATTCTCGGCACGAACATCGCCTGGACCACCGACCCCTTCTACGCCCGTGTGGCCATCATCGTGGCCGACGTGTGGAAGACCGCGCCGTTCATGGCCCTGCTCATCCTGGCCGGACTGCAGATGATCCCCGGTGACGTCTACGAGGCGGCCCGCGTCGACGGCGCCTCCCGGTGGCAGCAGTTCGTCCGCATCACCCTGCCGCTGGTCCGGCCCGCGCTGATGGTCGCGATCCTGTTCCGCACGCTCGACGCGCTGCGCATGTACGACCTGCCCGTCATCCTGGTCTCGGCGAACTCCAACTCGCCCACCGCGACCGTGTCCATGCTCGTGGTCAACGAGATGAGGATGGGCAACTTCAACAGCGCCTCCGCGATCTCGACTCTGGTGTTCCTGCTGGTCTTCGCCGTCGCGTACATCATGGTGAAGTTCCTCGGCGCGAACGTCGTGGAAGATCGCACGGGCAAGAAGGAGGAGATCCGGTGAGCCACCGAGTGCCTGACCACAGCACCTCGCCGACCACGACGACGACCACCTCGTCGTCGTCGACCTCCGGCCCGGACCGACGCACCGACGACAGGGACCTCAAGCCCCCGCGCAAGCCCCTCGGCCGCACCGCGGGCACCTACGTCGGCGCCCTGCTCATCCTCATCTGGGGGCTCGCGCCGTTCTACTGGATGCTCGTCACGGCGTTCCGCGACAACCGGTTCGTGTTCTCCGCGAGCCCCCTGCCCTCAAACGTCACGCTGGACAACTTCCGCGAGGCACTGTCCACGGACGGCGGCAACAACTTCCTGGGCGCGATCATCAACTCGGTGATCATCAGCTCGGTCACCACCGCGCTCGCCCTGACCTTCGGCGTGTTCACCGCCTACGCGCTCGCCCGGGTCGACTTCCGCGGCAAGTTCTTCGTCACCGGCCTCATCCTCGCCGCGTCGATGTTCCCCGGCGTCGCCCTGGTCACCCCGCTGTTCCAGCTCTTCACCGACATCGGCTGGATCGGCACCTACCAGGCGCTCATCATCCCCAACATCTCGTTCGCGCTGCCGCTGACGATCTACACGCTGACGTCGTTCTTCAACGACCTGCCGTGGGAGCTCGAGGAGGCCGCCCGCGTCGACGGCGCCACCCGCGGCCAGGCGTTCATCAAGATCATCCTGCCGCTCGCGGCACCGGCGCTGTTCACCACCGCGATCCTGGCGTTCATCATCACCTGGAACGAGTTCATCCTCTCGCAGCAGCTGTCCACCACGGCGACCGAACCCGTCACCGTGGCGATCGCCCGCTTCTCCGGCGTCAACCCTTACATCCCGCCGCACGCGGCGATCATGGCCGCCGGCGCGCTCGTCACCGTGCCGCTGGTGATCATGGTGCTGCTCTTCCAGCGGCGGATCATCTCCGGCCTCACCGCCGGCGGCCTCAAGAGCTGATCGGCGTGGCGCGCAGCGGCAGTGACGCGCTGGCCTCCCGTCAGCGCCTGGAGGTGATCGCCGGGTTCGTCGCCTTCTTCACCGTGCTCGCGCTGGTCAACGCGGTGGGCCTGATCCTCACCGGACGCCCGTCGATCTTCGCCTCGTTCGTCCTGGTGCTCATGCTGGTCATCTCGTGGTTCACGTTCCGCACGTGGCGGCGCGTCGACAGGGCGGTCCGCGCGGGCTGACGTCGCGGGGACCCGGCCCGCGCGGCGGGAGTCCTCAGCGCCCGTCGCGCCAGGCGACCAGCGACTCGACCAGATCCAGCGGGTAGTCGGGGCCGTTGAGCCCCACGGTGAACAGGGTGATGCCCTCCGCGTGCAGCTCGTCGGCCATGCGCCGAGCCTCGTCCGGGGTGCTGGCCCCGCCGATCTCGGTGGAGCGCTCGATCTCGGCGGGGTTCCGCCCGACGTCCGCGCAGTGTCGAGCCAGCACCTCGGACTTGTGACGGTAGGTCTCCACGTCCACGAACGAGTGCCAGATGTCGGCGTGGCGCGCCACGTGCCGGAGGGTCTTCTTCTCCCCGCCGCCGCCGAGGAGGACGGGGATGTCGCGGGTCGGTGCGGGGTTGAGCTTGGCGAAGCGCTGCTCGATCCGGTCGAGCGAGTGGCCCAGCTCGTCGAGGCGCGAGCCCTTGGTGCCGAACTCGTACCCGTACTCGACGTAGTCGCGTTCGAACCAGCCGCTGCCCAGGCCGAGGATGAGGCGTCCGTCCGAGATGTGGTCGACGGTCCGCGCCATGTCCGCGAGCAGTTCGGGATTGCGGTAGCTGTTGCACGTGACGAGGGCCCCGAGCTCGACGCGTTCGGTCTGCTCGGCCCACGCCGCGAGCAGCGTCCAGCACTCGAAGTGGGCGCCGTCGGGCTCGCCGTACAGGGGGAAGAAGTGGTCCCAGGTGAAGACCACGTCGACGCCGGCGTCCTCGGACCGCCGGACGGCGTCGCGGAGGAGGGCGTAGTCGGGCGTGTGCTGCGGCTGCAGCTGGACGGCGATGCGGACCGGACGTTCGGTGCTTCGGGTCATGCGCCCCATTGTGGGGTCTCGCGGCGGGCCCCGCACCCGAAGTCGGGCGGGACCCGCCGCGGTGGTGCCCCGGCGTCGGCGGGTGGTCAGCCGTCGCGCTCGAGGACGAACCAGAAATGCTCGCCCTCGTGGACGGTGCCGCGTCCGTTCATCACCGCGAGGAGGGTGGTGGGTCGCCCGTCCGAGCCGGAGGTGACGACGGCGAAGTGGTCGATCACCGGCAGTCGGTCGTACACCATGGAGGCGGTCGGGCGGCCCCGGAAGGAGACCTCCCACAGCGACGCCCCGCCGCCCCCGGTCGCGGAGGTGTCGGGCACGATCTCGCCGGATTCGTCGGTGACGAGAATGGGATCGACCTTCCGCGCATTGGTGAAGTCCTTGCCCCACCAGTGCATCGTCCCGAGGGTGCCGTACATCGGGTGGCCGGTGTCCAGTCCCGTACCCCGCCACCGGCTACCGGCGATCTCGTCGACCCGCGCGGGCTCGAGGGCGTCCCACAGTGTCGAGACGCGCTCGGACGGGACGGTCTCCAGCGCGCGGATCCGGTCGAGCTCGGCGTCGGCCCCACCGCTGTCGGCCCCCTCCCCGGCCCGGGCGCCGGTCACGGTGGAGTCTGTGCTGGCGGCGCTCACAGCCCGAGGGTCTTCCCGATGATGTCGCGCTGGACCTCGTTCGTGCCGCCGAAGATGGTGGAGACGACGGCCTGCCGGACCATGCGTTCCATGCCGTACTCGGTGGCGTACCCGTAGCCGCCCATCGACTGCATGCACTCGAGTGTGACGCGCTTGCTGAGCTCGGTCGCCTTGAGCTTGGCCATGGACGCCTCGCGCGGGAACAGGGCGTCGGGATCGGACTCGTCCACCTTCTTGGCCACCGCGTAGACGAGAAGTCGGGTGGCCTCGATCTCGGTGGCCAGATCCGCCATGCGGTGACGGATGACCTGGAACGTCCCGACGGGGCGGCCGAACTGCTCGCGCTCCCTGATGAAGTTCAGGCAGTCGTCGAACGCGCGCTGTGCCACGCCGAGCTGCATCGCGGCGAGGATGAGCCGCTCGGTGTTGAGGCCGGTCATGAGCTGCTTCCAGCCGCCGCCGACCTCGCCGATCACGGAGTCCGCGGGCAGGCGCACGTCGGTGAAGTAGAGGTCGTTGACCTCCTTCCCGCCCATGGTCTCGATGCCGGTGATCTGGAGGCCCTCGATGCCGGCCGGCACGTCGAACATGGTGATGCCCTCGTGCTTCTTGCCCGAGGAGTCGGTGCGGGCCACGAGCAGGATGCGGTCGGCGAAGTGGGCGTTGGAGCACCAGGTCTTCTGGCCGTTGATCACCCAGTCGTCGCCGTCGCGCTCCGCCTTGCACCGCAGCGCCGCGACGTCGGACCCGGCGCCGGGCTCCGACATGGAGATGGACAGGGTGCCGCCCTCGACGACCAGCTCGAGGGCGCGCTTGCGCTGCTCCTCGTTGCCGAACTTCTGGTAGGCGGCGGCGGTGATGAGGGTGGGGCCGATGCCGCCGATGGGGGCGAGGCCCTTGAGGAGGTGCTCGAGGAGCAGGCACAGCTCCACGGCGCCGGCGTCGGAGCCGCCGTACTCCTCGGGGACGGTCAGTCCGAGCCAGCCGAGGTCGGCCATCTTGGAGTAGATCTCGGGCGAGTGCGTTCCGCCCTCGGCGGTGAGCTCGCGCCGCTTCTCGGGGCTGCCGACCTCGCGTGCGCAGAAATCGTCAACGGATTTGGCGAAGTCACGCTGCTCTTCGGTGAGGATGTCGAACACTTCTCGCCTCGTTTTCTGTCGGTGGACTCGAGTGGGGTATCGGATACGGTCACGGTGGACTACTGTGGCCGGTATCACGGTACGCTACATCAAATATATGTGATCTGAGACGAGAGGGTGACGGATGACCACCACCGAGCCGAGCAAGACGGGGTCCACGTTCGCGAGCCTGGACCCCCGCGACGGCACCGTCCTCGCGGAATACCCGATCGCCGGGCCCGAGGAGGTCGCCCTGGCCGTGGAGCGCGCCCGGGCAGCCGCGCGCTGGTGGCGGAACCAGGGTCCGCGCGGCCGTCGCGAGTGGTTGCTGGAGTACAAGCGCGCCATCTCCTCGCGCGCGCAGGAGCTGGCGTCGCTGATCTCCGCCGAGACCGGCAAGCCGGACGAGGACGCGACGCTCGAGGTCATGCTCGCCGTCAGCCACCTGGAGTGGGCGGCCAAGAACGCGGACAAGGTGCTGCGTCGGCGGCCGGTCTCGGCGGGGCTGATGATGTCCAACCAGGCCGCGTACGTCGAGTACCAGCCCTACGGCGTGGTCGGGGCCATCGGTCCGTGGAACTACCCGGTGTTCACCCCGATGGGCACGCTGTCCTACGCGATGGCCGCCGGGAACGCCGTCGTGTTCAAGCCGAGCGAGCTCACCCCGGGTGTCGGGGTGTGGCTCGCCGAGGTGTGGGACTCCCTCGGGGCGTCCCAGCCGCTGATCCAGACCATCACCGGCGACGGATCGACGGGTGCCGCCCTGTGCAAGGCGGGCGTCGACAAGCTGGCCTTCACCGGTTCCGCGGCGACGGGCCGCAAGGTCATGGCCGCCTGCGCGGAGACGCTCACGCCGGTCGTCATCGAGGGCGGCGGCAAGGACGCGCTCCTGGTGGACGCCGACGCCGATCTCGACGCGGCCGCTGACCAGGCGGTCTTCGGCGCGATGGGCAACGCCGGGCAGACCTGCGCGGGCGTCGAGCGGATCTACGTCCACAAGGACGTCCAGGACGCGTTCGTCCAGAAGTTCACGGCCAAGGTCCGCGCGCTGACCCCCGGCAACGCGATCACCTCGAGTTACGGGCCCATGACGCTCCCCGCGCAGGTCGACATCATCCGCCGGCACGTCAAGGACGCGATCGCCCGCGGGGGCAAGGCGGTCCTGGGCGGCGAGGACTCGGTGGGGGAGAGGATCGTCGAGCCGGTTGTGCTGGTCGACGTCCCCGAGGACTCGAGTGCGGTGACGGAGGAGACCTTCGGCCCGACCGTGGTCATCAACCCGGTCGTGGATCTCGAGGAGGCCGTGGAGAAGGCCAACGCCAGCAGCTACGGCCTCGGCGGGTCGATCTTCACCGGTGACAAGAGGCGCGGGCTCGCGCTGGCCGAGAAGCTTGACGTGGGGATGGTGTCGGTCAACTCGTTCCTGGCGTTCGCCGGCATCCCGGCGTTGCCGTTCGGTGGCTCGGGCGACTCGGGCTTCGGCCGCATCCACGGCGCCGACGGCCTGCGTGAGTTCGCACGGCCCAAGGCCATCACCGCGCAGAAGTTCTCGGCGCCGCTGAACCTCATGACCATGACCCGCAAGCCGCGCGACATCAAGATCGTCAAGTGGATGCTCGCCAACGTCCAGGGAAAGCTGTGATGTGACATGACCGCCACTACTCCGGAGAAGACCGGGGAGACCACGACGAGGGCCTCGGACTCCGATCGGCCCGCTCTGCCCGGGGTGTTCGGGACGATCCCGGCCGACCTCGTCGTGGACTCGGCAGTCGAACACCCGCTGACGGCGCGGGTCCCGCTCAAGCCCGGGCGGTGGTACTGGCGGGATCTCATCGCGACGCTGGACCCGGTGGCGGACGCGGCGGAGATCCATCGCATCACCTCGACGTACGAGTTCCCGTGGGACTACCAGCGCGCCCTTGAGCTGGCGCTGTACAGGACCTACTGCATCCCGTCGGTGTCGGCCGTGCTGGAGGAGGCGGGCAACTTCCGCGACCACCCACAGAAGCGGTACGACGACACGGCGCTGCTCATGGTGGAGCTCGTCGAGCACGGCTATGACTCGCCGCGCGGCAAGGAGGCGTTGCGGGTGATCAACCGCCAGCACGCCCGGTACGACATCACGAATGACGACATGCTCTACGTCCTGTCGACGTTCATCTACGAGCCGCTGGAGTGGATCGACGCGAACGGGTGGCGGCGCCTGCACCCGAACGAGCGCCTGGCCGCGTTCCACTTCTACCGCGGGGTGGGCCAGCGGATGAAGATCGCGGACATCCCCGAGGACATCGGGGAGTTCCGGCGCTGGCGGGACGACTACGAGGCGCGCACGATGCGTTACGCCCCGAGCAACGAGCTGATCGGCACGTACACCCTGGACCTCATGTGTTCCTGGTACCCCGAGGCGGCCCGGCCGGTGGTGCGCAGGGTCGTGCAGTCGCTGATCGACGACGACATGACCCGGGCCTTCGGGTTCCCGTGGCAGCCGTCGGCGTTGCGGAAGGCCGCGTACGGGGCGTTGCGGGCGCGATCGAAGGTCGTCCGCTGGATGCCGGTCCGTCGCCACGAGCTGGGCTCGCGCGGGACCGAGAACCGGACGTACCCCGGGTACCCGGAGGGCTACCGGCCCGCTGACCTGGGGGCGTGCCCCATCCAGCCGCGCGACCGGATGGGCGCGTGCCCGGTGGCGCACGGCGCACCGGGAGAGGCCGTGGCGTGACGCTCCGGTCCGCACCCGCCCGCCCGGCACCCGTCCGCCCGGCGGGCGCCCCGGCCCGGTTCGCCGCCGACGAGGCGTGGGGGCGCAGGGCCGCCCGCATGCTCCGGCCGTTCGCCGACGTACGCTCGGGCCCGACGCCCGCCGAGCGGGCGAGGATCTCCCGGGCGCTGATGAGCGGTGATCCCGCGGCCGACGCCCTCCTCGAGGCCATCTCGCGCGGGGACACGTCGATGTCCCGGCTGCGGGAGGCCCTCGACGAGGCGATCGCCGGTCGTCCGCTGCCGGCCGACGAGCCGGAGGAGGTCCACGCCTTCGTCCGGTCGGTCACGGACCTGCCCGACTGGCTCGATCCGGACCTGGCCGACCGCGGGGCCCGCGTCTGCCTCCGGGCGGGACTGACCGGGCAGGACGTGCTCGGGGATCTCGCGCTGCTCGGCGGCTACCGGCCGTCCGCCACCACCGAGGTGCTCACCTCGACGGGCCGGCTCACGGGCGAGGGCACGTCCCGGCGCATCGCCGAGACGATGGCCTGGTGGCACGCGGTCGCGGCACCGGGCGGCTGGCGACCGGGGAGCCGGGGCTGGGAGATGACCGTCCACGTGCGCCTGATGCACGCGCGGGTGAACCGGGCGATGCTCGACAAGGGCTGGGACACCGCGGCCAAGGGCATGCCGATCAACCAGGGCGACATGGCCGCCACCAACGGCCTCTTCTCTGCCACGTTCCTGCTGGGGACACTCGTGCTGGGGATCCCGCACTCGCCCCGCGACGCGCGGGCCGTCATGCACCTGTGGCGCTGGGTGGGCCTGGTCATGGGCGTCGACGAGGACTTCCTGCACGAGCGGCCCCGCCGGGCGCTGCGGGACATGTACCACTTCCTGCGCATCTCGCCGCCGCCCGACGACAACTCCGTGGTGCTGGCCGAGTCGTTGCTGGAGTCCTACGGGATGACCGGCTTCCCGCGCCTGGCGACACTGCGGCGCCAGCTCGACGTCGCCCGGCACCGGGCCATCGCCACGTACCTCAACGGCCTGGCCGGGATGAGGGAACTCGGGCAGCAGCCGGCCGTGCCCTGGTACCCGGCGGTCATCATCCCCGCCAACGCCCTCGCCCACGGGGCGGCCGCGGTGTCGCCGAGGGTGCGGTGGGCGCTCGAGCGGCGCGGCGACCGCCGCATCCGTCGGCAGATCGCACGCTACTCCCGCGGGACGGTGCAGCCGATCGCCTGAGCCGACGGGCAGCCCCCCGCCGGTCGCCCGCCGCATTCCGACTGGCGCCCGCCCCGGGTCGCCCGCCGGCCACCTGCCGCGATCGCCCCGGCCGTCCCCAGCGCGGTGCGGGGCTCAGCGGGGGAGGAGGACGACCCGCGCCAACTCCGCGAGACGGCCGGCCACCGCCGGGTCGAATCCCGTGCCGCGCCCCCCGTCGAGGACCACCGCCAGGGCGGCGTGGACACGGATCCGGGCGATGTCGACGTCGGTCGGCGGCCCACCCCGCGCACGCGCCGCCTCGAGGAGCAGCCCCGCCCACCGGTCCAGCTGACCGCGCTGGGCGCGCCGGATACGACGCCGGTCGTCGTCGCCGAGCGAGCCCAACTCCGAGTGGTACAGCATCAGCTCCGGACCGTGGGAGAACGCGATCGCCACGTACTGCTCCAACAGATCCACCAGCACCTCGGCCGGGTCGGCGTCGGCGCTGTGCCAGGCGGCATGGCGGTCCAGCAAATCCCCGACCAGGACGGCCGTCCTGTCCACGGCGGCTGTCAGCAACGCCGACTTCCCCGGGAAGTACCGGTACAGTGCGGACGCCGCCACACCCACGTCGGCGCCGATCGCCTCCATCGTCACGCTGTCGTACCCCGACGAGTGGAAGCGCTCGATCGCCGCGGCGATGGCGCCCTCCCGCGTCGCCGCGCCACCCCGGAGCCGTCCGGCCGGTCCCGCCGAGCCGTTGAGGGCCGAGCCGTTGAGGGACGGGCCGGTTCCCGCGTCGGACGCGCGTCTCGTCGCCGCGGCGGGTGTGCGTCCCGCCTGCGGCACGGACGCCGCCAGGTCCTCGGCGATCGAGGTCATCAGCGCCACGGCGCCGGAGTCGTCGATCCCGATCCGGTGGTGCCCCAGCGAGGCGATGCACGACAAGATCGCCCCCGCCGCCGAACCCGCTCCGGCGGCCGGCCCACCTCGTCGTCGTCCCCGGACGGCTACGGCGAGCCGGCGGCGCACGCGGGCGTCGGCGGCGACCACCGCGGCGCGGTCCTCCGGCGCGAGGTACCGCGCCTGCCAGCGGTACAGGGCCGCGCGCGGCCGGTGGGTGAGAGTGACCCGGGTGACCGCGTCGACCAGCTGCGCCAACGCGGCGTCATCGTCGGGCCCCGCGCCCGCCTCGTCGGCACCGCCTCCCGCGCTCCCTACGGCCCCTCCTCCGGCATCACCGCCGGGCGCCGCGCAGGATCCCGCGGCGGCCTCGAGCTCGGACACCAGCACGGCCACGGCGTCGCGGAACATCTCGTACTTGCCCGGCACGTGCCGGTACAGCGCCCCTGGCGTGAGATCCAGGCGCTCGGCGATGTGCTCGACGCGGGTCGAGTGATAACCGCGGCGGGTGAACTCCTCGGCCGCCACGAGGGCTATCTCCGCACGTCGCGAGCCCGCGGCGGGAGGTGACAGCGCGGGCGCGGGAGGCGGGGGAGGCAGTGTCACGGCGTCTCGGCTCTCGGGTTCGACGGAACCATGTGTGATCTTGACAACACGGGTTACAGTGGCCATAGTAAACCCCAATTCACACATATATGTGATCGGATCCGTCGAGACCGCCCGCCCGGCGGCCCCGGCGGGCCCGAGCGCGGAAGGGATCTCCCACCAATGTCAGTGCCCGAGGCCTTCATCTACGACGCGGTGCGCACGCCCCGCGGACGAGGCAAGTCCAGCGGCTCGCTCTACAGCGTCGCCCCGATCGACCTCGCGGTCGGCGTCCTGCGGTCCATCGTCGAGCGCAACGGTGGACTCGACCCCGCGCAGATCGAGGACGTGGTCATGGGCATCGTCGGCCCGGTCGGCGAGCAGGGTGCGGTGCTGCCTCGCGTCGCCGCGATCGCCGCGGGTCTGCCGGAGACCGTGGCGGGCGTCCAGGAGAACCGCTTCTGTGCCTCAGGCCTGGAGGCGGTGAACCTCGCGGCGCAGAAGGTCCGCGCCGGATGGGAGGACCTCGTCATCGCCGGCGGCGTCGAGTCGATGTCGCGCGTGCCCATGGGCTCCGACGGTGGCGCCTGGGCGCAGAACCCGCGCGTCAACTACGAGACCTCGTTCGTGCCCCAGGGCATCGGCGCCGACCTCATCGCCACGCTGGAGGGCTTCTCCCGCCGCGATGTCGACGAGTTTGCCGCCCGCTCGCAGGAGCTGGCGTGCGCCGCGTGGGACTCCGGCCGGTTCGCCGATTCGGTCGTCCCCGTCGTCGACCTCGCCGGCCAGGTCGTGCTCGACCACGACGAGCACATCCGTCGAGGCACCACCGCCGACGACCTCGCGAACCTCAAGCCGTCCTTCGCCGCGCTCGGCGAGCAAGCCGGATTCGACGCCGTGGCGCTGCAGAAGTACCACTCGGTCGAGAAGCTCGACCACGTCCATCACGCCGGCAACTCCTCCGGCATCGTCGACGGCGCCACCGCGATGCTCATCGGCGGCGCCGAGGCCGGCGAGCGCAACGGCCTGAAGCCCCGTGCGCGGATCGTCTCCGCCGCGGTCGTCGGATCCGAGCCCACGATCATGCTCACCGGACCGACCCCCGCCGCCCGCAAGGCCCTCGCCAAGGCCGACCTGGCGATCGACGACATCGACCTGTTCGAGGTCAACGAGGCGTTCGCCGCCGTGCCCATGAAGTTCGCCAAGGACCTCGACGTACCGATGGAGAAGATCAACGTCAACGGCGGCGCGATCGCCATGGGGCACCCGCTCGGCGCCACCGGCGCGATGATCCTCGGCACCGCCCTGGACGAGTTGGAACGCCGCGACGCCCGCTACGCCCTCGCCACCCTCTGCGTGGGTGCCGGGATGGGCATCGCCACCATCATCGAACGCCTCTGACAAGCGCCGGCCTCCAGCCTTACAAGGACGAGAACACCCCAATGAGCAGCGATTACACCAACACCATCACCTACGAGCGCGGTGCCGACGGCGTCGTCGTCCTCACCATGGACGACCCCAACCAGAGCGCCAACACCATGAACGCCGACTACCTCGCCTCCATGGAGGCGGCCGTCGACCGCCTGGAGTCCGAGATCGACGACGTCACCGGCATCGTACTCACCTCCGCCAAGAAGACGTTCTTCGCCGGCGGCGACCTCGGCGACATCCTGTCCATCCCCGCCGACGGCTCCGACCTGGCGATCCAGACCGTCGAGCGGGCCAAGGCCCCGCTGCGGCGCCTCGAGACCCTGGGCAAGCCGGTCGTGGCCGCGATCGCCGGTGCCGCGCTCGGCGGCGGACTCGAGATCGCTCTGGCCGCCCACCGCCGCATCGTGGTGGACTCCCCGGCCGTCCAGCTGGGCCTGCCCGAGGTCGGCCTGGGCCTGCTGCCCGGCGGTGGCGGCATCGTCCGCACCGTGCGCATGCTCGGCGTGGCCACCGCGCTCATGGAGGTCCTGCTCGAGGGCAAGCGCCTGCGCCCCGGCAAGGCCGCGGAGATCGGCCTGGTGGACGAGCTCGTCGCCGGGCCCGAGGACCTGCTGCCCGCCGCCAAGGAGTGGATCAAGGCCACCCCCGAGGCCGCGCAGCCGTGGGACCGCAAGGGCTACCGCATGCCCGGCGGCACGCCGTCCAACCCCGCGCTCGCCGCCAACCTGCCCGCCTTCCCGGCCATGCTGCGCAAGCAGCTCAAGGGCGCGCCGTACCCGGCCCCCGTCGCCATCATGGCCGCTGCCGTGGAGGGCGCGGGACTCGACTTCGCCGCCGCGGAGAAGGTCGAGGCCCGCTACTTCGCCGGCCTCGCCACCGGGCAGACGTCCAAGAACATGATCCGCGCCTTCTTCTTCGACATGCAGAAGGCCAACGGCCTCGCCAAGAAGCACGGCTCGGCCGAGCGCGAGCCGGTCGGCAAGGTCGTCGTCCTCGGTGCCGGCATGATGGGCGCCGCGATCGCCTACGTGTGCGCCAAGGCCGGCATGGAGGTCGTCCTCAAGGACATCGACCAGGCCGCCGCCGAGCGCGGTAAGGGCTACTCCGAGAAGCTCGTCGCCAGGTCCGTCGCCCGCGCCGCCGAGGGCGAGGCACGCGACAAGGCCCAGCTCAAGGGTGACGCCCTGCTGGCGCGCATCACCCCGACCACCGACGCCGCCGCCGCCGACGGCGCGCAGGCCGTCATCGAGGCCGTCTTCGAGGACCCCAAGGTCAAGGAGCAGGTGTTCGCGGAGATCGCCCCGCACCTCGCGCCCGACGCGCTCCTGTGCTCGAACACCTCGACCCTGCCCATCACCATGCTGTCCGAGGGCGTGGACCGGCCCGCGGACTTCATCGGTCTGCACTTCTTCTCCCCGGTCGACAAAATGCCGCTGGTCGAGATCATCAAGGGTGCCAAGACCTCCGAGGACACCCTGGGACGGGCCCTCGCGCTGGTCGCCCAGATCGGCAAGACCCCGATCGTCGTCAACGACTCCCGCGGGTTCTTCACCTCCCGCGTCATCGGCACCTTCACCAACGAGGGCATGGCCCTGCTCGCCGAGGGCGTGCCCGCGCCGACCATCGAGCAGGCCTCCTCGCAGGCCGGTTACCCGGCGCCCGTGCTCGCCCTCATGGACGAGCTCACCCTGACCCTGCCCCGCAAGATCCGGGAGGAGACCCGCGAGGCCGCCGAGGCCGAGGGGCGCGAGCTGCCCGACCACCCGGGCAACGCGGTGCTCGACCGCATGATCGACGAGTTCGACCGCAAGGGCCGCTCGAGCGGAGCCGGGTTCTACGAGTATGTCGACGGCAAGCGCGCCGGCCTGTGGTCCGGCCTGGCCGACGCCTTCGGCGGCACCACCGAGATCCCGCTGCAGGACGCGATCGACCGCATGCTCTTCGCCGAGGCGATCGAGACCGTCAAGTGCCTCGACGAGGGCGTGCTCGAGACCACCACCGACGCCAACGTCGGCTCGATCCTGGGGATCGGCTTCCCCGGCTGGACCGGCGGCGTCGCCCGCTACATGGACCAGTACCCCGGCGGCCTCCCCGGTTTCGTCGCCCGCGCCGAGGAGCTCGCACAGCGCTACGGCGAGCGGTTCACGCCGCCCGAGTCCCTGCGCTCCAAGGCCACCTCGGGCGGCACCTACGAGGAGGTCCAGCCGTGATCCGCACCCGCTTTACCGAGGAGTTCGGTGTCCGCCACCCGATCGTGCAGGGCGGGATGATGTGGGTCGGCCGCGCCGAACTCGCCGCCGCCGTGTCCGAGGCCGGTGCCCTGGGCATCATCACCGGCCTCACCCAGCCGACGCCCGAGGACCTGGTCTCCGAGATCGCCCGCTGCCGGGAGATGACCGACCAGCCCTTCGGCGTCAACCTCACGATCCTGCCGTCGATCAACCCGCCGCCCTACGCCGAGTACCGGCAGGCGATCGTGGAGTCGGGCGTGAAGATCGTCGAGACCGCCGGGTCGAACCCTTCCGAGCACCTGCCGGTGTTCCACAAGGCCGGCATTAAGGTGATCCACAAGTGCACCTCCGTGCGCCACGCCCTCAAGGCCGAGCAACTCGGCGTGGACGCCGTGTCCATCGACGGCTTCGAGTGCGCCGGGCACCCCGGGGAGGACGACGTCCCCGGCCTGGTCCTCATCCCCGCGGCGGCGTCCAGGCTCACGATCCCGATCCTCGCCTCCGGTGGCATCGCCGATGCGCGCGGCATGGTCGCCGCTCTGGCCCTCGGCGCCGACGGCGCCAACATGGGCACCCGCTTCATGTGCACCGCCGAGTCGCCGGTCGCCGAGCAGGTCAAGCAGCAGATCGTGACCAACTCCGAGCTGGACACCAAGCTGATCTTCCGGACGTTGCGCAACACCGCCCGGGTCGCCGCCAACGCGATCTCGGCCGAGGTCGTGGCCAAGGAGGCCGAAGGCGTCGAGTTCTCCGACATCCAGCACCTCGTCGCCGGCGCCCGCGGGCGCAAGGTCTTCGAGGACGGCGACCTGGACGCCGGCATCTGGACCGCCGGCCAGTGCCAGGGCCTCATCGACGACGTGCCCACGGTGGCCGAGCTCGTCGACCGCATGATGGCGGAGGCGGAGGAGATCATCGCCTCCCGGCTGGCCGGGATGGTCGCGGCCGCGGAGGCCGTCCGATGACCGCCTCCGGACGCGACGCCCTCCGCCTCGACAGGGACGACGCGGGCGTCGTCACCATCACGATCAACCGCCCCGAGCGGATGAACGCCGTCGACTACGCGACCCTCCAGGCGCTGGGCGAGGTGATCGCCGAGGTGGGGGCGGAGGACGACACGCGTGTCATCGTCCTCGCTGGTGAGGGTGGCGCCTTCACCACCGGGGCCGACCTCCAGGCCGCCGGCGAGGCCGGCTCGTCCGGCGACGCGGTCGCCCCCGGCGTCACGATGGACGCCGCCAACAACCTCGTGCACGCCGTGCTCAAGGCGCCCGTCCCGGTGATCGCGGCGGTCAACGGGCCGGCCGCCGGCGTCGGGGTCTCCCTGGCGCTGGCCGCGGACATGATGTTCATGTCCGAGGACGCCTACCTGCTGTTCGCCTTCACCAACATCGGCCTCATGCCCGACGGCGGCGCCAGCGTGCTGCTGCCCGCGTCCGTGGGGCGCTCGGTGGCCTCCCGCATGCTGCTGCGCGGGGACGCGGTGTCGGCGGCCGAGGCGCGCGACGTGGGCCTGGTCGTGGACGTGCTGCCGGCCGCCGAGCTGCACGAGGCCGCGCAGAAACTGGCGCGGCGCCTGGCGTGCGGCCCCCGGCGGGCCCTCGAGCTGACCAAGCGGGCGGTCACCCTGGCCGCCCTCACAGAGCTCGACGAGGCCCTCCGACGTGAGCACGAGGGGCAGTGCGAACTGCTCGTCTCCGACGACTTCGCCGAGGGCGTCAAATCGGTTCTCGAGAAACGACGCCCGAACTTCACCTGACCCACCCACCAGTCACCCACCGTCGCCACGAAAGGCCGAGACCATGACCACTGCCACGGATCCCATCGCCGAGCTGCATGCGGCGCGCCGCAACAACTGGAACACGTGGGTCGCCACCCACGCAGAGATGAAGCCCGACGCCGAGGCACTGCGTTACCTCGGTCAGACCACCACCTGGGCCGAGCTGCGCGACCGCAGCAACCGGTTCGCCGACGCCCTCGCGCGCCGCGGCGTCGGCAAGGGTGACCGGGTCATGCTCATCACCCTCAACAACCCCGAGTTCATCGAGGCCGTGCTGGGCATCAACAAGCTCGGGGCGATCGCGGTGCCGGTGAACTTCCGGCTCACGCCCGGGGAGCTGGCGTACCTCGTCAGCGACTGCACGCCCAAGGTCGTCATCACCGACGCGATGCTCGCGCCGCTCGTCGGCGCCATCCGGGCACAGGGTGAGGAGCCGGGCGCCCACATCGTCATCGGCGGCGAGAGCGGTGTCGAGGAGCAGACGACCTTCGCCGACGCGATCGCCGAGGAGGGCGCGCCGCACGAGCCGGTCGACGTTCCCGAGGACTCGACCGCCCTCATCATGTACACCTCGGGCACGACCGGCCGCCCGAAGGGCGCCATGCTGTCGTACCAGAACCTCACCGCGCAGTCGCTGACCTGCATCCGGGTGTTCCGCCTGTTCGACGAGGAGGGGCGCGCCCTGTGCGCGGCGCCGATGTTCCACATCGCCGCCCTCGGCTCCATCGCCCCGAGCCTCCAGCTCGGCGGCGTGACGGTGGTCCACCCGCTCCAGGCGTTCGATCCGGCGGCCCTGCTCGACACACTCGAGGCGGAGAAGATCACCAGCATCTTCCTCGTGCCCGTGCAGTGGCAGGCCGTCTGCGCCGAGCAGCAGGCCCGGCCGCGTGACCTGGTGCTGCGCAACATCTCCTGGGGTGCCGCCCCGTCCACGGACACCATCCTGCGGGCCATGGCGGAGACCTTCCCGGACGCGCTCAACTGCGCGGTGTTCGGCCAGACCGAGATGAGCCCCATCACCTGCGCGCTCGACGGTGACGACGCGATCCGCAAGCTCGGTTCCGTCGGCAAGGTGATCCCCACCATCCAGGCGCGGGTCATCGACGGGTTCGGCGATCCGGTCGGACCGGGCGAGGTCGGCGAGATCGTCTACCGCGGCCCCACCATGATGGCTGGGTACTGGAACAAGCCCAAGGAGACGGCCGAGGCGTTCGAGGGCGGCTGGTTCCACTCCGGCGACCTGGTCCGCATGGACGAGGAGGGATTCGTCTACGTCGTCGACCGCAAGAAGGACATGATCATCTCCGGCGGCGAGAACATCTACTGCGCCGAGGTGGAGAACGTCATCGCCGGGCACCCGCGGGTGCGCGAGGTCGCCGTCATCGGCCGCCGGGACGACAAGTGGGGCGAGGTCCCGGTCGCGGTCGTCGCCCAGCACGAGGAGGAGGGCGTCGCCGACCTCACGCTCGAGGAGCTGACCGAGTGGCTGCGCGACAAGCTCGCCGGGTTCAAGCTGCCCAAGCACCTGGTCCACGTCGACGAGCTGCCGCGCAACGCCAGCGGCAAGGTCGTCAAGGGCACGCTGCGCGCCGAGCACGGCACCGTGGGCGTCTGAGCAGCGACGCGCCCCATCCGACTGCCGAGTGAGGAAGCCGTAGTGATCACCGAGCTACACCGCAATCCCGCGCCCGCCGTGGTGCGTTCGTCCCCGCCCGCCGTCACCGACGCGGTCGACTCGCTCGGCGCCGCGAGCGGCGTGGCCAACGTCATCATGCAGCTGTCATGGCCCGAGGTCGGCTGGGGCGTGCGGGAGAGCCGCGTGGACGCCGGCAACGTCTACAAGCGACCTTTCAAGCGGGCGCGCACCACGTTCCAGTACCTGGCGGTGGCGACGCTGGGCACCGACGAGGACAAGCGCGTCTACCGCGACGAGGTGACGCGCATCCACCGTCGCGTGCACTCGACGCCGGAGAGCCGCGTGAAGTACAGCGCGCTCGATCCCAAGCTGCAGATGTGGGTGGCCGCCTGCCTGTACATCGGGTTCGAGGACGTCTTCGAGTGGCTGCACGGCCCCATGACCGACCCCGACCGCGAGGCCTTCTACGCCAGCGCCCCGTCGCTGGGCACGACGCTTCAGGTGCGACCGGAGCAGTGGCCGGCGACCCGCGCGGACTTCGAGGAGTACTGGAAGGAGGGATGTCGAGGGTCCACTTCGACGCGCCCGTCCGCGAGCACCTCGTGGGCCTCACGGAACTACGGATGCTGCCCCAGCCCGCGACGCTGCTGTTCGGGCGGGTCGCCAAGTGGGTGACCACGGGTTTCCTGCACCGCGAGTTCCGCGACGCGCTCGGCCTGCCGTGGAGCCCGCGCGACCAGCGGCGCTTCGAGGCCTTCCTCGCGGTGTCGGCGCGGCTCAACGGCCTCCTGCCGGAGTCGGTGCGGACCATCACCTACCGGGTGCTGCTGCTCGACCTGAAGTGGCGGCTGAAGACGGGTCGTCCGTTGATGTGACGACGGCGAGGTGGGTCCGGGGCCGGGTGACCGTGCGCCGGGCCCGCCGCCGGGACCCACGGGGCATGCGGCGGGAGCCGGTGCGGGTGCTCAGGCCTCGGCGGCGAGTTCCGGTTCGCGGACCTCGTCCCACACGCCGGCCCGCTCGAGGTGGGCGACCAGCAGCCGCGCGCCGTTGGCGAACTCGCCGTCCACCACGTCGTGGGCGGTCTCGAGGTCCCTGTCTCGCAGGGCCTGCAGCATGCGCCGGTGGTCGACGATGGCACCCGCGCGCCACTCGGGATCCTCGGCGTAGAGGCGGTACGGCATGTACCGGGCCGCGTTGGACAGGAAGCGCGAGAGCTTGTCCGAGCGGGAGACCCGGTTGATAAACCGGTGGATCGCGTACTGGGCGTGCACGACGCCGTCGGCGTGGCCGGCCGCGGACGCCGCCTCGAAGTCGTCGATCAGACGGGCGTGGGCCTCGATCGCGGCGTCGTCGTACCTGGTGATGGCCCGGTCCACGATCCGCTTGGACAGTTCGGCCTGCAGCCAGAAGATGTCCTCGATGTCCTGGCGGCTCATGGGAGAGACCAGGTAGCCGCGGCGGGGCACGAGATCGACCAGGCCCTCCCCGCGCAGGGTGAGCAGTGCCTCGCGGACGGGGGTCACGCTCACGCCGAGGGTGGCGGCGGTCTCGTCGAGCCGGATGAAGTCGCCGGGGCGGATCTCCCCGCTCATGATGAGCGTCCGGACGTGGTCGGCGACCTCCTCGGAGAGCTGCGGACGCTGTGCGAGTCGTGTGGGGGCCAAGTCCGCCACCTCGTTTCTTCAAGGAAGAGCACCCGCGTGGGGCGCCACTGACCGATAGTTTAAATCAAATATATCGGTAGCGGCTCACCATACCGCGGCGGGGTGGCGCGTGCCGCCCGCCGAAGGGATTCACGTGAAACATCTCGTCTCCGCGCTCGTCCTAACGATGGTATCGCTCGTCGTCGTCCCCTCGGCCGCGGCGGCGCAGGCCGGCGCCGAGCCGCCCGCCGCGAACGTCGGCGCCGAGCCGCCCGCCGCCACCACCGGCGCAGTTCCGGCGCCCACCGCCGGAGGGCCGCATCCGGCCCCGCGTCGTTCGTCGACGGCCTGCGCGCGGAGGTCCAGAACCCGCTCGGCGAGCACCCGGCCACCAACGACTGGGACTGCGAGCTCACCGAGGCCCGCCCGCGGCCGGTGGTCCTCGTCCACGGCACGTTCCTCAACCGGCAGGACAACTGGGCGTACCTCGCGCCGACGCTGGCCAACGAGGGCTAATGCGTCAACGCGCTGACCTACAGCGCGCACCCGCAGGCGCCGTGGCCGCTCAGCGCCCTGGGCGGGACCCGCACGATGGAGGAGGGGGCGGCCGAGCTGGCGGCGTTCGTGGAGCGCGTGCGCGAGGTGACCGGCGCGGAGAAGGTCGACCTCGTCGGGCACTCCCAGGGGACGATCATGCCGGCCGTGTACGTCAACACGAACTGGGCGGTCACGAGTACGTCGAGAACTACGTGGGCCTCGGCTCGGTGTGGCGCGGCAGCACGGCGTTCTTCAACTCGCAGGCGTTCGACATGTTTTGCCAGGTGGGGATCCGCGACGAGGTGGAGCATTTCCTCCGGACCGTCGGCTGTGGTGCCTGCAACCAGGTGCTCGCCGGCAGCCAGTTCTTCCACGACCTGTGGCGGACCGGCACGCCGTACCACCCGGACGTGCGGTACACGAACATCCTCACGCACTACGACGAGATAGTCACCCCGTTCACCAGCGGCTACGTCGAGGGGCCGAACGCCCAGAACTACGTGGTGCAGGACTTCTGCGCGCAGGACTACTCCGAGCACGTCTCAATCGTCACCGACCCGGTGGCCCGCGACCTCGTGCTCAACGCGCTCGACCCGGACAACCCGCGGCCGGTGGGCTGCGTCTTCGTCCCGCCGATCACGCCGTTGCACAGCTGACTCCGCCGCCGCCCGGGGCGGCCCCCGGTGCGGCTCGGTGCCATCCTGTCCGCGCTCCGGCGCGCGAACAGCCGCCGTGACGTCCGCGGGGACGTGAGCGAGCATTCGGCCAGCGCGAGTGGCCTCGGATGCGCTGCCCGTTCGGCCCGCGCTGGGGGAATGCGCGGATACGGCCCGGGTGCGCTGGCCATGCGGACCAGAGGGGCAGCGTAAGACCGAGCGGCAGCGTATTTGGGCGCACCCACGCTGCCGGAATGCTCACCGAGCGGCGGCGGTGCAAGCGGATCGACCGGCGAATCGACGGGCCGGCAACGGAACCGGCGGCGCGGCCGGTGAACTGGCGCCGTGGCCACCGGCCGGCAGAGCGGCCACCGGCCGGCAGAGCGGCGACCGGCCGGCAGAGCGGCCACCGGCCGCTGGAGCCACCGGCGGCCGCCGAACCGCCACCACGGGCGGCCCGGCCGGGTGAGACTGGGCGCATGACCGACTCCGCTGGCTTCGAGAACCGTCCCGCCGTCCGCACCGAGCGCCGCGATCACGTGCTGCTCGCGATCCTCGATCGCCCCGAGGCCCGCAACGCCGTCAACGGCGAGGTGAGCACCCTGCTCGGGCGGGCACTGCACGAGGCCGACACCGATCCCGAGATCCGCGCCGTGGTCGTGACCGGCGCGGGCGAGCAGTCGTTCTGCGCGGGCGCGGACCTCAAGGCCATCTCCCGCGGCGAGGACATCTTCCCCGCCGACAATCGCGAGTGGGGCTTCGCCGGGATGATGCAGCAGTACGTGTCGGTCCCGGTGATCGCCGCCGTCAACGGCACCGCACTGGGCGGGGGCTGCGAGATCGCGCTGGCCTGCGACCTCGTGGTGGCCGCCGAGCACGCCGTCTTCGGCCTGCCCGAGGTCAAGCGGGGGCTCATCGCGGCCGCCGGCGGCGCGTTCCGGCTGCCCGCCCAGCTGCCGCACCGCGTGGCGATGGAGATGCTCCTCACCGGCGAGCCGATCTCCGCCGACCGCGCCCTCGAGCTCCACCTGGTCAACCGCGTCGTGCCCGCCGACCGCCTGCTCAACGAGGCGCTCGAGCTGGCCGCGGTGATCGCGGCTAACGCCCCGCTGGCCGTGCAGGGCACCAAGCGCGTCGCGCTCGGCATCTCTGACGGGGCGCGCCCTTCGGAGGCCGACAGGTGGAAGGTCAGCGACACCGAGATGATCACCGTCATGACCTCGGAGGACGCCGCCGAGGGGCCGCGCGCGTTCGCCGAGAAGCGGGCGCCCGTGTGGAAGGCGCGCTGAGACGTAGCTCTCGGTCGCACCGGGTGTGCGCCGGACGGAGCGGTATTACCGTCTCTTCATGAACGCCTCCGGCCGGACGATCGTGATCGAGGAGGCCGAGCTGGGACGAGGCGATCGGCGCCGACGGCGGGCCGCGCCCGGAGTACGAGCGCGTCGTCGAGCGGCTCGAGCGGGTGGGCACGGTGCGGCTGCGGGCGCGGCAGATCCGGGCTGAACAGGAGGCCGCCGTCGCCGGGGTGACGTTCCGGGTCCCCGGGGAGGACCGGCCGCTCGTCTTCCCGATGGCCTTCCTGCCCCGGATCGTCTCCTCCGAGGTGTGGGAGCGGCTGGCCGCGGGCGTCGAGCAGCGCGCCAGGGCGGTGGACGCGTTCCTCCACGACGTCTACGGCGACCAGGCGATCGTCGCGGCCGGTCGACTGGCCCCGGAGGCCCTGGACCGCGCACCCGGCTACCGCAGTACCGGGCGGGTGATGAGACCGGGCCGGATCCGCGCCCACATCAGCGGCGTCGACCTGGTGTGCGCTGATGACGGCCGGTGGCTCGTCCTGGAGGACAACGTCCGGGTGCCCTCGGGCATCGCGTTCTCCCACGCCCACCGCGAGATGACCACGACGCTGTTCGGCGACCTGAGGAAGGGCTACGACTCTACTCACCCGACGAGGCGTTCCCCATGATCAGGGGGCCTCGAGGCGGCCGCGCCCCCCGCGGCCGGGGACGACCCCGCGGTGGTGATGCTCTCGTCCGGGCCCACGGACTCGGCGTGGTTCGAACACCGCCTCATCGCCGAACGCGCCGGTCTGCCCCTGGTCACCCCGGACGCCGTCGCGTTCGTCGACGGCGTCCTGCACCGCCGCGACCGGGGCGGGCTGCACCGGATCGACGTCGTCTACGCGCGTATCGACGAGGACATGCTGCTGTCCTCGCCCGGGTTCGACGGGGTGCCGCTGCGCGACGGGCTCCTCGAGGCCCTGTTCGCGGGCCGACTCACCGTCGCCAACGCGCTGGGCAACGGGGTGGCCGACGACAAGGCGATCTACGCCGCGGTGCCGGAGATGATCGACTCCTACCTCGGCGAGACCCCGATCCTCGACCAGGTCCCCACGTTCCTCTGCGCGGACCGCACCCAGCGGGACCACGTCCTCGACCGGCTGGCCGAGATGGTGGTCAAACCCATCGACGGCTACGGCGGGGCGGGCATCACGATCGGCCCCGAGTGCACCGAGGCCGAGCTCGCCGAGCGGCGCGAGGACCTGCTCGCCCGACCGGAGCGGTACATCGCCCAGGACGTGGTGTCCCTGTCGACGCTGCCGACCTTCGACGGCCGCGAGATGCAGAGGCGTCACGTGGACCTGCGAGCGTTCGCGCACCTGCGCCGCGAGGGCGGCCGGACCACCGCGCACGCGGTCCCGGCGGTGCTGACGCGGGTGGCACCCGCGGGGTCGATGATCGTCAACTCCTCGCGTGGCGGCGGGGGGAAGGACACGTGGACCCTGCGCCCACCCGTTCGAGTGGATGGCGACCCGAGCTGATCAGGCGCTGATCGCGCGCGGATGCATGCCCGGACGGGCTCCCTTAGCGTTGGAACCATGACCCAGCGACAACGATGGATCAGGGTCGAGGAGGAGCTCCACCTCGTCGACCTCCGGACCCGACGACCGGTGCGCCGCGCGCCCGAGGTGCTCGCCACCCTCGCCGACAGCGCCGACTCGGCCGACAGTGCCGACAGCGCCGACACCGCCGCAGGCGGTGCCGACGCCGCGTCGTCCGCACACCACGGTGCCCTCCTGGTGTCCCACGCGGGTGCGCACACGCGGCTCGACGACCTCGCCGAGGAGATCCGGCGCAACCGTCGGATCCTCGGCGAGGCCGCGGAGACGTCACACATGGGGATCGTGGCCGCGGGCTCGCTGGCCTCTCCGGGTGTCGAGTTCGACCCCGGACCCGGCGACTTCCACCCCGGCCCCGGCCGGGAGGCGCAGACCCGCGCGGCCGCCCGCTTCTCGGTGGTGGTCGAGGTCGCCGATGCGGACGAGGCCCAGTACGTCGCGCGACGGGCGGTCGCGGTGGCCCCCACGCTGCTGGCCATGAGTGCGAGCTCGCCCTACTGGGCCGACGGCACCGACTCCGGCTACGCCTCCACCCGCACCTTCGAGGCCCGCTGGTCGCCCGCCCACGTCACCGCGTTCGCCACCGACACCGCCGAGGGCCTGCTCGCGGCCGAGGACGAACTCGTCGGGACCGGTGTCGTGCCGGGCCGGGAGGCGCTCGAGATCGACATCCGCCCGTCCCGGGACGGCGCCGGGGTCGAATTCCGGGCGTGCGACTCCTGTAGCACCGTGGACACCCTCGTCGTCGTCGCCGCCCTGTTCCGCGCGACAGTCGACACCCTCCTGGCCGAGCGCGCCGACGGTGAGAGCCCCTGGGACGACCCCTCCCCGGCCGTGCTGGACGCGGCGTTCTGGCGCGCCGCGCGGTCAGGCCTCGAGGGTGACCTCGTGGACGTGGTCTCCGGTGCGCCCCGGCCCGCCACCGAGGTGCTCGTCGACCTGGTCGCCGACCTCGGGTCGCACATCGAGGCCACCGGCGAGGCCGACCTCGTGCGCGACCTCCTCGACGGGGTCCGTGCGACCGGCACCTCGGCCGCCCGGCAGCGCGCCGCGCACCGGCGGCGCGGCCGGCGCGGCGACGTGGTGTCCGTGCTGCTCGCCGAGACCTCGGGCCGGCTGCGGCCGCGCGCCGTGTCCGACGACCGCGGCATGCGCTCCATGCTGTCCTCGTACTCGCCGCTCGGCGAGGCCGTCACCGAGGACGTCCACGACGAGGCGATCACTGCCGACGGCGCGCCGCGGCCCGAGTACGTGGACGTGCTCAAGGCCGTCTCCGACCTCGGCCCCGAAACCCTGTGCGACCGCAAGGCCGGCGTCGACGACCGGCTGCGCGACCTCGGCATCACGCTCAAGGTGTACGGCTACGACGAGCCGCAGGTCTTCCCGCTGGACGCCGTGCCGCGCATCGTGCCCGCCGACCAGTGGGGCCGCATCTCCGCCGGGCTCGAGCAGCGCGCCCGCGCGATGGAGATGTTCCTCCAGGACATTTACGGCCCGAGCGAGATCACGCGGGCGGGGATCGTGCCGCCCGAGGCGCTCGAGCGGGCGCCCGGGTTCCGGCCCACGGGCCGCGCGGTGCCCGAGGGCGTGCTGCACGCCCCGGTGTGCGGCGCCGACCTGGTCTCGACGGGGCCGGGCGAGTGGATCGTGCTCGAGGACAACCTGCGCATGCCGGGCGGCCTGGCCATGGCCGTCGCGCTGCGCGACCGGATCACCGAGGGCTACCCCGAGTTCGGCGCGCGCTCCGAGGTGCACGACCCGCGCGCGGGTCTGGAGCTGCTCGGCAGGACGTTGCGCGCGGCCGCGCCGGAGGGCGTGGACGATCCGCGGATCGCCGTGGTGGTCGCCGAGGACGAGCTGGAGGCCTTCGACCTCATCCACGCCGCCGAGGCGGTGGACGCCGTGGTGGTGACGCCGGACCGCCTGGTGTGTTCGGACGGGAAGGTCTTTGGCGACGACGACGAGGGCCGCCACCCCATCGACGTGCTCTACGTCCGTATGGACGAGGAGATGCTGCTGTCGTCGGACGGCGCGGACGGTGTGCGCCTGCGGCGTGGGCTGCTCGGCGCGATGGCCGAGGGGGCCGTGGCCGTGGTGAACGCGCCGGGCAACGGGGCGGCCGACGACAAGGCCATCTACGCGCGGGTCCCGCAGATCATCGACTTCTACCTGGGTGAGAAGCCGCTGATCGGCCAGGTCGACACCTACCTGTGTTCCGATCCCGAGCAGCGGCGCGAGGTGCTGGACCGGCTCGGCGAGCTGGTGGTCAAGCCCATCGACGGCTACGGCGGGTCCGGCATCACGGTGGGCCCGGAGTGCTCGCCGCGGGAGCTCGACGAGCGGCGCGACGAACTGCGCCGCGACGGTTCGCGGTTCGTGGCGCAGGAGGTGCAGTCGCTGTCCACGCTGCCGACGTTCGACGGGCACGAACTGCAGCGTCGCCACGTGGACATGCGGGCGTTCGTCATGCTCAGCCGCGACGCGGCCGGGCAGATCGTCGCCGAGGCGCCGCCGGTCGCGATGACACGCGTCGCGCCCGCGGGCACCATGGTCGTCAACGCCTCCAGCGGAGGGGGCGGGAAGGACACCTGGATCCACCGTGCCTGACATCACCGAGGTCACAGAGGAGAGAGAGTCACTGGACGTCGCCGGGTCGCCCGAGGACGCGGTCGGCGGCCCGGAGTACATCCGGCACACGTCGTCACCGTGCCTGTCGCCCGACGGGTCGATGCTGGCGTGCGTGGTCACCGAACGGACCGGCTACCCGCGGGCGGTGCAGCGGCCGCTCGGGCCGGGTGGGCTGGACGGCGCCGGCCCGGAGCGCGACGTCGTCCTGCCCATCGACGGTCCCGTCCGCAAGGTCGCGTACTCACCCAACGGCAAGTGGCTCGCCTGCGAGGTCGCGCCCGACGGCGGTGAGCGCGAGCGCATCTTCCTGGTCACCACGGACCCGGCGGACCACAGCGCGTACGCCGTGGACACGTGGGGCGACGCGACCGTGCAGATCGTGTGCTGGGACGGCGAACTGCTCGCCGTGACGGCGTTCGACTCCGAGGGCGTCGCCGAGGGGCGGCTCGTGGACCCGGAGTCGGGGGAGAGCACGGTCGTGGACCGGCGGATGGGCGGCGCGCTCGTCCACGCCCGCGACGGCGCCGCCCTGTTCCGGGTGGGCGCCCGTGGCATCCGCGAGCTGCTGCGGATCGTCCCCGACGGCCGGTGGTGGCCGCTGCTGCCCGTCGACACAGGGGCCACGACCGACGCCGGGGTCATCCTCGACGCCGGCGGGCCGGATCGGCCGATGCGCATGGTGGTCCGCAGCGATCACTCCGCCGAGCGGACGGGCCTGCTCGCGGTGGAGGCCGGCGAGGACGGCACCGAGTCGTGGCCGCTCGCCTACCGCGACGACGCCGACCTCGACAACGTCGAGGTCAGTCTGGACCGCTCGACCGCCGTCCTGCTGTGGAACGTCCGCGGAGGGCTCTCCGAGCTAGAGGTCCTGGACATCACGTCCGACCGGCCGCGCGTGATCGCCCGGCCGCCCCTGCCCGACGTGGTGGCCACGTCGCCCACCATCACCGCGGACGGTCGGCTGCTCGCGGTGACGATCGAGAGCCTCGACGAGCCGCCCCGGGTGGTGATGTACGACGTCGAGCGATGCCGGTGGACCGGCCGTGGCCCGCATAAGCCGGACCCGGCCCCCGAGCTGGTGACGTTCACCGCCCGCGACGGCCTCGAGCTGAGCGGCTGGCTGTACCGCGCCGCGCCGGAGGGCGAGCCCGCGCCCACCGTGGTGTACCTGCACGGCGGACCGGAGGGGCAGTCGCGGCCGGGGTACAACGACGTCGCCCGGCGGCTGCTCGACATCGGGGTGACGTGCTTCGCCCCCAACGTCCGTGGCTCGACCGGGTTCGGGCGCTTCTTCAGCCACGCCGACGACCGCTACGGTCGCTTCGCCGGGATCGACGACGTCGAGGACGCGCTGCTGCATCTCGTCGACGAGGGCATCGCCGACCCGGACCGCGCGGTGGTCGCGGGGCGGTCCTACGGCGGGTACCTCGTCAACGCCACGCTCGTGCGGCACGCCGGGCGCTGGTGCGGCGGGATCGCGGCGTGCGGGATGAGCGATATGCGGACCTTCTACCGCGACACCGAACCGTGGGTCGCGGCGGCCGCCTATCCCAAGTACGGCAATCCCCTCCAGGAGCAGGAGTTGCTCAGGGAGGTCTCGCCCCTGCGCCGGTTCCACCGGGTGGACGTGCCGATGCTGTTCGTCCACGGCGCGAACGACACCAACGTGCCGCCCAGCGAGAGCGAGCAGGCGGCCGAGGCGTTGCGCGACAGGGACGTACCGGTGGACGTGCTGATCTTCGAGGACGAGGGTCATGAATTCGTGAAATTGGCCAACCGGCAGCTGCTCGGCGACCGGGTGGTCCAGTTCTGTCAGGAGGTGTTCGATGTTCGGACGCGGAAAGACCGGAAGTGACAACGAGAAGCGGGACCCGAGCGGTCTCGAGGAGCGCCTGGTGGAGTGGCGGCGCCACATCCACGCGCACCCCGAGCTGTCGTTCGAGGAGTCCGAGACCACGGCCTATATCGCCGAGCAGCTCCGCGGGATGGGGCTGAAGCCGCGCGAGTTCGAGCTGGGCACGGGTCTGTGGTGTGACGTGCCGGCGGCCGACGGAGCCACCGCGAAGGACGTCGTCGCGCTCCGCGCCGACATCGACGCCCTGCCCATGTCCGAGGAGTCGGGGGAGTCGTTCTCCTCCGAGGTCGAGGGCGTGAGCCACTCCTGCGGCCACGACGGGCACACCGCGATGCTGCTCGGTGCGGCGGAGATGCTGGTCGCCGACCCGCCGCCGCGCCCGGTCCGCCTCATCTTCCAGCCCGCCGAGGAGACCATGCCCGGTGGCGCCAAGACATGCGTCGAGGAGGGTGTGGTCAAGGGCGTCGACCGGATCATCGCGCTGCACTGCGACCCCCACCGCCGCGTCGGGGAGGTCGGCGTCACCGGCGGGCCCATCACCTCGTCCAACGCCAAGATCGGCGTCCACGTCCACTCGGCCGGCGGTCACACGGCGCGGCCACACGAGACGCAGGACACCGTCCACGCGCTCGCGCAGATCGTCCTGGGCCTGAACGGCGTGGTCGACCGGCGGATCGACCCCCGCTCCGGCACGGTCCTCACCTGGGGGTCGATAAAGGCCGGCGGTTCGGCGCCGAACGTCATCCCGGACTCGGGTGAACTGTGGGGCACCCTCCGCAGCGCCGACCGCGACGTCTGGGCCACCGCCGAGCCGCTCGTCCGCGACGCGGTCGAGCACCTGGCCACGCTGTACGGCGTCCGGGTCGACGTCGACTACGTGCAGGGCGTGCCGCCCGTGGTCAACGACGACGAGTGCGCCGAGCTGGCCGCCCGCGCGGTCGAGGCCGTGCTCGGTCCCGAGGGCGTGGGCACGGCCGACCAGTCCAGCGGCGGCGAGGACTTCGCCTGGTACACCGAGGAGATCCCGGGCGTGTACCTGCGGCTGGGCGTCTGGGACGGCGAGCGCGACGAGACGGACCTGCACCACCCGGGCTTCGTGCTCGACGAGCGGGCGTTGCTCCACGGGGCCCGCATCTTCAACGAGTTCGCCCGCCTCGACCGCAGCGCCTGACCGACCGCGGTGCGGGCCGGGCGGGCCCGCCCAGCCCGCGCTTCCCGGCCTGCGGTGCCGGCCCGCCCGGCTCTCCGAATCGGCCTCGGCGTGCGCTTCGGCAGCGCACTTTGCGGCACTTGTGCGTCCTCTGTGCCCGCGGGCCGGCCGTACCGTACCGTGCATTCCAGCAGCGCATCAGGCCGCGCTTACGCTGCCCGTTCGGCCCGCGCTGCCGGATTGCCCGGTTCCAGCCGGGTTACGCTGCCTCGCGGGACCAGTCGCGCAGCGTGGGTCAATCGGGCAGCGCATCTGGCGGTAGGTGCGCGCCCTCATTGCACGCCATCCCGTCTCGCACGCGGTGCCAGCACCCTCGTCCGGCGCCACAACGGTTGGTGACGGCAGCCACCTCGCCCGCCAGGTCAGCGAATGGTGATGGCCGCGTCGTCGGCGGGGACGAGCTCGCCGATCACCGGAGCGCCCGGGATCTCGCCGGCCACCAGCAGTCCGCCGGAGGTCTGGGCGTCGGCGAGCAGCAGCAGCTCGTCCTCGCTCACCCCCGCGTCCAGGTGCGGGCGCACCCAGTCGAGGTTGCGGCGCGTCCCGCCGCTGACGAACCCGTCGGCGAGCGCCTGGCGGGCCCCCTCGAGGTAGGGCACCGCGGCCGAGTCGATCACCGCCGAGACCCCGCTGGCCCGGGCCATCTTGTAGAGGTGGCCGAGCAGCCCGAACCCGGTGACGTCGGTCGCGCACTCGACCCCCGCGGCCAGCGCCTGTCGTGAGGCGACGTCGTTGAGGCGGGTCATCGTCTCGACGGCCTCCGCGCTCACCGCGCCGGTGTTCTTGTGCCGGCTGTTGAGCACGCCGATCCCCAGCGGCTTGGTCAGCGACAGTGGCACCCCGGCGCGCCCGGCGTCGTTGCGCAGCAGCCGGTCGGGATCGGCGGTACCGGTGACGGCCATGCCGTACTTGGGCTCCGGGTCGTCGACGCTGTGCCCTCCGGCAACGTGGCACCCGGCGGCCCCCGCGACGTCCTGGGCACCGCGGAGCACCTCGCCCGCCATCTCGTACGGCAGCACGTCCATCGGCCAGCACAGCAGGTTGATCGCCACGATCGGCGTGCCGCCCATCGCGTAGACATCCGAAAGCGCGTTGGCGGCCGCGATCCGGCCCCAGTCGTACGGGTCGTCGACGACGGGCGTGAAGAAGTCGGCCGTGCTGATCACCGCGACGCCGCCGGAGATCCGGACCGCCGCGGCGTCGTCGCCGTCGTCCAGTCCCACGATGAGCTGGGCCGCCGGATCCTGCACGGGGGCGCCGACGAGCCCGGAGACGACGTTCTCCAAGGCGCCGGGCGGGATCTTGCAGGCGCATCCGCCGCCGTGCGCGTACGAGGTCAGCCGGTCAGGGAACGAAGCGGTGTCGGTGGCCATGCCCCGACCCTAGCCACGCGAGCGGCCCGGCGGGCCACCACGCGCCCCGGCTCGGCGGGCCACCACCCGCCCGGACCGGCGGGCACCCACGCGAGAGGACCGGCGGGCACCCTCGCTCGAGGATCGACGGGCACGTCCGGCGCGGAACGCCTACCCTCGTGGTGGCAGGGAGGCGTCCGGGCACCTGGTGGTCCCCGCGGTCTTCAAAACCGACGTGGCCGAGTATCTCGGTCAGGCGGGTTCGATTCCCGTCCGCCTCCGCCACAACCGTTCGTAAAGGGGAGCGACGATCGCCGAGCAGCCGCCCGCGGGGCCCACGCGGATCGCCGCCGACGATCCGCGCTCGGTGCAGGCCCGCTCCGCCGCCGACGATCCGCCCTCGGTGCCGGTCCCGGCGACCGCCGACGATCCGCGTCGACGCATCCCGTCGACCGACGTGCTGCTCCGCGCCCCACGGCTCGCGGCCGCTGTCACCGAGCTGGGGCGTGAGCTGGTCAAGGCCGAGATCCGGCGCGCCCAGCAACAGGCCCGCACGGGCGACCTCGACCCGGTGAGCATCGTCGACGTCGTCACCGCGGCCCTGCCCACCGCCGCGGTGACCCTGACGCGGGTCCTCAACGCCAGCGGGGTCCTCCTGCACACCAACCTCGGCCGGGCGCCGCTGTCCGGGGCCGCGGTGCGGGCACTCGCCGAGGCGGCAGGGACCAACGACGTGGAACTGGACCTGGCGACGGGGCGCCGTGGCAGGCGGGGTCGCGGAGCGCTGGACGCCCTGCGCGCGGCGGTGCCGACGGCCGGTGACGTGCACGTGGTGAACAACGGTGCGGCCGCCCTCGCGCTGGCCGTGACGGCGCTGGGCGGCCCGGGCCGCACGGTCGTCATCGCGCGCGGCGAGATGGTCGAGATAGGCGACGGCTTCCGCCTGCCCGAGCTGCTCGAGTCCACGGGCACGCGCCTGCGGGAGGTGGGCACCACCAACCGCGTCACCGCCGAGGACTACGCCCGCGCCATCGACGAGTCCACCGCGTTCGTCCTCAAAGTGCACCCGTCGAACTTCGTGGTGAGCGGCTTCACCTCGTCCGTCCCGCCCGCCGACCTCCGAGACCTCGGCGTGCCACTGGTCGTCGACATCGGCTCGGGCCTGCTGACGCCGCATCCCGCTCTCCCCGACGAGCCGGACATGACCACCACGCTCGCCGCGGGCGCGGACCTCGTCACCTCGAGCGGCGACAAGTTGCTCGGCGGGCCGCAGGCCGGGGTCCTGGCGGGCGACGCCGAGCTCGTCCACCGGCTGCGCCGCCACCCACTCGCCCGCGCGCTGCGGGTCGACAAGCTCACGCTCGCCGCGCTCGAGGCGACGCTGCGTGGGCCGCGCCCGCCCGTCGTGGTGGGGCTCGAGGCCGACCCCGTCGCGCTGTTGGCGCGCGCCGAGCGCATCGCCGGCCGCCTGCACGAGGCCGGGGTCGACGCGCGGGCCGTGCGGTCGGTCGCGGCCGTCGGCGGCGGCGGTGCACCGGGCGTCGAGCTCCCCAGCGCCGCGGTGTCCCTGCCGGAGTCCTTCGCCGACGCGCTGCGCGCCGGCCGCCCCGCCGTCCTCGGGCGGGTCACCGAGGGCCGGTGCCTCCTGGATCTGCGGGCGTTGCCTCCGGGGGACGACGACGAGCTCGCTGCGCTCGTGCTCCGCGTGGGGGCGCTCGCCTGATGTTCGTCGTGGCCACCGCCGGGCACGTCGATCACGGCAAGTCGACGCTCGTCCGCGCACTGACGGGCGAGGAGCCCGACCGGTGGGAGGAGGAACAGCGCCGCGGACTGACGATCGACCTGGGCTACGCCTCCACCACCCTCGACGACGGCCGGACCGTCGCGTTCGTCGACGTCCCCGGGCACCGGCGATTCGTCCCGAACATGCTCGCCGGGGTGGGGCCGGTGCCGGCGGTGATGTTCGTCGTGGCGGCCGACGACGGCTGGATGCCGCAGTCCGCCGAGCACCTCGACGCGCTCGCGGCCCTGCGGGTGCGGCATGGGATCCTGGTCATCACCCGCAGCGACCTGCTGGAACCGGAGCTCGCGTTGGCGGAGGCCCGCGAAGCGCTCGCGGGGACCCCGCTCGCCGACATTCCGGCCGTGTGCGTCTCCGCGGTCACCGGCGAGGGCCTGGACCGGCTGCGCGCCGAACTGGCAGAACTGGGCTCGCTCCTGCCCCGGCCCGATCCCGACGCCGACGTGCGCCTGTGGGTGGACCGCTCGTTCACGATCGGCGGCGCCGGCACGGTCGTCACCGGGACCTTGCCCGCCGGCACGATCCGCGTGGGCGACTCGCTCGAGCTAGGGCCGTCGGGTCCGCGCGTCACCGTGCGCGGCCTGCAGTCGCTCGGGCACAAGAGGGACGAGGTGACCGCGGTGGCGCGGGTGGCCGTGAACCTCCGCGGAGTCGCCGCCGACGACGTCCCGCGGGGCAGCACCCTGGTCGCGCCGGGTCGCTGGCGGGCGGTCGACACCGTCGACGTGCGGGTCGACGGGGGGACCGACGCGCTGCCCGAGCAGGTCATGGTGCATCTCGGCTCGGCGGCGGTGGCCGCGCGCGTCCGGCCCCTCGACGAGCGCCACGCGCGGCTGACGATCTCCGAGCCGCTGCCGATGCGGATCGGGGACCGGTTGATCCTGCGCGAACCGGGCGCGGACCGGATCCCCTCGGGAGCCGTCGTCCTCGACCCCGCGCCCCCGGAGCTGCGTCGCCGCGGGGCCGCCCGCCGGAGGGCGGCCGGGCTCGCGCAGGTGCCCGAGTCGCCGGAGTTGGAGTCCGAGCTGCGTCGCCGGGGCGTCGCGCACCTCGACGACCTGCGGGCGTGGGGCGTGTCCGCCCCGCCCGTCGGTGAGGCGTACCGCGGGTGGCTCATCGACCCGGAGTGGGCGGCCGCGCTGGCCGGTCGCCTGGTCGAGGCCGTCCGCGGGCACGACCGCGACGACCCCCTCGACCCCGGGCTGCCCACGGAGGCCGCGCGTCGCGCTCTCGACCTGCCGGATGCCGCGCTGCTGGAGGCGGTGCTCGCGCAGCCCGCCGCCGCGTCGCTGCGTACGGAGGGCGGTCGAGTGACGGCCGGTGCGGCTGCTCTGCCCGAGAAGGTCCGGTCCGCCGCGGAGCAGGTGGCCGAGCGGCTGCGGGTCGCCCCGTTCGACGCGCCCACCGCCGATGAGCTCGCCGAGCTGGGCCTCGGGCCGCGCGAACTGGCCGCGTGCGAGCGCGCCGGACTGCTGACCGGACTGGGACCCGGCGTCTGGCTGGGTCCCAACGTCGTCGACGAGGCGGTGCGCCGGCTGCGCCAGTTGCCGCAGCCGTTCACCCCGAGCACGGCCCGGACACATCTGAACTCCTCGCGGCGCGTGGTGATGCCGCTGCTCGAGGCGCTCGCCGCGCGCGGGCTCACCCGCCGCGAGGGCGACGAGGGCCACGTCGTCACCTGATCCGGTTGGCCGCGGGGGCGGTGTGCCGCGGACGCTCGTCCGCCGCCGCCGCCGCCGCCGCCGTCGTCGTCAGCGGGCCCGGTCGTCGCCCACCTGCTCCGCGTAGGCCTCGCCGCCACCGCGGGCGTCCCGGCGCTCACGCTGCGGCACCACCACGTACTTCGGGTCGTCCGCCGAGGCCATGCCCGCGTGGAACACCGCCCACCGCGTGCACGCCGACCCGGCGGCCATCGCCAGTCCGGACACCGCGGACAGCAGCCGACTGCGCCGGCCGAGGACCGCGCCCACCGCACCGGCGCCGGTGAGGACCTGCGCCGCCCGGTGGTACTTCCCGGCCCGGCCCTCGTGCAGGGGCTCCGCGGTGATGCCCATGGATCGCTGCATGATCTGGTCGGCGGTCAGCTCGAGCGCGGCGCCGCCCACCGCCAGCCGACGGGCGGGGCCGCTCTCGTCCAGCGGGTTGAGCAACAGGCCCACCCCGCCGGACGCGGCCGCGGCACTGCCGACGAAGACGAAGGGCAGCTCGCGGCGCGCCGCGCTCCAACTCGGCAGGGACGTGTCGGTGAGCAGCACCGCCGTGTAGGACGCGACCGCCGGGGCGGCGAGCGCCGCGACGAGGCCGGCGGGCCGCGACGCCCGGCTGATGAGCTCGGTGGGCAGTCGCCGGGCGAGCTTCTCGGGCAGCAGCGGCACGATCTCCTGACCCAGCGCCAGCCCGGCGAACGGTCCGTACGCGGAGAGGATCCACGTGCCCACGCTCATCGGCGAGGTGAGCTTGAGGACCCGCAGCATGTGGTGGAACCGCTCCGGGCGCCCCAGGTCGTGGACCAGGTAGTACAGGCTGCCGGTGATCCCACCGAGGGCGACGATCCGCGCCGAACGGCGCTGATTGGGCAGTCCGGCCAGGTCCGCACCGGCCGCGAGGAGCGACGAGCCACCGGCCAGCCCGCCGAGGAAGAGATACGCCGCGATGTCGTACTTCCACGGCGGAGCCTTGACGATCGGCTTGCCGTAGTACGACCGGAACTCCGCGGGGGGCACCACGAGCTGCTCGCGGCCCCCGCGGCCTCTCCGGCGGGTCCGGGCACGCTGCCCCGGCCCTCCGGGGACGTCCGCCTTGTCGTCGTCGGCCATCAGGCCCCGCCTCCCGCGGCGAACGCGGCCACCGCGCCGCCCAACAGCGTCACGGCCGCCAGCGCCGCCTGGCGCCACATCGCCCCCACGTGCCGCGTCGTCACCACGGGATCCGGCGGTAGCCCGTACACCTCGGGGTCGTCGAGCAGGAGGAAGAACGCGCCCGTGCCGCCGACGCCGTTGCGGGTGTCGTGGCCGTACAGCTGGGCGTTGGGCTCGCCGGCCTCGACCAGCTGGTCCAGTCGGCCGGCCGCCCGCTCGCGGAGCTCGTCGAGATCACCGAACTGGATCGAGTCGGTGGGGCACGCCTTGGCGCAGGCCGGGGTCTGGCCCTCGGTGAGGCGGTCGTAGCAGAGCGTGCACTTCTGAGCGATGCCCACCGCCGGGTTCCCCGCCGGCCCCGAGCGCCGCTCGATCACGCCGTACGGGCACGCGCTCACGCAGTACCCGCAGCCGTTGCAGATGTCGTTCTGCACCACGACCGTGCCGAACTCCGTGTGCATGAGCGCACCGGTCGGGCACACGTCCACGCACGCCGCGTGGGTGCAGTGCTTGCACACGTCCGACTCCATCAGCCAGCGGAAGTCGGTGGGCTCGGCGGCGTCGGGGGAGTCACCGGGCAGGGTCGGCGCGGGCATGCCCAGGTCGACGGGCGCGCTCGGCGCCGGCGCGACGGACGCCTCCGCCACGCGCGCGGGCACCTCCTGCTCGATGAACGCGACGTGCCGCCACGTCGACGCCCCCAGCGCCTGCGTGTTGTCATACGACATCCCCGACAGCTCGACGCCGTCCTCGGGGATGAGGTTCCACTCCTTGCACGCCACCTCGCAGGCCTTGCAGCCGATGCACACGCTGGTGTCGGTGAAGAAGCCCTTGCGCGGCGGTGGATCCGAATAGCCGTTGTCCTCGGCCGGATCGATGTCACCGAAGAAGGACCGTCCGAGGTCGGACAGGAAGGCGGACATGGTTCAGCTCTCCGTTCCCGGTTCGGGGGTCACGCCGGCGCGGCGACGGTACTCCTCGACGAACTCGAGTAGCGCGGGGCCACGCGGGCGACGTCCCGCGACGATGTCACAGCTCGTCGCCTTGGTCGCGGGGATGGACACGTTGGGGTCGAGTTGCTGCGGCAACAGGTCGTTGGCCGGGTCACCGATGCTCACACCGTTGCCGCCCCAGTGGTACGGCAGGCCGATCTGGTGGAGGGTCCGGCCGTCGATCTGCAGCGGCGTCATCCGTCGGGTCACCAGGACGCGGGCCTCGATCGCGGACCGGGCGGTCACGATCGTGGCCCACCCGCCGTTGACCAGGCCCCGCTCCCGCGCGAGCTCGGGGGAGACCTCGCAGAAGAACTCCGGCTGCAGCTCGGACAGGTACGGCAGCGTCCGGCTCATGGCCCCCGCCGTGTGATGCTCGGTCAGGCGGTAGGTCGTGAAGACGAACGGGAAGACGTCCGCGCCCGGATCGCCGTGCGACGGCTGCGTCTCGTTGTACCGGCCGGGACGGATGGACCGTGCGGGGTTGGCGTCCCGATCCGGGTAGATCGGGTTGGCCACGGGCGATTCCGGCGGCTCGTAGTGCGCGGGCAGCGGACCGTCGGCGAGACCGCGGGGAGCGTAGAGCCAGCCCATGCCGTCGTCCTGCATGATGAACGGCTGCGCGCCGCCGATCGCCTCCGGACCGACCGCGCCGTCCGGCGGGATGTAGTCGGGCGACTTGTCGGCCTCGAAGTCGGGGACGTCGTCACTCACCCAGCGGCCGGCCCCGTCGCCGGCCTCGGGATCCCAGCGGACGTACGCCTTGCGCTCGCTCCACGGCCGGCCCTCGGGGTCCGCCGAGGCGCGGTTGTACAGGATGCGGCGGTTGGCCGGCCAGGCCCAACCCCACTCCGGCGCGACCGGACCTTGCTCGTGCCGCGACCTGCGCCGCGCGGCCTGGTTCACGCCGTCGGCGTAGACACCGCAGTAGATCCAACAGCCGCACGCGGTCGAGCCGTCCGGCTTGAGCTGGGTGAACGCCGACAACGGCTCGCCGTCCGGGCCGCGTCCGTTGATCTCGGCGAGCACCGCTTCGGCGTCGGGCTCGTCGGTCCCGTGCTCCATCGGGTAGTCCCACGTCAGGTCCAGCAGCGGCCGGTCGCGGGGATCGGTGGAGTCGGCCAGCTTCTCCTTGAGGCGACGCCCGAGGTGGTAGTAGAACCACAGTTCACTCCGTGCGTCGCCCGGCGGCTCGACAGCCTGGTGGCGCCACTGCAGGAGCCGCTGGGTGTTGGTGAACGTGCCCTTCTTCTCCACGTGGTTGGCGGCCGGGAAGAAGAACACCTCGGTGCCGATGTCCTCGGTGCGCATCTCACCGGTCTCGATCTCCGGACCGTTCTTCCAGAAGTCGGCGGACTCGATCATGACGAGGTCGCGGACCACGAGCCAGTCGAGGTTGGCCAGACCGGCGCGCTGCATACGCCCGTTGGCCGTACCGACCGCCGGGTTCTCGCCCACCAGGAAGTAGCCGCCGCCGCCCTCGTTGACCTGCCGCTGCACGGTCGCGGTCGAGTCGTGCTTGCCCGTGAGCTTGGGCATGTAGTCGTAGGCGAAGTCGTTCTCGGGCGTGGCCGCGTCGCCCCACCACGCCTTGAGCAGGCTGACGGTGTACGAGCGCATGTGGCCCCAGAAGCCCTGTGCCTCGTCGTCCGTGCCGATGTAGCTGTCCAGATCGGGCTGGTGATGGGCGTTGGGCGTGGGCAGGTAGCCCGGCAGGAGGTCGTACAGCGTGGGGATGTCCGTGGATCCCTGGATGCTGGCGTGCCCGCGCAGCGCCATGATGCCGCCGCCGGGTCGACCGATGTTGCCGAGCAGTAGCTGGAGGATCGCCGCGGTACGGATGTACTGCACACCCACGGTGTGCTGGGTCCAGCCGACGGCGTAGCAGAACGCCGCGGTGCGCTCGCGTCCCGAGTTCTCCGTCAGCGCCCGCGCGACCCGCAGGAAGTCCTCCGTGGCGATCCCGCAGGTCCGCTCGACCATCTCCGGGGTGTAGCGGCTGAAGTGTCGCTTGAGGATCTGGAAGACGCAGCGCGGGTGCTGCAGTGTCTCGTCCGTGTTCGGATCGGTGGTGGTCGCCGATGCGCGGGCACCGGCGGCGCCGCCGACCTCGGTCGGCTCGTCGTCGCTCTCATCAGCCCCGCTGCCGCTCTCGTCTGGTAAATCGTTCTCGTGGCCCTCGTACTGCCACGACTCGAAGTCGTACGTCCGGTCCTCGATGTCGAACCCGGAGAACAGGCCCGCCAGGTCCTCGGTGTCGAGGAATTCCTCGCCGATGATCGTCGACGCGTTGGTGTAGGCCCGTACGTACTCGTGGAAGTACGAGTCGGTGGTCAGGACGTGGTTGATCAGCCCGCCGAGGAACGCGATGTCGGAGCCGGCCCGGATCGGCACGTGGAGATCGGCGAGGGCGCTGGTGCGCGTGAACCGCGGGTCGACGTGGATGATCGTCGCGCCGCGCCGCTTGGCCTCCATGACCCACTGGAAGCCCACCGGATGGGCCTCGGCCATGTTGGATCCCTGGATGACGATGCAGTCAGCGTTGGCGAGATCCTGCTGGTAGTTCGTGGCACCACCACGCCCGAACGAGGTTCCCAGACCGGGAACGGTGGAGGAGTGTCAAATTCTGGCCTGGTTCTCCACCTCGATGGCGCCGAGCGCCGTGTAGAGCTTCTTCATGAGGTAGTTCTCCTCATTGTCCAGCGTCGCCCCGCCCAGGCTGGCTATGCCGCGGGTGCGCCGGACGGTGTCGCCCTCGGCGTCGGTCTCCTCCCAGAACTCCTCGCGGGAGGCCAGAACGCGGTCGGCGACCATGTCCACGGCGGTCTCGAGGTCGAGCTCCTCCCACTCGGTCGCGTAGGGCTTGCGGTGGAGGACCGTGGTGATCCGCTCGGGATTGGTCACGAGCTGCTTGCTCGCCGCTCCCTTGGGGCACAGGCGTCCGCGCGAGATGGGGCTGTTGTCGTCGCCCTCGATCTGGACGACTTTGCCGTCGGAGACGTAGACGTCCTGACCGCACCCGACCGCGCAGAACGGGCAAACGCTCTTGACCACCTTGTCGGCGGTCTTCGTACGAGGGGTGATCTCCAGCGAGCGGCGCGACCGGGTGGCGCTGCCGCGGCCGAGCAGGTCGGAACCGGCCAGCTGGCGCAACACGGGCCAGTTGAGCGGCGAGCCGTACTTCGCCAGCTCGGGCCTCGGTCCCCGGGGCCGATCCGGCCCGGACTGCTGGTACTCCGACTCCGACATGCCACCTCCTGTACTCGCGTACGGGCCCCATGTAACGCGAGACCCCCGGACGCCGCAACCGATTCGCGCCGACTCCGCCCGGTATGGGGCAGAGCGAGAACCGATCCGCCGCGCGGCGCCCGGCGATCAGCATGATGGTGGGGTGGACGAGCAGACACCGACCGACGCCGAGTCGTACGCGACCGTCGGCCTCATGGCGGATCCCGGCGTGCCCCGGCGGGTGGCCCTGGCGATCGCGGACGACCTCTGTGACGACCTGGCGCGAGAGCTCGGGGGGCAGTGGAGGGTGGACGTCGACCAGGAGACCCTCCCGCTCGGTCCGGACGGCGAGATTCGGCTCACCGAGCACACTCCGCGCCTGCTGCAACAGCACGGCTGGGACTTCGTGCTCTACCTGACCGACCTGGCCACCCACCCGGACGGAGTGCCGGTGCTGTACGACGTGAGCGACTCGACCGCGGCGGCGCTGGTGTGTGTGCCCGTCCTCGGTGCGTTCCGGGTGCGCTCGAAGCTCCGGTCGCTGGCCCTGGCCCTGGTGCGTTCGGGCACTCACAGGACCGGCCTGGGGGCGCCCACCACCGACGATCTGCCACCCGCCGAGAGCCACGGCCTCGTCAGCAGGACGAGGCTGCTCCTGGGCATGGTGCACAACAACAAGCCCACCCGGATGATGACGGCCCTGTCCGGTGTCGTCGCCGCCGGTGCGGGCTCGGGCGCCTTCGGCATCTTCTACGGCAGCGTCGCGTCCCTGGCGGTGGAGCTGCATCCGCTCAGGCTGTTGCTCATCAGCGCGATGGGGGTCTCCACGCTGATGCTGTGGCTCATCATGCGCAACGGCCTGTGGACGCGGGCCGATGACGCCCTGACCCCGGGTAACCGGCGGATGGACAACGCGGCCACCGTGCTCACGGTCGGAACCGGCGTGGGCATCATGTACGTCGGCCTGCTGGTGGCGATGTTCCTCCTCGCGATCGCCGTGATGGACGCCGGTTACCTCGAGTCCCAGCTCGGTCGGCCTGTGGTTCTGCTCGACTACGTTCACCTGGCCTGGCTGTCCAGTTGCCTGGGTGCGTTCGCCGGCGCTCTCGGGTCGAACTTCGACGACGAGGACGCCATCCGGGAAGCGACCTACAGCCTGCGGTGGCACGAACGGCGCAAGATGTTCGACAGCTACCAGAACCGGGAGGGCGACGAGGGGGAGCAGAGGGAGCACGAGCGGATCGAGCGTGAGCACGACGAGGACGGCGACGAGGACGGCGACGGGGGCGACGAGGACGGCGACGGGGGCGGTGCTGACGGTGACGGCGACGGTGGTGGCCGAGGTGGTGACCGCGGCGGTGTCGGCGGCGAGGCTGGTAACGGTGTCGACGACGACGAGATCCGCCACCGCGACGCCGCTGGCAACGAGAGTGTGCGCCGGTCCGTCGAGGTGGAGGACCGCGGACCGAAGGGGTAGACAAGGGGCATGACAGCGACCACCACTCTCGCGCCCCCGCTCCCCACCGCCTGCGGCCCCCTGTCGGAGGCGGTCGTGCAGGCGCTGTCCACGGGCGACACGGCGCTGCCCGCGGTCCCGCCCGGCGCCGACCCGCTGGGGCGCGACCTCCAGCTGGCGCTGTACACCCTCTACGAGTTGCACTACCGGGGCTTCGACCGCGTCGATGCCGAGCTCGAGTGGGAGCCGGAGATCCTGCGGATGCGTCGGGACCTCGAGCGACTGTTCCTCGCGCACCTGCGTGGCGCGGTCGAGCCGGGCGACGACCCCGTGGCCGAGATGGACGCGATGTCGGTCGAGGCCACCTCCGGCACCGGCCCGTCGTGGTACTTCAAGGACGAGGGCACCTGGGACCAGATCCGCGAGTACTTCGCCCACCGCTCGCTGTACCACCTCAAGGAGGGTGACCCGCACGCGTTCGCGATCCCGCGGCTGCAGGGTCAGGCCAAGGCGTCGTTCGTGGCCGTCGAGTTCGACGAGTTCGGCGGCGGCCGCGGTGAGCGCGTCCACCAGCAGCTGTGGGCGGACCTCATGAGCGCGGCCGGGCTGGACCCGTCGTACCTCGGCTACCTCGACCGGGTGTCGGCCGAGACGCTGTCGACGGTTAACCTCATGTCGATGTTCGGCCTGCACAGGTCGCTGCGCGGCGCCGCGATCGGGCACTTCGCGGCGATCGAGATCACCTCGTCGCCGGGCTCCGCGCGTCTCGTGGCGGGCCTGCGGCGGATGGATGCCCCCGAGGAGTGCGTGCGCTTCTACGCCGAGCACGTCGAGGCCGACGCTGTCCACGAGCAGGTCATGCGCCACGACGTGGTCGGCGACCTGGTCGGACGCGAGCCCGGGCTGGCCGCCGACATCGTGTTCGGGATGCGGACGCTGGACTACCTCGACGACCTCGCGGCCGAGAAGATGCTCGCGGGGTGGAAGCGCGGCGAGTCCTCGCTCCTGCCCTGACGCGCGACGACCCCGGCGGGGTGCGGGGCCGACGCAGCCACCGCCCCACATCCGCTACTCCCGCTCCTGATCCGCTACTCCCGCAGGGGTAGCGGATCCCTACTCGGAGTAGCGAATTCCTGGTTGGGCGGGTCAGCCCTGCGCGTCGTCCGTGTCGGTGGGGCGCACCTTGCGGCGGTGGCTGGTGTCGCACAGCGGGTAGTTCTTACTGCGTCGGCACGCGCACACCGCCACCGTGAAGCGGTCCGAGCACACCCGGTGCCCGTCGGGCGTGGTCATGTCGACCGGGCCCTCGACCAGGATGGGGCCGCCCGGCACGATCCGGACGCGCCGGGCGTCTCGAGTTCCGCGCTCAGCTGCGGTCAACGCGGATCACCACCAGCTCCTCCTCGCGCCGTCCGGGCTCGAGCAGACCGGCGGCCTCGAGGCGCTCGGCGTACGAGGTCATGACGGGCCCGAAGTCGACGGTGCGCGTGGCGATCGGCCGCGCGGTGAACCCGACCTCCTCCATCCTGCGGACGGTCTGCGGCGGGTCGGAGAACTCCGAGTGGACGATGAGCATGGTCCCGCCGGGCGCGAGCAGGTCGGGGGCGAGCTCGCACAGCTCGTCGAGCACGACCCGCCCGTTGGCGCCCGCGTCCCACGCCCGGTTGGGGCCGGTGCCCTCGAGCGGGGCGTCGGAGGGGACGTACGGCGGGTTGGACACCACCACGTCGAAGAGCCCGGCGTAGCGGGCGTCGGAGAGCGTGCCCAGGCGGACGTCGACATCGACGCCGGCCCGCTCGGCGTTGCGGGACGCGCAGGCGACCGCGGCGGGGGAGATGTCGTAGGCGACCACCTCACGGGCGCCCTTGAGCGCAGCCTCGATGGCGAGGATGCCGCTGCCTGTACAGATGTCGAGCACGCGCCTACCGGCGACCACGTCGCAGTCCTCGAGTGCGTCGCAGAGCAGCCAGGAATCGTCTTGCGGTGCGTACACACCGTCGTCGACCTCGATATGGGCGAACCGTGTCTGGGTCATCGGGGCCTCCGGTTGAGCAGGGGGTCAGATGTTGCCCAGTCAATCCGTGCAGGCCGACGCCTGCAACCGATGTGACCGCGCGAGACGGTGGTCCTACTGCCAGTAGAGGCCGCCGGGCACGTCCGCGCCGCCGGTGAGTCGGCAGGTCAGGACGGCGCCGTCGGCACCGGTCACGGCGAGACCCTCCTGTGCGCACGGTCCGCCGGGGCGCGGCTGGCCGGTGGCCTCCGCGAGTCCGCCCCCGCCCTCGCCGGCGTCCGGGGCGGAGCCGGCGCGGGGTAGCCACAACGGGCCGGCGCCGCGCGGGTCCTCGGTGCAGAACAGCGCGGACCCGTCCTCGGCCTGGGCGACCTCGCCGAGCATCTGGCACGGTCCGCCGGCGCCCACGACGTTGGCGGGCAGCTGCGGCGGGGGCGCGGGCGAGGTGGGCGCGGCGGTGGTGGCGGGCGCGGAGACCGGTTCGGCGGCGTCGCGGGTCGGTGTGGGGGACGAGGAGGTCGTCGACGACGACGAGGTGCTCGACGCCGCCGCCGGCGGGGCGACCGGTTCGCCGTCCGGGTCGGCGGAACAGGCCGAGAGTGCGACCCCGGCCGCCATCGCGAGTGCGATGACGGCCGGGACACGGCGACGCCCCGTGGTGGTGGGCGGGTGGTTCGTCGCTGTGGGGTTCATTCGATCCTCTGTGGTGCGCGGGTCAGGCCCCGATGATGAAGGCCTCGAGCTCGGCGCGGGCCTTGTCGTCCGCCATCTGCTCCGGCGGGGACTTCATGAGGTACGCCGAGGCCGGCAGGATCGGTCCGCCGATGCCGCGGTCCTTGGCGATCTTGGCCGCGCGGACGGCGTCGATGATGATGCCCGCCGAGTTGGGCGAGTCCCAGACCTCGAGCTTGTACTCGAGGTTGATGGGGGCGTCACCGAACGCGCGTCCCTCGAGACGAACGTACGCCCACTTGCGGTCGTCGAGCCACTCCACGTAGTCCGAGGGGCCGATGTGCACGTTGCGGTCGTGGACCTTGTTCTTGAGCGACCCCTCGAGGTTGGAGGTCACGGCCTGGGTCTTGGAGACCTTCTTGGACTCCAGGCGGTCACGCTCGAGCATGTTCTTGAAGTCCATGTTGCCGCCGACGTTGAGCTGGTACGTGCGGTCCAGCGCGACGCCGCGGTCCTCGAAGAGCTTGGCCATCACGCGGTGGGTGATGGTGGCGCCGACCTGACTCTTGATGTCGTCGCCGACGATCGGGACGCCGGCGGAGCGGAACTTCTCGGCCCACTCGGGGTCGGAGGCGATGAACACGGGCAGGGCGTTGACGAACGCGACGCCGGCGTCGATCGCGCACTGTGCGTAGAACTTGTCGGCCTCCTCCGAGCCGACGGGCAGGTAGCTGACCAACACGTCGACCTCGGCGTCGCGCAGGGCCTGCACGACGTCGACGGGCTCGGCGGCGGACTCCTCGATGGTCTCGCGGTAGTACTTGCCCAGGCCGTCGAGGGTGGGGCCGCGCTGCACGGTCACGCCGGTGGGCGGGACGTCGCAGAGGGAGATGGTGTTGTTCTCGGAGGCGCGGATGGCCTCGGCGAGATCCATGCCGACCTTTTTGCCGTCGACGTCGAACGCGGCGACGAACTGCACGTCGTTGACGTGGTAGTCACCGAACTTCACGTGCATGAGGCCGGGGACGGTCGAGTCGATCGCCGCGTCCTTGTAGTACTCCACGCCCTGCACGAGCGAGGACGCACAGTTGCCGACGCCGACGATCGCGACGCGCACCTTCTGGTCGGTCATTGGGGTTCTCCTTGTGATGGGTTCTCTGTCCGGATGAGCTCGTTGATCCACCGCAGCTCGCGTTCGCTGGTCTCGAGCCCGAGCAGTGTGAGCTGCCGGGCGTATCGCAGTTCGGTGGGCCCGGTGCGTGCGGCGGCGTCACGCTGACCCTCGCGCCGCTCCTCGAGGACCCGACGCCGACCCTCGAGCAACCGCACCCGGGCGGGGCCGGGCGTGCGGTCGAAGAACGCCAGGTGGACGCCGAAGCCGTCGTCGGTGAACGACGACGTCCCGGGTTCGTCGAGCAGAGCCGCCAACGTCTCCTTGCCGCGCGTGGTGATGCGGTAGGTCTTGCGACCGCGCCGCGCGGTGGCGGGCGGTCGGGTGGCGGTGGCGGCCGAGGAGTCCTCGACGATGTCGCCCTGGTGTTGGAGGCGACGCAGCGTCGGGTAGAGGGAGCCGAAGGACACGGTCCGGACCGTCCCGAGCATCTCTGACAGTCGCTTGCGCAACTCGTACCCGTGCATCGGCCGCTCGTCGAGCAGCCCCAGTATGGCCAGTTCCAGCACCCACCTCCCCTTCCCACGTCGGTCGTGCCTGCGGATGTCATGCGATGGTCACCGATCGTACACCCGCTGATGTATCGGGCCGATATACCGGGCTGTGGCATCGCGCCGACGTGTCACCGCCGGGGCGCTGCACCCGGGTCGGGCCCGGGGCGCTGCACCCGGGTCGGGCCCGGGGCCCCGGCGCGGGCCGTAGGCTGGTGTCGTGGACCAGGCCGACTCCCGCTTCCCGCGATCCGGCCCCCCGCCGGGGCCGGAGGACCCCACCGGCCGTGCGGCGCTGCGGCGCCGACGGGTGGTGGACTTCGCGCTGCGCCGTCGCGGCGTCCTGGCCGCCCTGCGCGAGGGCGGACTGTCCCTGCGCGAGGTCTGCGACGCGGACGTCTACCTCCTGCGTGCGGCCGGCTTCCACGGCGTGGTCACCGAGACCGTGTGCCCCGTCTGCCGCAAGGAAAACCTCACCGAGGTGTCCTGGGTGTTCGGCGACGACCTCGGCCCGGCCTCCGGCTCCGCCCGCGGCGCAGACGAGATCGAGCAGCTCGCCCTGTCCCACGACGAGTTCACCGTCCACGTCGTGGAGGTGTGCCGCAGCTGCTCGTGGAACCACCTCGTCGAGTCCTATGAGGTGGGGCTCACGCCGGGGACCGGAAAGCGCGTACGACGGGCGGCGAGAGAGCTCCGACGCCACCGCTGAACACCCCGCCCGATGCCCGACGGCGCCTCCGGAGTACAGCGTCGGCGCTCTTTTCGTACACAATGGTCGCCAGAGCACCGCCGCCGGGGGCCTTCCGGGTCGGTCGGATCGGCTCGCGGGAGGGTAGAGCATGGCGCAGAACGGCAGGACGGGTAAGGCCGCGGACGAGGGCCGGGGCGTGGCCTCGGAACAGACCGGTTGGGTCCGTCGCCATCCGGTCTGGACGGCGGTGATCCTCCTCGCCGTCGTCCTCCTCGTCGTCCCCCTCACGGTCGCGGTCGTGACCTACAACCGCACGGAGATCCCCGATCCCGGCAGCGTCCGCACCGAGCAGATCTCCGAGATCTACCAGAGCGACGGCGCCACGATGATCGGCCGCATCGTCCCGCCGGAGGGCAACCGCACGCTCATCGAGCTCGACGTGGTGCCCGTGCACGTGCGCAACGCGGTCATCGCCGCCGAGGACCGCTCCTTCTACACCAACGAGGGCTACGACCCCACCGGCATCGGCCGCGCGGTGATCGGGCAGATCACCGGCGAGTCCAGCGCGGGCGGCGGCTCCACCATCACCCAGCAGTACGTCAAGAACACGATGGTCGGTGACGCGCCCACCTACGAGCGCAAGGCCAAGGAGATCATCATCGCCGCCAAGATGACGAACGAATGGTCCAAGGACCAGATCCTCGAGGCCTACCTCAACACCATCTACTTCGGTCGCGGCGCCTACGGGATCGCCGCCGCCTCCACCGCGTACTTCAACAAGCCCGTCGAGGCGCTGACGGTGGAGGAGGGCGCGCTGCTGGCCGGCGTCATCCAGTCGCCCTCCGCCCTGGACCCGCTCAACAGCCGCGAGGCCTCCGAGCGGCGCTGGAACTACGTCATGGACGGCATGCGCGACATGGGCGCGATCGACGCGCAGCAGCGCGGCAACGCCGTGTTCCCGCAGGTCGTCGAGGACCCGCAGACCGTCGAGCAGAACGTCGGCGACCCCACCAACGGCCCGATCCGTCGGCAGGTGCTCGCCGAGCTCACCCAGTCCGGAATCGACGAGCAGATGCTCAACACCCGCGGCCTCAAGATCATCACCACGATCGACCCCAAGACCCAGTCCGCCGTGGTCGACGCCGCGCGCTCCAACATGCAGGGCGAGAGCCCGGACAACCGGACCGCCGTGGTGTCGATCAACCCGCGCACCGGCGGCGTGATCGGCTACTACGGCGGCGAGGAGGCCGAGGGCTGGGACTACGCCAACGCCCCGCTGCAGACCGGCTCGACGTTCAAGATCTTCGGCGTCGCCGCCGCCCTCGAACAGGGCATCGGCCTCGGCACCCAGATCTCCTCGGCGCCGGTCACCACGGGCAACGTCACCGTCACCAACGTCGATGGCCAGTCCTGCGGCTCCTGCTCGATCTCCCAGGCGCTGCTGATGTCGCTCAACACTTCGTTCATCCGCCTGCAGCGGATGCTCGACAACGGCGCCAACGACGTCCGCGACATGGCCCACCGCACGGGTGTCCCCAAGCAGATCCCGGGCCTGCCGTGGGAGACCCTGAGCGAGCAGGGCGAGGACCCGTACGACGGTCTCATCCTGGGCCAGTACCCGATCCGCGTCCGGGACATGGCGACCGGCCTGGCGACCTTCGCCGCCGAGGGTGTCCACCGGCCCACGCACTTCATCGAGCGGGTCGAGACCGCCGACGGCGAGGTGCTCCTGGACAACTCGTCGATCGAGGGCGAGGAGGTGGTCGAGGCCGACGTCGCCAACAACCTCACCTCCGCGATGGAGCCCATCGCCGCCTACTCGAACGGCCACGCGCTGGCCGGTGGCCGCCCCTCGGCGTCCAAGTCCGGCACCACCCAGCTGGGCGACACCGGCTACAACAAGGACGCCTGGTTCGTCGGCTACACCCCGTCGATCGCCACCGCGGTCTGGGTCGGCACCGACGACAACAAGCCACTGCTCAACGCCTGGGGCGGCACGATGTACGGGGCCTCCGTGCCCGCCGACATCTGGAAGTCGGCCATGGACGGTGCGCTGTCCGGCACCGACTGGGAGTCCTTCCCCGAGCCCGGCTACATCGGCGGTCAGGCCGGCCGCTCGTCGTGGGAGTTTTCCGGGACCGGCTCGGGCCCCACTGGCGGCACCGGCACCGGCGGCACCGCTCCCCAGCCGAGCGTCGCGCCCGAGCCCGTCCAGCCCGCACCCGCCCCGCAGGCCCCCGGCCCGCTGACCATCCAGGTGCCCGGCCTGCCGGAGATCGTCATACCCGGCGCCGGCGCGCCCGCCCCGGCTCAGCCCGCCCCCGCGCCCCAGCCGGCGCCCGGCGGCGGCGGTGGCGCGGGCGGTGGCACCGGGGGCGGTGGCACCGGGGGCGGTGGCCCCGCGGGTGGGGGCGCCGCGGGAGGCGGCGGCGGAAACGAGACCGGAACCGGTGGTGGCGGCGGCGGGACCGGCGGCGACAACGACGGCGGGGCCTGACCCGGTGTGAGCGTGCAGAGCAACGGCCACCTCTCCCCGCTGCCGCTCGACGACGACCTGCGATCGCTCGAGCCGCACGAGCGGGTCCGACCCGGTGACGGCGCCGGGGCCGGGGCGCTCGCCGCGTGGGGCGGCCCTCTCGGCCGGCACGCCGTGGTCGGGCGCCAGCGCTTCTGGACGCCGCTGCGCGTGATCATGCTGTTCGCCGTGATCTTCCTGGCGTTCGGCTTCTTCTCCAAGGCCGCCTGTCTGGAGACCACCCACCCCACCGACGGCTCGCAGCCCAGCCTCAACTGGGACGGTCGGCAGTACTACAAGGCCTGTTACGCGGACCCGCTGCCGCTGTACTCCGCCGAGGGCCTGGACACCGGTGCGCTGCCCTACAAGTACTCCTGGATCGCCGACGGCGGCGAGGTCCGCTACATGGAGTACCCGGTGCTGTCCGGGATGTTCCAGTACGTCACCGCGCAGGCCGCCCAGGCCCTGCACGCGATCTTCCCCGGCGGGCCGCTCGAGGTGGTCACCTACTTCGCGCTGGGCTGTGTCCTGCTGGCGTTCATGTGGATGGTCGCCGTGTGGGCCACCTACCGCTCGGCCGGCCGCCGGCCCTGGGACACGCTGCTCATGGCGGCCAGCCCGCTGGTGATCTTCCAGGCCTTCACCAACTACGACCTCATGGCGGTGATGTTCGCCTCCGTCGCGCTGCTGCTGTGGGCCCGCCGCCGCCCGGTCTGGGCCGGGGTCGTCTTGGGGCTGGGCGTGGCGGCCAAGCTGTACCCGCTGTTCCTGTTCGGCGCGCTGCTGGTGGTGGCGATCCGCCGCAGGCGGTTCGTCGAGCTCGGTAAGGCCGCGGCCGCCGCCGTCGTGGCGTGGCTGGCGGTAAACCTGCCGATCATGATCCCGTTCCCCGACGGGTGGCGGGAGTTCTTCCGACTCAACTCCGACCGGCCCGCCAACCCCGAGAGCGTCTACGTCGTCATCCAGACGCTCACGGGCTGGCAGGGCTTCGACGCGGGTCGCGCCGCCGGGGAGGCCCCTGCGACGCTGAACACCGTCTCGCTGGTGCTGTTCGCGCTCGCGTGTCTGGCGGTGCTTGTGATCGGTCTGACCGCGCCCGTGACCCCGCGCGTGGCGCAGTTGGCGTTCCTCATCGTGGCGTTCTTCCTGCTGACCAACAAGGTGTGGAGCCCGCAGTATTCGCTGTGGCTGGTGCCTCTCGCGGTGCTCGCCGTGCCGCGCGCGCGGCTGCTGCTGACGTGGATGGCGTTCGATGCGCTGCTGTGGGTGGCGCACATGTCGTACTTCCACGGCGTCGCCAACAAGGGGATCGGGCCCGAGCTCTTCCACCCGCTCGTGTTGCTGCGCGACCTGCTCGTCCTCGCCGTGTGCGCGGTGGTGATCCTCGAGATCTACCGGCCCCATCTCGACCGCGTCCGCATGACGCATCAGGGCACGCCCGAGGGGCCCGACCCGCTCGCCGGGGTCCTCGCCGATCCCGGAGAACGGCCGGTCACCCGGCCCGCCACGCGGGCCCCGGGTGCTGCGCGCGCCGCGGATGCCGCGGGCATCGCGGGCGTCCCGCTCGCGTTCCTCGCGGACCCCTCAGACTCCGGTGGGGCACAGCCCGCCGACCCCGAGACGAAGGACCCGATCCGATGACTACCAGCGCCATGATCTGGATGTTTCTGTGCATCCTGGTCGGATTCGTCTGCATGGTGACCGCCGCTGGCGGCTACCGCGCGGGGTGGCGTCAGCCCGTGTGGATCGGCTGGACCGTCGCGGCCTTCCTGTTCCTCACCGTGATCCCGGTGACGCAGGCGCTGACGATCGGGTTGCAGCACGGCTGACGCATCCGGCGTTTCAGCGCCCGACCGCCGTAGCCCCGCCGCAGCTGCCCCGGCCACAGAATCCCCGCGACGCGGCTGCCGCGTGGGCATTCCGGCAGCGCGAGTGCCGCCGGATGCGCTGCCTCTTCGACCCGCGCTGCCGGAATGCACGCTCAGGGCGGGGTTGCGCTGCGTGTCAGGACCATTCGGCCATCGCAAGTCGAAGAGGCAGCGCACCTAGGCGGGGTTGTGATGCTTCTTTGCGCGCGCCGGCCGCCCGGAATACGACGCGGCCGTACGGACTTGTCCGGACATCTCGCCCGCAGTCGACGGTGGCCGTGCGAGTCCTCAGGATGAACTCACATTCATCGTATCGGGGGCACCAGCGTGTGCGGTCCAAGTACGACGCGGTGGTCAGACCCGCACGGACCAAGGCGCGTCTGCTCCTGCGCGCCGTCGAGGACGGGTACGTCCGGCTCGACGATCTGTGAGGGCGCGGGCTGCTCGCAGCACGGTCCGAGTCCGACGGGGATTTCGTCAGCCGAGTTCGGGCGGGGTAGCCTTGAGCGGTTGCTGACGCAACGACCCTCCTGCCACGGAGACACCGTGGCCGAATCTGTAGTCCACAGGAGGTGATGAGGTCCCATGCGTCAATACGAAGTGATGGTCATCCTCGATCCCAGTCTCGACGAGCGCACCGTGGCGCCGTCGCTGGACACGTTCCTCAACGTGATCCGGCAAGAGGGTGGATCGGTCGACAAGGTCGATGTCTGGGGGAAGCGCCGCTTCGCCTACGAGATCAATAAGCTCAACGAGGGCATCTACGCCGTCGTCCAGCTCAAGTCCGAGCCGGACGCGGTCAAGGAGCTGGATCGTCAGCTCGGTCTGAACGAGAACGTTCTCCGCACCAAGGTGCTGCGCGCCGACAAGTGACCCGGACTGTCCGACCACCCCGGTACTCTGGGCGCGGTCGGTCGGCCTCCGATCACCATCCACACCAGGCCTGAAACACGGAGGACAAGCGAATGGCACAGGGCGACACCCCCATCACGGTGGTCGGGAACATCGTCGCGGATCCCGAGCTGCGGTTCACGCCGTCGGGTGCCGCGGTGGCGAACTTCCGGATCGCCTCCACGCCGCGTCGCTTCAACTCGCAGACCAACCAGTGGGAGGACGGCGAAGGTCTGTTCCTCACCTGCAACGTCTGGCGCCAGGCGGCGGAGAACGTCGCCGAGTCGCTGCAGAAGGGCATGCGCGTCATCGTCAACGGCCGGCTTCGTCAGCGGTCGTACGAGACCCGTGAGGGCGAGAAGCGCACGGTGTACGAGGTGGAGGTCGACGAGGTCGGCCCGTCCCTCAAGTACGCCACCGCCAAGGTGACCCGCACCAACCGCGAAGGCGGCGGGGGCGGCGGTTTCCAGGGCGGCGGCCAGCAGGGTGGTGGCTTCCAGGGCGGCGGCCAGCAGGGTGGCTACGGCGGCGGTCAGTCGCAGGGCGGCTACGGCGGCGGCCAGGGCCGCGGCCAGCAGAACGACGACCCGTGGGGCAGCGCCCCTCAGGCCGGCGGTTCCGGTGGCTTCGGCGGCATGGACGACGAGCCCCCGTTCTAGATCGGGTCGATTCCCCGGGGCGCTGCCGGCGTCCCACCCCACAAGCATGAGACATGACCTCGCGACAATCCGGCCCAGGTCGGGTCCGTCGGAGGAAAGAAAGGTAGACGGATCATGAAGCTGATCCTCACCGCCGACGTCGACAAGCTCGGTGCGCCGGGCGACATCGTCGAGGTCAAGGGCGGATACGGTCGTAACTTCCTGCTCCCGCGCGGGATGGCCATCGTGGCCACCCCGGGTGCCGAGCGCCAGATCGAGTCCATCAAGCGTGCCCGCGAGGCCCGCGAGGTCCGCGACTCGGATCACGCCAACGAGCTCAAGCAGAAGCTCGAGTCGATGACCGACGTCAAGGTCGCGGTCAAGACCTCCGACACGGGCAAGCTGTTCGGCTCCGTCACCGCGGGTGACGTCGCCTCGGCCATCAAGGCCGCCGGTGGCCCCACGCTCGACAAGCGCTCCGTGGAGATGCCCAAGGAGCACATCAAGGCGACCGGCAGCCACAGCGTCGTCGTCGACCTGGGTCACGACACCACCGCGCGCGTCGCGGTCGAGGTCGTCCCCGTCTGATACACCCGCGCAGGGCCCCGGTCGTCACAGTGACGACCGGGGCCCTCGCCATTGTGGACGGCCTGTGGATAACTAGTTGTAAAGGCTAGGGTCCCGACGGTTCTCAGATCCGTCGCGTTCATCTTTCGTTATCCATTGTGTCCCGGTTTGTGACGTGATAAACGAGGTTCTCCACGGGACCTCCGACCTGCATCGATACCAGTGACCTGCGGTTTTGCAGGAACTGACCTGGGCTGTCCACTGGTTCTCCACAGAGATACGCCCATCGGCCCTGCGTAATACCCAACCATTCACAGTTCTCCACAGACGCCCTCTCGCAAATGTGGAGAAGCCTGTGGATAACCGGGCAGGCCCGACACGGGGGTGTCGTGTCGGTGCCCTACAGTGAAGGGGTCGCTCGCCGGTTCCCAGTCGGGGCCGGGCGGGCGGTCGAGTTCGACAGCGAAAGAGGAGCGGTCATGGCGCAGGCGGGATACGACGGTCCCGGCGAACTGCCCCCTCCGCCCGACGAGGGCGGCGGCGGCGAGTTCGGCCGTACCCCGCCGCAGGATCTCACCGCGGAGCAGTCCGTGCTGGGCGGCATGCTGCTGAGCAAGGACGCCATCGCGGACGTGGTGGAGGAGATCCAGCCGGGCGACTTCTACAAGCCGTCGCATCAGGCCATCTACGACGTCATCCTCGACCTGTACGCGCGCGGGGAGCCGGCCGATGCGGTGACCGTGGCCGCCGAGCTCGATCGCCGCGGGGATCTCCGCCGCGCCGGTGGTGCGCCCTACCTCCACACGCTGATCTCGACCGTGCCCACCGCGGCCAACGCGGGGTACTACGCCCAGATCGTCGCGGAGAAGGCGGTACTGCGTCGTCTGGTCGACGCGGGCACCCGCATCGTGCAGTACGGCTACTCGGGTTCCGAGGGTTCGGACGTCGCCGAAGTCGTGGACCGGGCGCAGGCGGAGATCTTCGAGGTCACCGAGCGCCGCACCACCGAGGACTACGTCATCATCGAGGAGCTGCTGCAGCCCACGATGGACGAGATCGACGCAATCCACACCGCCGGCGGCCTCTCGCAGGGCGTGCCCACCGGGTTCGCGGACCTGGACGCCGTCACCAACGGCCTGCACGGCGGGCAGATGATCATCATCGCCGCCCGCCCGGGTGTGGGTAAGGCTCTCGCCCTGGACACCGTCCTGCCCACCCCGGACGGTCAGACCACCATGGGCGAGGTCGCGGTGGGTGACCGCGTGCTGGGCGCCGACGGGCAGCCCACCGAGGTCGTGGCCGTGACCGAGGTGTGGGAGGACCGTCCCTGCTTCACCGTGCGGTTCAACGACGGCCCCGAGCTGGTCGCCGACGCCGAACACGAGTGGCGCATCGAGATGGGCGGCACCGAGCAGATCGTCACCACCAAGTCGCTGGACACGCTCATGCTGGTCTGCGACTTTGGCATCGTCGTCCCCGAGCACCCGGACTCCGGGCGTGCGGCGCGGCTCATCACCGACGTGCGCGGTGCCGCGAGCGTGCCGGTCAAGTGCATCGAGGTGGCCGCCGACGACCACCTCTACCTGGCGGGTCCCACCGCGATCCCGACGCACAACTCCACCATCGGCTTGGACATCATGCGGTCCTGCTCCATCAAGCACGGGCTCTCCTCCGTGGTGTTCTCGCTGGAGATGAGCCGCACCGAGATCGTGATGCGTCTGATGAGCGCCGAGGCGCGGGTCAAGCTGTCCGACATGAAGTCGGGCAAGATGAGCGACGAGGACTGGACGCGGCTGGCCCGGCGGATGGGTGAGATCTCCGAGGCGCCGCTGTTCATCGACGACTCTCCCAACATGACGATGATGGAGATCCGCGCCAAGGCCCGTCGGCTCAAGCAGAAGCACGACCTGCGGCTGATCGTGGTGGACTACCTCCAGCTGATGTCCTCGGGCAAGAAGGTCGAGTCGCGTCAGCAGGAGGTCTCGGAGTTCTCTCGTCAGCTCAAACTGCTGGCCAAGGAGATCGACGTGCCCTTGATCGCGATCTCGCAGCTGAACCGTGGGCCGGAGCAGCGAACTGATAAGCGGCCGCAGGTCTCCGACCTCCGTGAGTCCGGCTCGCTGGAGCAGGACGCGGACATCGTCATGCTGCTGCACCGCCCGGACGCCTCCGAGCGCGACGACCCGAGGGCCGGCGAGGCCGACCTGATCCTGGGTAAGCACCGTGGCGGTCCCACGTCCACGATCACGGTCGCCCACCAGCTCCACTACTCGCGCTTCGTGGACATGGCGCGGGGGCTGTAGGCGGCTGCCTGTCGGTTCGCGCGAGCAGACGGGCGACGCGCGGCGAGAAGCGGGACGGTGGGCCGTGCGAGCGTCAGTTGAAGATCGGCGAGACGGATATTCGAATGGCGGCTTCCGGAACAGAATGCGTGGCCGCTGCCTCGCCCACACGATCTCAACTCGCGCTCTGACTTCGCCTGGGGAACACGCTCGTGGTGGGTCACGCCCACGCACAGCTGGGCCAGCCCCTGCCACAGCTCGCGTTCGTCGTCAGGGCAGGACTTCACCGGACCTCGAGTGCCTCGTAAGCCGCGAACGGGCGCCCCGCCTCGAGCAGAGCGCGGGCGTCGGCCAGGGTCTCCTCCGGCGGCAGCAATTCCTCGGAGATGGGCTCGACGCCGGTCGCCCGGTACGGCAACGGCCACCCCAGGCAGCGCGGGGCCGCGACTGCTGGTGACGTCCCTGCTCGGTCCGATCGCTGTCACCGGTCATCCCAGTGCCTTCCCGTCGACCGGTGTCGCCTGTTCACAGCGGGGTCTCCGCGCCCCAGACCTCCCGGGCGATGTCGACGACGCTCCGGACCTTGGACCACTGCTGTTCTTCCGTGAGGACGTTGCCCTCTTCGGTGGAGGCGAAGCCGCATTGCGGGCTGAGGGCGAGCTGCTCGAGGGGCGCGAATCGGCTGGCTTCGTCGATCCGGCGTCTCACGTCGGCGGGATTCTCGAGATCGCCGCTCTTAGACGTGATCAGGCCGAGCACGACCGTCTTCTCGCCCTCCGGCAGGAAACGCAGCGGCTCGAATCCGCCGGCCCGGTCGGTGTCGTACTCGAGGAAGTAGCCGTCGTACGCCGTGTTGCCGAGCAACTGCTCCGCCACCGGCTCGTAGCCACCCGAGGCGATCCAGGTCGAGCGGAAGTTCCCGCGGCAGACGTGGGTGGTGACCGTCAGGTCGTCGGGCTTGTCGCGTAGCGCGTCGTCGAGAAGAGCGGAGTACCTCTCGGCGAGGCGATCGGTCCGGACTCCGCGCTCGGACGCCTTCGCCATCTCCTCCTCCGAGCACAGGTAGGCCCAGGCGGTGTCGTCGAACTGGAGGTAGCGGCACCCGGCCTCGTAGAACGTCCGGATCGCGTCGCGGTACGCCGCCGCCAGATCGTCCAGGGTCTCGTCGCGGTCCGCGTAGTGCTCGGTGGCGATCGCGTCCTGTTCGAGCCGGAAGTGCAGGACCGTCGGCGCGGGGATCGTCATCTTGGGCAGCAGGCCACCCACCTGCTGGGCCCGGTCGCGCAGGAAGATGAAGTGCTCGAGCATCGGGTGGTGCTCGGGGAAGCCGATCCTCCCGTTGACCTGCAGACCGCGGGGCTTGGTCTCCACGCCGGTGAACTGAAGGCCGTGGTCGAGCTCGACGACTTCCACGCCGTCGAGCATCCCGAAGTAGTCGAAGTGCCACCACGAGCGGCGGAACTCGCCGTCGGTGACGGCCTTCAAACCGTTCTCCTGCTGCCTGGCGACCAGTTCGCGGATCTGCTGATCCTCGACCTCTCGCAGTCCGGCGTCGTCGAGCTCGCCGGCCTCGTGGGCCGCGCGGGCCCGCTGGAGCGCCTCGGGCCGCAGGAAGCTGCCGACGACGTCGGCGCGGAACGGCGGGGCGATGCTCACTTGGGGACCTCCACATTTGTCACGCTCACTTCGAGGTGACGCCGACGGTACCCCGCCGAGGGGTCAGCGTTCCTCGAGCGCCGCAGGTACGGCCGTGGCGAGCTCGGCCGCCATCGGGTGCCCGGCGGCGAAGAACGGGGCAGGGAGCCGATCGGCGCTCGTGACCGCTCTGGCGGCGTTGACATCGCTGGACAGTACGGCGCGGCGTCTGGCGGACGCGACCCCAGGGGATGGCCGGGCGAGGTCGCAGGGGGTTTCCGAGTCGGCCTACGGAAGATGAGACGCCGGGCCCCCGTTCGTGGGCCTGGACCCTCTCCTCGCATCGGTACGACTGTGTATGCATCAATAACTTTCACCGAGGCGGCGCCTGCAGAGGGCGTCGCAGAGAAGGAGGACGACACGTTGACGACAGTTCGCAACGACTACCCGGAGACCGCATACGGAACGAACCTGACCGACTACCGGGTTCTGCAGAGCGCGCCGGACTACTCTGTCGCGCAGGAGATCGTCGACCGACTGTCTGATCGCGGTTTCCCCGTCGAGCGGGTTCGGATCGTCGGCAGCGGCCTCCGCTCGATCGAGCAGGTGACCGGCCGGATGACCACGGGTAAGGCCGCGGGTCGAGGAGCGCTGGCGGGACTGTGGTTCGGCCTTCTACTCGCCATCCTCTTCCTCATCCTCGCCCCGCTGGCGAGCTTCCTGTGGATCCTCGTCTGGTCCCTCGGCTTCGGCGCATTGTGGGGCGCGCTCTTCGGAGCCATCGGCCACGCCGCGACGGGCGGACGCCGCGACTTCTCGTCTGTGCAGACGATGGAAGCCGACTCCTACGATGTGCTCGTCGAATCCACGCACCTCGACGAGGCCGTCCAGCTGATCGGCGGACCCGCGCCCCGGACCGACCTGCAGAGCTGACCTCCGGCGCTGACCTGCACCGCCTCTACGCGTGAGCCCGGGCGCTGAGCTGAGAGCGGTCGGCCCCTCAGTGCGCCAGCGCCGGAGCGCGGCGGCGGATCCGCTGAGAGACGACCTGCACGATCACGACGAACACCGCGACCACGGCCACGGTCATGCACCACCCCGCGATGACGTCGCTGGGAAAGTGGACCCCGAGATAGACCCGGGACGCTCCTACCGCCAGCACGTAGAACGCCGCCGCCACGAGAGCCGGCCAGCGATACCGGGTGCCCCAGGCGAGAACGACGAGTGGCGCCGCGATCGACATCGACCCCATCGCGTGCCCGCTGGGGAAAGAGAAGGTGTTCTCCGCGGAGAGGTGCTCCCAGAAATCAGGGCGCGTTCTCTCGAAGAGGGCCTTGAGCGCCACGTTGATCCGCGAGGCGGCGAAGTAGGCCGCCAGCACGAACCCGGCGTCCACCCATCGGCGTCTGACGCACAGCACGAGGGCGGTGAGGGCGGCGGCGACCGGCACACCCTTCCCGCCGAGTAGCGAGACGAACGTCGCCGCGTCGGTCAGCCAGGGCGTCGTCGCGCCGTGGACCCACAGCATCACGGTCCGGTCGAACGCGAAGGAACCCTGCCGGGCGACTTCCACGGCCAGGACACCGAAGATCAGAAGCGGGATGAGGATCAGGGCGGCGGCCGCGCCGGGAGCGAGGCGCGTGGCGGTCACCGTGGATCGCCAGCGGCGCCGGCCGTCGTCTTCGGTGTTCACGGCATCAGCCTAGAAAGAACCGCTGAGAAAATCAGGAAAAACTTCGAGCGGCGAGCGCGGCGCGAGCGCGGGCGCGTGGCTCGCCGGCCGCACACATGCAGCGACCCGGGGGCTCCGCCCGCCGGACACCGAGATGTCCGGGGCGGGAGCCCCCGGGTCGCCGAGGAGTCGAGGCTAGGACAGTCCGCCGAGCAGGTCGGTCGGCAGGAGGCCGGTCAGCGAGTCGGTCGCGCTGCCGGAGCCGCTTCCGGGCCCACCGAGAAGCGAGCCGAGGCCGAGCGAGCCGAGGATGGGTGCCGCGAGTGACCCCGCGGCGAGCGAACCGAGCGATCCGAGAGCTTCAGAACCCATGGATGTGTCTCCTTTCGACGGGCATGTGGCGTGGGCGGGGAGTGATCCCCGCTCACTCGGCCGAGAGTAGCAGTGACTCTCGGCCTTTTCGGACCGCTCGCGGACTGATTTTTCCTGGATATCATCCGGGGCGCGGCATGGTCCTCCCGCCCACCGCCGGGAGCTGCGCAGATGCCGTATCCACCGGACCGTGTTCGCATCCACGACGCCGGCGCTCACTGCGCCCGTCGATCGCGCACGAGTGCCCGTCCGTCGCCGGCACGTACACGAACGGGTTCTGGGTCGGGGAGAGTGGCTCGTCGTACCTGATGGATGCGGAGCTCTACGAGCACGGCGACCCGGAACCGGACGACGCGCCCGACGAACACGACTAGGGTCGGCCGCAACGGGGCCCGGCGACGGGCTCACGGGAACGGCACAGTCAGTTCGAGGAGGCGCCATGACCGGATACTCGCACTCGCCGATGAACAGTGGACCGTCGACGGAGAACCGCCATCGCGTCGTCATCATCGGGTCGGGATTCGGTGGGCTCGCCGCCGCCCGGGCGCTGGAGAAGGCCGACGTCGACGTCACGCTCGTCGCCCGGACCGGCCACCACCTCTTCCAGCCGCTGCTGTACCAGGTCGCGACGGGCATCTTGTCCGTCGGCGAGATCGCGCCCTCGACCCGGCTCGTGCTGCGGGACCAGAAGAACGTGACCGTCGCGCTGGGGGAGGTGGACCAGATCGACGTCACCGCCAGGACAGTGCACGCGACGGCCGGGCACGTCGACTTCGAGCTCGAGTACGACAGCCTCATCGTCGCCGCCGGGGCCAACCAGTCGTACTTCGGCAACGATCACTTCGAGCACTGGGCGCCGGGCATGAAGTCCATCGACGACGCGCTGGAACTGCGGAGCCGCATCATGGGCTGCTTCGAGCAGGCCGAGGTGACGGACGACGAGGAGGAGCGGCGCCGGCTGCTCACCTTCGTCGTCGTCGGCGCCGGCCCGACCGGGGTGGAGATGGCGGGGCAGATCGCCGAGCTGGCGCGGCGGACCCTCAAGCACAGCTTCCGGCGGATCGACCCGGCGCGGGCCCGCGTCATCCTTGTCGACGCCGCCCCGGCGGTGCTCCCGCCGTTCGGCAACAGGCTCGGCAACGCCGCCCGTGCGCGTCTCGAGGAGATCGGGGTGGAGATCCAGCTCAACGCCATGGTCACCGACGTGGACTACTACGGGATCGAGGTCAAGGACCCGGACGGGTCACGGCGCCGCATCGACGCCACCTGCAAGATCTGGTCGGCCGGCGTCCAGGCGAGCCCGCTGGGCAGGATGCTCGCCGAGCAGACCGGCGCCGAGGTGGACCGGGCGGGACGTGTGCTGGTGAACAAGGACCTCTCCCTGCCGGGTCGGCCGGAGATCTTCGTGATCGGCGACATGATCAACCTCGACAACCTGCCCGGCGTCTCGCCCGTCGCCATCCAGGGCGGCAAGTACGTCGCCAAGCAGATCGCCCGCGAGGTGGCGACGGGGCGGTCGCCGGCCGCGCGTCGCCCGTTCAAGTACTTCGACAAGGGCTCCATGGCGACCGTGTCCCGCTACAGCGCGGTGGCCAAGATCGGCCCGTTCCAGCTGCAGGGCTTCATCGCCTGGGTGCTGTGGCTGCTCGTGCACCTGGCGTTCCTCATCGGCTTCCGGAACCGGGTCATCACCCTGCTGTCCTGGGGGCTGCACATGGGCGACCATCGCTCGCACCTGAACTCCACGGCCCGGTGGGCGTACGGACGGCAGGCCCTCGCTCGCGCGGAGCAGTCCGCCGAGCGCGAGACCGACCGCGCGACCGCCGACCGGGACACCGACCGAGCCCCGGCCGACTGATTCCGCGCCCGGCGCGCTCGGCGGTCGTCCGGTGGGCTCAGCGGTCGCGGCCGACGGTCCGGGGTGGGACCGTGGCGGTCGACGACGACGAAGTGAGCTCGGGCGGAAGAGGTGCGGTGACCCGATCAACCGAAGAGTCCGCGGGACGCGCCCGATCCGTCCGCGCCAGCCCTGACGTGCCCCAGCGGGCACCGATCACCGCCGCAGACCTCTCCCGATTCCTCGGAACTCCGGTGGTGGGCGGTTCGGGGGCGGCAGCCCGGGTGGCGGCCGACCTCGTCGTCGTCGACATCACCGACGACTCCCGGAGCGTCTCCACCGGACACGCCTACCTCGCCCTGCCGGGCAGCCACCACCACGGCCTCGACTTCGAGGCCGAGGCCGCCGAGGCAGGCGCCGTGGTCGCGATCAGCGACCGCCCGTCGGCCGCGCTGCCGACCCTCGTCGTCGGCGACCCCCGCGCGGTGAGCGGCCCGCTCAGCGCGTGGTTCCACGGCTGCCCGTCCCACGCGATGCGGGTCTTCGGCGTCACCGGAACCAACGGCAAGACCAGCGCCGCCCACTTCCTCGAGGCCGGCCTCGCCGCGGCGGGCGAGAGCAGCGGGTTGATCTCGGGCGTCGCGATCCGCGGTGCAGGCCTCGACCTGCGGCCTGTCCGGACGACGCCCGAGGCGCCGATGCTCCAGCACACGCTCGGCCGGTTCTTCCGCGGCGGCGCCACCGCGTGCGCGATGGAGGTCTCCTCGCACGCGATCGACCAGGGCCGCATCGACGGGGTCCGCTTCCGCACGGTGGCGTTCACCAACCTGGGCCACGACCACCTCGACTACCACCACACGATGGAGGAGTACTACCGGGTCAAGGCGTCGCTGTTCACGTCGGCGCGCGCTGACACGGCGGTGGTCTCCGTCGACGACCCTCACGGGCGCCGGCTCGCCGCAGAGTCGGAACCACCCACGTGGACGTGCTCGGTCCGCGACGTGGGGGCGGACGTCTACGCCGAGGACATCGTGTGCGACGGCACGGGTTCGCGCTTCACCGCCCGGACGCCGCTCGGCGCCGTGCCGATCCACCTGCGGGTCCTGGGGCCGCACCAGGTGCCCAACGCTCTCGTCGCGCTGACCGGCCTCCTCGCCGACGACATCGACCCACTCGCGGCGGCCGAGGGCATCTCCCGACTGTCCCGGGTCCCGGGGCGCTGCGAGCCGGTGCACGCCGGGCAGTCGTTCACCGCGCTCGTCGACTACATGCACAACGAGCCCGGCCAGCGCGCGCTGCTGCCCTACCTGCGGTCGATGGCCACCGGGCGGTTGATCCTGGTGATCGGGGCGACCGGCGGACGCGACCGCACCAAGAGGCGCCCGCTCGGGCGGACGGCGGCGTCCTTCGCCGACCTGGTGATCGTCACCGACGAGAGCCCCGAGGACGAGGACCCGGCCGCCCTCCGCGCCGAGGTCCTCGCCGGCGCGCGCGAGGCCGCGGTGGTCCGCGCGCGTGAGACCGCGGGGGTCGAGGTGATGGAGGAGCCGGACAGGGGACAGGCTCTGGCCCTCGCCGTGGCGGTGGCCGGGCCGGGGGACGTGGTGGTCGTCGCCGGTCGTGGGAGCGAGGTGTCCCGACGCTACGGGCCGCTCCGAGACGACTTCGACGACCGCGCCCGTCTACTGCAGGCGATCCTCGGGTCCTCGGCGAAGAACCCCGGACAACGCTCAGCGTAAGAGCGGCATCCGGGGTTAGGCTGCCCCCATCGTCCCCGCGCCATCCGCGAAAGGCCGACCATGGGCACGTTGAGTTACACCGCGACCGTCTCGCTCGACGGGTACGTCGCGGACGCGGACGGGGACTTCCAGTGGTCCGCGCCGGACGCCGAGGTCTTCCGGTTCCACGTGGACCGCATGGGGGCCGTCGCCCACGAGGTGCTGGGGCGCCACACCTACGCGCTGATGGAGTACTGGCAGAACCCACCTGAAGGCGAGGAGTGGGGCCCCGACGAACAGGAGTTCGCGCGGCGCTGGCAGGCGATCCCGCGGACACTCGTCTCATCCACCATGACGGCCGCCGACCTCGCCTCGGACACCGACCGCCTGGTGCCGCGTCTCGACCCGGGCACCCTGCGCCGCATCGTCGACGAGGCCGACGGTGAGGTGGAGATATTCGGTCCGACCACCGCGGCGGAGGCGATCCGCGCGGGGATGGTGAGCGACTTCCTGTTCTTCGTCGTCCCGAAGGTGGTCGGCGGGGGCCTGCGCGCGATGCCGCCGGACGCACGCCTGGATCTGGAGCTCGCCGAGCAGCGCGTCTTCGGAGGCGGGACGGTGTTCCTGCACTACCGGAGCCGGTGAACCCGTAACGGAGCGCGTGAGCTGTGTAGCCGAGGCCGTGAGCCGTGGCCAGGTCGTCGTCGTCACACCCCCGCCCGTACACCCGACGGCCTGCCCGGAATTGGACACGGTGCGCAGCGGGCGAGAAAAATGACGATCCACACTGTGCCACGTGCACATCCACCGCTGGGCGGGGTGACCCAGATCACCAAGCCGCCTAGCCTTGTCGCGGTCGTCGGTAGCCACCCCCCGCTACCCGGACCTAGGAGGAACATGGCAACGCCGGACGGGAACACCGATCCCCATGCGAGCACGACCGCGGTCGACGAGACGATCTCGGCCGAGCCGGTGCCCCGTCACCGGATCATCCTCGCCTCGCTCATCGGCACCACGATCGAGTTCTACGACTTCTACATCTTCGCCACCGCCGCGGTGTCGGTCTTCCCGCTGCTGTTCTTCGCCGGCGGCGACGCCAGCACGGCACTGCTGGCGTCGATGGCCACGTTCGGCACGGCGTTCATCGCCCGCCCGCTCGGGTCCATCGTCTTCGGGCACTACGGCGACCGCCTCGGCCGCAAGGTCACCCTGGTGGGCGCGCTGCTCACGATGGGTATCGCGACGTTCCTCATAGGACTGTTGCCGACCATCCACCAGATCGGCCTGTGGGCCCCGGCGATGCTGACGATCCTGCGCTTCTTCCAGGGCATCGGCCTCGGCGGGGAGTGGTCGGGCGCGGCGCTGCTGGCGTCGGAGACGGCGCAGCCGGGTAAGCGCGGGTTCGCCGCGATGTGGCCCCAGCTCGGCGCACCGTTCGGCTTCATCCTGGCCAACGGCATCTTCCTCTTGCTGACCGTGTGGTTCGCCTACGACTCCACCGCCGCGGAGCTGTCGGACCCGTTCCTCGTGTGGGGCTGGCGCCTGCCGTTCCTGCTGTCGATCGTCATGGTCGGCGTGGGCCTGTACGTGCGGCTGCGCATCGAGGAGACGCCGGTCTTCGCCCGCGCGGTCGCCAACAACGAGCGCGTCAAGACCCCGGTGTCGGAGGTGTTCCGCCGCAACTGGTGGGAGATCATCCTCGGCACGTTCATCATGCTGGCCACCTACGGCCTGTTCTACCTCATGACCACGTGGATCCTGTCGTTCGCGATCGGTAGCGAGGAGACCGGCGGGCTCGGTTACGGCTACCAGTCGTTCCTCATCATCCAGGTCATCGCGATCCTGCTGTTCGCGGCGTTCGTCCCGGTGGCCGGCTGGCTGGCCGACGTGCTGGGGCGCCGCCGCATGCTCATCGGCGTCACCGCCGCGATCATCGTCTTCGGCCTGAGCTTCGGCTGGTGGCTCGAGCCCGAGGCCATGGGCACCGGTGACGACCTCGACGTCACCCGCATGCTGCTCTTCCTGTGCGTGGGCATGATGCTCATGGGCCTGACCTTCGGCCCGATGTCGGCGGTGCTGCCGGAGCTGTTCCCCACCAACACCCGCTACACGGGGTCGGGCGTGGCGTACAACTTTTCGGCGATCCTGGGCGCGGCGCTCACCCCGTTCGTCGCGGTGTGGCTCGTGCAGAACTACTCGGTCGCCTACGTCGGCTACTACCTGGTCGGTCTGTCCGTGCTGACGATCATCTCGCTGATCCTCGCGCCGGAAACCAGTAAGACCTCGATGTACACGGAGGAGTCGCGCTCGGAGGACGCCCTGTCGTGACGCCCGCCCTGCGGTGGATCGACCTCTGCTGAAGGGGCGAGCCCCGCCGGGAACAGACCCCGGGACCGTTGTCCGGTCCCGGGGTCTGTCGTGTCCGGGGGGTGACGACGACGAGGTGATCGGCCTCCGCGCCGGCGGGCGGGTGGGTCGACGTGCGGGGGGTGCGGGACCGGCCGGGGGACGGGGCCGACGGCCGGATGGTCAAAATCGCTAAAAGTTCCCCCATTTGAGGGCGCGCCCATAGTGTGAGGGACATCACACAGGAGGCGCGATGCTCTCAGTTCGGAACCTCGAGGTCGTCTACGGTGACGCGATGCTCGTCATCCGAGGCGCGAGCTTCGACGTGCCGGACGGCCACATCGTGGCGCTGCTCGGCGCCAACGGTGCAGGTAAGTCCACTCTTCTGCGCGCGGTGTCCGGGTTGCTCGACGTGCACAACGGGGAGATCACCAAGGGCGCCGTCACGCTCGACGGCGACGACCTGGGCAGCCTCAGCGCCCCGGCGATCGCCCGCCGCGGGATCAAGCACGTCCTCGAGGGCCGCCGGATCTTCAAGGAGTTCTCAGTCGAGGAGAACCTGCGGATCGGCGCCCACGTCCGCCGCCGGCACATCCGCGAGGGGCTCGGGCGCGTGTACGACCTCTTCCCGGTCCTGCGAGAGCGACGGCACCGGGTGGCCGGGTACCTGTCGGGAGGCGAGCAGCAGATGCTCGCGATCGGTCGGGCGCTGATGTCCGAACCCCGCTACCTTCTGCTGGACGAGCCGAGCCTGGGCCTGGCTCCCAAGATGGTCGAGCAGATCCGCGACATCATCGTGGAGATCAACGCGCAGGGGACCGGCGTCCTGCTGGTCGAGCAGAACGCGGCGATGGCGCTGTCGATCGCCCGGCACGGCTACGTGGTGGAGACGGGCCGCGTGGTCATGGACCGGCCGGCGGCGGAGCTGCTCAACGACGACGATATCCGCGAGTTCTACCTGGGCGCGCGGTCCGACACCCCGGGCTCCTACCGGGACGTCAAACAGTACCGCCGGCGCAAGAGGTGGGCGTCGTGACCGCCGGCCCCGGCCCCGGCCCCGCGTCCGGCCCCGGCCTCGCGCCCGGCCCGGCTCCGGTGCTGGAGTTCGCGGACGTGAGCCTGTCCTTCGGGAACCTCACCGCGATCGACGGCGTCGACTTCACGGTGAACGAGGACGAGTTGTTCGCGATCATCGGCCCCAACGGCGCCGGCAAGACGAGCATCTTCAACGTCCTGTCCGGCGTGTACCGGCCGCAGAAGGGGTCGGTGACGCTGCGGGGGCGGCAGCTCCTCGGGCTGCGTCCGCACCGGATCGCCCGCCTGGGCGTCGCCCGGACCTTCCAGAACGTCGAGCTCTTCGCGAACCTCACGCTGGTCGACAACCTCATGCTCGGACGGCACGTGAAGTTCCGGTACGGCACCCTCGCCGCGATCGTCTGGGTGGGACCGGCCCGGCGTCAGGAGGAACTCCACCGCGCGGCGGTCGAGGAGATCATCGACCTGCTCGAGCTCCAGGCGTGGCGCAAGCTCCCGGTTGGTCTGCTGCCCTACGGCATCCAGAAGCGGATCGAACTGGGTCGGGCTCTGGCGATGGAGCCGGAGATCCTGCTCCTCGACGAGCCCGTCGCCGGGATGAACCTCGAGGAGACCGAGGACACGGCCCGGTTCCTGCTCGCGATCCGGCAGGAGTACCGGACCCCGATGATCCTGGTGGAGCACGACATGAGCCTGGTCATGGACATCGCGGACCGGGTGCTCGCGATCGATTTCGGGGCCCCGCTCGCGCTCGGCAGCCCGGCGGAGGTCCAGAACCACCCGGCCGTGGTGGAGGCCTACCTGGGTGGCCAGGCCACCACGTCCGCGACCGACGGGGGCGGATCATGAGCACCACCACGCTGGCCACGAGGGTCCGCGACAACGCCGCCGCCCATCCGCACGACGTCGCGCTGCGGAGGAAGTCGCGGGGCGTCTGGGAGCCCACGACGTGGGCGCGGTACTGGGACCTGATCCAGGACGTCGCGCACGCGATGATCGCGCTGGGTATCGAGACCCGGGATCGCGTGGCAATCCACAGCGAGAACCGACCCGAATGGCTGATCTGTGACATCGCGGCGGTCGCCGTCCGGGGTGTCTCGGTGGGGATCTACCCGACCAACCCGAGCGCCGAGGTCGGCTACCTGCTGGAGAACAGCCAGGTGACGCTGCTCGTGGCGGAGGACCAGGAGCAGGTGGACAAGGCGCTCGCCGTGTCAGACCAGTGTCCGGACCTCGCGCACATCGTCTACCTGGAGCCGCGCGGCATCCGCGGACACTACCGGGACGAGCGGCTGATCTTCTGGGACGACTTCCTGGCCCTGGGCCGGGAGCACCGACGCACCGACGAGGGGGCGGTGGCGCGGCGGATGGAGCAGGCGCGGCCCGAGGACCTCATCACCCTGGTCTACACCTCGGGGTCGACCGGCCCGCCCAAGGGCGCGATGCTGACCACCGCGAACGTGGAGTTCGCGATCGACACCGTCATGACCCGCGGCGGGACGTCCGACCCGCCTCCGGGGCCGTCCGACTACGTCCTCACCTACCTCCCGCTGTCCCACGTCGCCGAGCGGTTCTTCACGACGTGGATGAGCTGCGCGAGCCGGCTCCAGGTGACCTTCGCCGAGTCCATCGACACGGTGCCCCAGAACCTGCAGGAGGTGCAGCCGACGCTGGTCATGGGCGTGCCCCGCATCTGGGAGAAGCTCCTGGCCTCGGCGCAGATCCGCCTCGAGGACGCCACGTGGCTCAAGCGGAGGTGGTCGGCGTTCTGGCTGGCGCGTGCCGAGTGGATCGGGGACGTCCTGGTCTCGAACGGCGGTCGGCACACGCCTTCCAGCCGGGCGTGGTACGTGCTGGGCTGGCTGTGCATGTACCGGGCCCTGCGGGTGCGCACGGGCCTGCGGTTCACGCGCTACGCGGTGTCCGGGGCGGCTCCGATCGCCCCGGAGGTCCTCAAGTTCTTCATGGGGATCGGCGTCCCGATGCACGAGATCTACGGGATGACCGAGAACTCGGCCATCGCCACCACCAACAAGCCGGGACGGGTCCGGCTCGGCACCGTGGGCGAGCCACACGACGGCACCGAGGTGAGGATCGACGAGAACACGGGGGAGATCCTCGTCCGGAGCCCGGCGGTGTTCGCCGGGTACTGGCGGAACCCGGAGAAGACGGCCGAGACCATCGACGCCGACGGCTGGCTGCACACCGGGGACGTGGGCGAATGGGTCGACGGCACCTATCTCAAGATCACCGACCGGATGAAGGACATCATCATCACCGCCGGCGGTAAGAACGTCTCGCCGTCCGAGATCGAGAACGCGCTCAAGGTGTCGCCCTATATCAAGGAGGCCATCGTGATCGGCGACGGACGCAGGTACCTCACCGCGCTCATCGGGATCGAGCTCGAGACCGTCGGTGACTGGGCCACCCGCAGGCGGATCGCCTACACGACGTACCGGGACCTCACGGAGAAGCCGGAGGTCCGCGCGTTGGTGCAGGGGGTGGTCGACGCCACCAACTCCAGGTTCAACGCCGTGGAGCAGATCAAGGCGTTCGCGCTGCTGCCCAAGGAACTCGACCACGACGAGGGCGAGCTCACCGCCACCCAGAAGGTCAAGCGCGCGGCCGTCACCGAGGCGTTCGCCCCCCTCGTCGATGACCTGTATGCGAGGGCGACATGACCCAGTTCCTGTCCGCGTTGAGCATCGGCCTGGGGTCAGGGGCCATCTACGCGCTGGTCGCGATCGGTTTCGTCATGATCTTCAAGGCGACCGGCGTCATCAGTTTCGCGCAGCCCGCGTTCCTCATGTCCGGCGCGATCATCGTCAGCTTCCTCGCCCCGCTGATGGGGTTCTACGTGGGCGCGGTCCTGGGCGTGATGGCCATCGGCGCCGTCGCCTTACTCGTCGAAAGGGTGGCGATCCGCCCGATGATCGGCAAGGCGGTGTTCACCATCGCGATCATCACGGTGGGACTGGACATCGTCATCCGCACGGTCGCGGGCATGTTCCTGGGCACCCAGCCGCGGTCGGTCGGCGATCCGTGGGGCACCGACGTCTGGGTGATCTCGGGGGTCGTGGTCCAGCAACGGCACGTGGCCGCGTTCGTCACGGCGACCGTCATCGTCGTCGCCCTCCTGCTGTTCTTCCGCTACTCGGCGGTCGGTCTGGCGATGCGGGCGGTCGCGTCCGATCAGGAGGCGGCGATGGCCCAGGGGGTCAGCGCGAGCGCGATCTTCGCCCTGTCGTGGGCGATGGCGGGCGCACTGGCAGCGGTCGCGGGCGTCTTCGCCGCGACCGGCGGTCCCATCGGCAACACCCTGTGGTTGGTGGCGCTCATCGCGTTGCCCGCCATCGTCATCGGCGGATTCGACTCCCTCGGCGGCGCGATCATCGGCGGGCTGACGATCGGCGTCGCCCAGGCGGTCGTGTCGACCTATCACAACCAGTGGTTCGACGGCAGCGGCGTACTCCCGGAGCTCACCACGAACCTCGGGCCGCTGATGCCCTGGGTGATCATGCTGGCCGTCCTGCTGGTCCGGCCGCACGGACTGTTCGGGACCAAGGAGGTGGAACGGGTATGAGCCATCTCGTCTCAGCCTCGGAACCGTCGGATACGCCGACACCGGACAGGGGGACCGGTCGTCGGGGCGGGTTCTTCGGTCGGCCGCGGGGCCGCCCGGAGCTGTACTCCAGCTACCGGCAGGAGCAGGCGCTGTTCAACACTCGCGCCAAGGCGGTCGGCGCCGCGGTGCTCATCGCGATCGCGGTCCTGTTGCCGTTCAACGTGAGCGACGACGTCTTGCGGATCCTCGGCCTCGGGCTGGTCCTGGCCATCGGCGGTATCGGGCTCAATCTCATCACCGGATACGCCGGTCAGGTCTCCCTCGGCCACGCCTTCTTCGTGGGGGTCGGCGCGTACACCGCCTCGGTGGTGGCCGGCGATCCCGAGGGGCGCGCCTTCGGGCTGGGAATCACCGTCATCCCCGTGTGGATCCTGGCCGCCGGCGCGATGGCAGCGCTCTGCGGGGTGATCGTCGCCCCGTTGGCGACGAGGTTGAGAGGCCTCTACCTCGCCGTCGTCACGCTCGGCCTGGTCTTCCTCGGCACCTACGTCTTCACCGAATGGGCGAGTGTCACCGGAGGGCCGGGGGTGGGCCGCGAGGCGCCCCGCCCCGTCCTGTTCGGCGACGACCTCACCCTGGACAGCGCGTTCACCTCGGACCAGAAGCTGTACTGGTTCTTCCTCGCCCTGCTGCTGATCGGGGCGCTCGCGGCCCGGAACATCGCCCGGTCACGGATCGGGCGCGCCTTCGGTGCGATCCGCGACCGCGACATCGCCGCGGGGGTCATGGGCGTCGACCTGGCGCGCTACAAGCTCATCGCGTTCACTGTCTCGTCGTTCTACGCGGGCGTGTGCGGGTCGTTGCTGTTCGTCGCGAACCGACACTTCGGGCCGGAGCAGTTCGGGCTGATCATGTCGATCCAGTTCGTCGCCATCGTGTTCATCGGTGGGGCCGCGACCATCTCCGGAACGATCATGGGTGCCCTGCTGATCGCCTCCCTGCCCCGCATCTCGGCCGAGATCGCGCACCTGTTCCCGTTCATCTCGACGGCACCCAACACGAGCCCGAACATCTTCGAGGTCGAGGCGATCCTGTACGGCGGTCTGATCGTTGCGTTCCTGCTGTTCGAGCCCCGGGGCCTGTTCGGGGTGTGGCTGCGGATGCGCATGTATTGGAAGAGCTTCCCGTTCACCTACTGAGCCACCGAGTCACCGAGTCGCCGAGTCACCGAGGAGAGAGCAATGAAGTCCAAGATGCTACGCAGCGGGGTCGCCGGCCTGTCCGCGGTCGCCCTGGTCCTGGCCGGGTGCGGCCGAGACGACGCCGCCGACACCGAGGTCGCCGGGGTCACGGAGGAACCGTGTCCGGAGGCGGTCGATCAGGAGAAGGGCTGCATCTATCTGGGCGCGATCACCGACCTGACGGGACCGTTCTCACCCATCGGCGCCCCGATGATCGAGGGCTCCCAGGCGTACTGGCGCTACGTCAACGAGAACGGCGGCGTCGGTGACTACGAGGTCGACATGGTGACCCATGTGCGCGACAACACCTACAACGAGACCACCCACTCCCAGGAGTACCGGGAGATCCGGGATCAGATCCTCATGCTGGCCCATTCGATGGGCACTGCCCACACCAACGGCATCCTCGACGACACCCGACAGCAGAACATCGTGACCGTCCCGGCGTCGCTGGGCTCCAACTGGCTGTTCGAGGAGGGGGTGATGGAGTTCGGCACCAGCTACTGCGCCGAGGCGATGAACATGGTCGACTACGCGGTCGACGAGTTCGACGCGCAGAGCATCGGCGTCGTGCACTTCCCCGGTGACTACGGCGACGACGCCGCCAACGGCGCACAGATCGCGGCCGAGGAGCGCGGCGTCGAGTTCTTCCGGTACACCACGGCGCCCGGCGGGACCGACGAGCAGACGGCGGTGATCCAGCGGATACTGGCCGACCGACCGGATGTCGTGCTTCTGTCGACCAGCGCGATCGAGACCGGCGCTGTCGTGGGTGCCACGGTCGCGCAGGGGTTCGAGGGCCGGTTCATCGGCTCCACGCCCACGTGGAGCGCCGGGTTGATGGGCAGTCAGGCCGCGCCGGCGCTCGAGGCCCGCTACCTGCACGTGGGTGCGGTGGCGCCGTGGGGTCACGATTCCGAGGGCCACGAGCAGATGCGGCAGGTCGCCGAGACCATCGGGGCGGAGCCCAACGACTGGTTCGTGCTGGGCTGGGGGGCCTCGTCGGTCATCCACGGGCTGCTGGAGCAGGCGGCGGAGAACGACCAGCTCAGCCGTAGCGGGCTCTTCGAGTCGGTCGACTCGCTGTCCGGAGTGGACACCCGCGGGATGTTCCCGGAGGGCGCCGGGGACTACTCGGGCGAACTCAACGAGAACGCGTCCCGGGAGAACATCGTCAGCCGGGTCGAGGCGGACAGCCCGACGGGTCTGGTGCTGGAAGAAGAGTGGTACGTGGGACCCACGGCGGCCGACTTCGAGTACACGGAGGCGTGCTACCTGATGTGACTCGTGCGTCGTCGTGGGATGTCGTGACCGCGCCCGGGCCGGCTCTGCCGGTCCGGGCGCGCACGGGCGGTGGCCGGTAACGCCGGGTGGATACCCCCCGATGTTCACGGTGACACCTGCTAACGCGGTCGGCGCGATCCGTCGCCGACCTCGCACCGAGGAGTTCCCGCATGATCTTTCGCCCGGACGGTCCCATCAGCGGCCCCATGTACGACGCCATCAACGCGGTGTTCGGCGCCTTCGCCGGTTCCCTCGAAGCGATCGGAATCCCGTTCGAGCAGTCCGCGGTGCCTCTGAGCTTCCTCGCCATGCCCTTCGTCGGGGGCTCCAGCTACCTTCCCGCAGCCCTCGGCTCCTGAGCCCGGGGCCCGGCCCCGCCTCGGCTAGCATCGTGGCAGTCGGTTCAGGGAACCCGGTGAGAGTCCGGGACTGTCCCGCAACGGTGTGAAGCCGATCCCGCTCGCGGAGGGGATCTCCTCGGCTTCGAGTCCGATACCTGCCGACACGCTGCCACGACCGTGGTGAGCGCGTGCCAGGCCGAGGAGCCCCACCGCATGACTGCCGCCGCCGCCAGCGCCGCGTCCCTGCTCGTCGCCGGAACGACGTCCGACGCCGGCAAGAGCATCATCACCACCGCCCTGTGCCGGGCGTTCGCCCGCCGCGGCCTGCGCGTGGCGCCGTTCAAGGCGCAGAACATGTCCAACAACTCGATGGTCGTCTCCGCGCGACCGGGGCCGGGGCAGCCGAATCAGCCGGGCCAGTCTGGACAACCGGCGCAGCGAGGCCGGGCCACCGCCGAGATCGGCCGCGCCCAGTGGATCCAGGCCCTCGCCGCGCGCGCCGAGCCCGAGCCCGCCATGAACCCGGTGTTGCTCAAGCCCGGCGGTGACCGGCGCAGTCACGTCGTGGTGATGGGGCAGCCGGCCGACACGGTGTCGTCGCGGGACTTCGTCGACGGGCGTGCCCACCTGGCCGAGGCGGCGTTCGCGGCGTACGACGACCTCGCCCCCAGGTACGACCTGGTGATCTGCGAGGGCGCCGGCAGCCCGGCCGAGATCAATCTCCGCTCGAGCGACTACGTCAACATGGGGCTGGCCCGCCACGCCGACATGCCTGTAGTGGTGGTGGGCGACATCGACCGCGGCGGGGTGTTCGCGGCGCTGTTCGGCACGGTCGCGTTGCTCGAGCCGGCCGATCAGCGGCTGGTCGCGGGCTTCGTCGTCAACAAGTTCCGCGGCGACCCCACACTCCTGGCCCCCGGACTGGACCAGCTCACCGCGCTCACCGGCCGCCCGGTCCACGGGGTGCTGCCCTGGCACTCCGACCTGTGGCTGGACTCCGAGGACGCCCTCGCGGTCAGCCCCCGCGCCGCCGACGCGACCGCTACCCTCCGCGTGGCCGTGGTCCGTCTGCCGCGCATCAGCAACTTCACCGACGTCGACGCCCTCGGCCTGGAAGCGGACGTCGAGGTCGCCTATGTCACGGAGCCCCGCGACCTCGCGGGTGCGGACCTCGTCGTCGTCCCCGGGACCAGGGCGACCCTCGACGACCTCGCGTGGCTCCGCGCGCGGGGCCTCGACCGCGCGGTCACTACACATGTCGAGCGCGGTGGCGCGGTGCTGGGGATCTGCGGTGGCTTCCAGATGCTCGGCGGCGAGATCAGCGACCCCGACGGCATCGAGGGCGAGCCCGGCGCGCGCACGACCGGCCTCGGCCTGCTCGACGTGACCACGCGGTTCGGCGCGGAGAAGGTGCTGCGGCTGCCGACCGGGACCGCGCTGGGGCAGCCGGTGAGCGGGTACGAGATTCATCACGGCCGGGTGAGCGTCGGCGGTGGGGGAGATCCGGGCGACGACGACGAGGTGTTCCCCGGCGGGGCCCGGCGGGGGCGGGTGTTCGGCACCATGTGGCACGGGAGTCTCGAGTCGGACGGTTTCCGGGGCGCGTTCCTGGCCGAGGTCGCGGCAGGGTCGGGGCGGACCCGTGAGCCCTCGGACGTGAGCTTCGCCGCCGCGCGGGAGCGCCGCCTCGACCTGCTGGGCGACCTCGCCGAGGAGCACCTCGACCTGGACGCGCTGCTCGAGTTGTCCCGCGACGGCGCGCCCGAGATGCCCCTTCTGCCGCCGGGTGCCGGGTCGGGCGCCGTGCCCGCCCCCGGGTCGGGCGCTGAACCGCACGCGGGGCCGCGCATGGGGCCGGGCCGGTGATCCTCATCCTGGGCGGCACGGCCGAGGCCCGCGAGCTCGCCGTCCTTCTGATCGAGCGCGGGGTGCCGGCGATGTCATCGCTCGCGGGGCGGGTGGCTCGGCCGAGGCTGCCGGTGGGCGAGGTGCGGATCGGCGGGTTCGGCGGCGTCGACGGACTGCAGCGCTTTCTGCGCGAGGCCGGCGTGACCGCGGTCGTCGACGCCACCCACCCGTTCGCCGCGGGCATCTCGGCCAACGCCGCCGCCGCGTGTGCGGCCGCGCGGGTCCCGCTACTGCGCCTCGAGCGCCCGGGCTGGGCCGAGGCCCCGGGGGCGGACCGCTGGCACTGGGTGGACGACCACGACGAGGCCGCGGCGACCACGTCCCGCCTGGGCCGACGGCCGTTCCTCACGATCGGGCGGCAGTCGCTGGACAGGTTCATCGGCCCCCTTGCTGAGCATCAGGTGCTGGTCAGGGTGGTGGACCCGCCCGAGGTGGCGCTGCCCGAGCCGTGGCGGCTGTTGCTGAGCCGCGGCCCGTACTCGGTCGACGGCGAGCGCGAACTCTTCGCCGACCACGGCGTCGACGTGCTGGTCACCAAGGATTCGGGTGGCGAGCACACGTGGTCGAAGATGGCCGTGGCCGACGAGCTCGGCGCGCCGGTCGTGGTGGTGCGCCGGCCCGGCGCCGCGCCCGGAGTGCAGATGGTCGGCGACGCCGCAGCCGCAGCCGACTGGGCCCGCGCCTTTCCTTCACCTTCCTAGACGAACTGTGGTGTAGCTACTGCGAGAATCTGGCCGATTCATCGCAGTAGCTACACCAAAGTCGACCGCCCGGCCGCCCGCGGCTAGAGCAGCTCGAGGTTGATCTCCCGGATCCGGTCGCCGTCCACGGTGTACCGGCCCCTCAGGTTCAGCGTCATGGCCTGCCCCTCGTCGAGCGACATCCCCATGAAGTCCTTCACGTCGGCGCGTGCGGTGAGCGTGTTCACGATGGTGGCGGTGGCCGTGTCGCCGTCGACCTCGATCTCCTCGGGCGTCATGCGGTCGACGAACGTGCTGGTCATGGCGCGGTAGGTGTCGAGGTAGGCGGACAGCCCGTGCTGCGTGCCGGCGGCGGAATGTAGGACCACGTCCTCGTGCAGCACGGCAGCCAGCTGGTGCGGGTCCTCGCTGTTGTAGGCCTCGTAGTAGGCGGTGACGACGTCGCGGGTGGCCATTGTGTCTCCGTTCGTGCCGATGGCGATGCACTCTGCCCGATACGCGCTGACGCTACGCTCGGTGGCGCCGTCTCACAGCCTGCAAGCAGAAGTGCGGCCAATGGTCAGGCGAGGACACTAGGGTTCCCGTACCTGCACTGCACATTCGCATCGGACGATATTTGAGAGGGAGTGATGTACTGGATGAAGCGCGTCGTTTATGTCAGTCCACACCGAGGTGTTCCGGATTTCATCTGGGGGACACAACGGGGGACAACCCCTTCCAAGGATTCGCTGGTCTCGTGGATACCAAAAGTCTTGGTCTCTCGGACGACCTGTTCGGAGACTTCAAGCTCTGGGTGGGGGACTGGCATGCGAACTTCCTCGGCCGCAACAGAGTGGGAGGGATGCTGATCCCCGTCTGGACAGAGGGGTTTGATAGCTCCGAGTGGCATTCCCGAGGAGTTGCCTTGATGCGCAGATTGCAGGACGAAAGGCCGGACCTCGAAGTGAGGAATGGGTTCGATGCTGACATTTACCCCACGGATCCATTCACCCATACGCCGCAGATGGACGCGTGATGCGTAGCTAGGTTCTCTCGATAGTCGAAGGAGCCATCTGCGCCCGGTACCGGTGGGCGGCCGCCCCGTGCATGCCGCCTGACCCGCTCCGCGAACCGGACCGCCAGCGCAGGATGCCCCGCCCAGTGCGTGTGGAGGTACGAGGCGTGGACCGAGCCGGTGACGAATCCCTCCGGCCCGGCGCTGCTCGTCCACGCGGGAGCCGTGCCAGACCCAGCCGCGTAGTCCGCGCCATCCGCACCCGCCGGCGGTGTCACCGCCGTTCGGTGGAACTCGTGCCCGGTGACCTCGGTGCCGGCGGTGGCGAGGACGCTGTCGGCGACGGCCGTCGAGCGCCGGTAGGCCAGCGTGAGCCGCGGGGCCATGGCGGCGTCGGCGTCGATCGCTCCCACCATCGGCGCGCCGTCGAGGCTTCGGCAGAGATACAGCAGGCCCGCGCACTCGGCCACGGTTGGTACGCCCGCGGTCGTCGCCGCGCGGAGCTCTCGCAGCATGGGCTCGTTCGCGGCGAGGTCGGCCGCGTGCACCTCGGGGAAACCGCCACCGAGGTAGATCCCCGCGGTCCCCTCGGGCAGGGCCTCGTCGGCGAGCGGGTCGAATGGCGCGACCGAGCAGCCGGCGGCCTCAAGCAGTTCGACCGTCTCGGCGTAGCGGAACGTGAAGGCCCGGCCGCCGGCCACGGCGATGAGCGGGCGGCCCTCGTCGTCGTCGCCGGATCCGCGCCCGCCCCCCACCACCGCCTCCCGCGCCGACCACGCCGGACCCGGCAGCGCAGGTGCGGACCGCGCGATGCGCACGACGGCCGCGAGGTCGATCGACGCGGCGACCTTCCCGGCCAGGTGGTCGAGAGAGCGCGCGGCCTCGGGGCGTTCAGCGGCGGGGACCAGGCCGAGGTGGCGGGAGGGGGCGGTGACGTCGTCGTCGCGTTGGAGGACGCCCAGCACCGGGATGCCGAGCGGGGCGAGGGCGCGGCGGACCTCGTCGGAGTGGCGCACGGACCCGGCCTTGTTGAGCACGACTCCGGCGATCCGCACGGCCGGGTCGTACGTGGCCATGCCGAGCACCGTGGCGGCGATGGTGCGCGAGGTGTGCGAGATGTCGACGACCAGCACGACGGGGGAGTCGGTGAGGCGGGCGACGTGGGCGGTGGAGGCGAATCCGTCGCGGCCGATGTGGCCGTCGTACAGGCCCATGACGCCCTCGATCACCGCGATGTCGGCGGGCCCCGCCCCGTGCAGCAGCAGCGGGACCACGAGCTCCTCGCCCACCAGGTGCGGGTCGAGGTTGCGGCCGGGCCGGCCGGTGGCGAGGGCGTGGTAGCCGGGGTCGATGTAGTCGGGGCCGACCTTGTGGCCGGAGACCGCGAGACCGGTGCGGCGCAGCGCGGCCATGAGGCCGGTGGCGACGGTGGTCTTGCCGTGCCCCGACGCCGGCGCGGCCACCACCAGGCGCGGCAACTCGGTGCGGACGCCGGTCGCCTCGGACGAGCCAGCCGCCGACGAGCCCGCCGCGGTCCAGCCGACCCCGGCCGCCGCGGAGCTCACCACTCGATCCCCCGCTGCCCCTTCTGCCCGGCGTCCATGGGGTGTTTGACCTTGGTCATCTCGGTGACGAGGTCGGCCACCTCGAGCAGCCGCGGGTCGGCGTCGCGGCCGGTGATCACCACGTGCTGCCGCCCGGGCCGCCCGGCCAGCGTCTCCACCACGTCGTCGACGTCCACCCAGCCCCACTTCATGGGATAGGTGAACTCGTCGAGCAGGTAGAGGTCGTGCCGCTCGGCGGCGAGGCGGCGCTTGATCTCGGCCCAGCCCTCGGCGGCGTCGGCGGCGTGGTCGTCCTCGGTGCCGCCCTTGCGCGACCACGACCACCCCGAGCCCATCTTGTGCCACTCCACCGGCCCGCCCTCACCGGTCTCGTCGTGGAGACGGGCGAGGCGTTCCATGACGGTCTGCTCGCCGATGCGCCACTTGGCGGATTTCACGAACTGGAACACGCCGATGTCCCAGCCCTGGTTCCACGCCCGCATGGCCAGGCCGAACGCGGCGGTGGACTTCCCCTTGCCGGGCCCGGTGTGGACCATGACGAGCGGCCGGTTGCGGCGCTGGCGGGTGCTCAGGCCGTCGTCGGGGACGGTGGTGGGCTGTCCCTGGGGCATCAGGCGACCTCGTTTCGCGTCGTGGGGGTCGGTGCGGCGGCCCGGTCGGGGCGTGGCGCGGGGGCGACGGCGCCCTCCGAGCGCGACGCGGTGCGCGCGCGGTCGGTGTGGACATCGACCGTGCGGGTGAGGCTGTCGGCGGTGACCTCGCCCAGCGGGACGTGCTCGGCGCCGAGGTGCGCGGCGAGTTCGGCCGCCAGGCCCATGCGGAACCGGCCGGTCTCGCAGTCCACCACCACGGACGCCACGCCGAGGGAGGCCAGCCCGGCCGCCGCGGCGCGGGACCGGGCGAGGGCGTGCGGGCCGTGGGTGGCGCGGCCGTCGGTGACGACGACGACGAGAGGTCGCCGCCGCCGATCGCGGATGCTCTCGATGCGCAGGACCTCGGCGGTGGTGAGCAGTCCCTCCGCCAGTGGGGTCCGGCCGCCCGCCGGGAGGTCGGCCAGGCGGGTGGCCGCGACGTCGACCGAGGAGGTGGGCGGGAGGGCGACCTGCGCGCCGAACCCGCGGAAGGTCACCAGGCCGACCTTGTCGCGGCGACGGTAGGCGTCCAACAGGAGGGACAGGATCGCGGTCTTGACCTGTTCCATGCGGGTGCGGGCGGCCATGGACCCCGAGGCGTCCACGCAGAAGAGGACGAGGTTGGACTCGCGGCCCTCGCGCACGGCCGAGCGCAGGTCCTCGGGGGCGAGTAGGAGGCGAGTGTGTTCAGCACCGTCGTGGCCGGCCACGCGGCCGCGGGCGGCCTGGTGCGGCGCGGCCGAACGGATGGTGGCGGGAAGGTGCAGGTCCGAGCCGGTGAACTCGCCGGCCCCGACCCGCCGACCACTGCTCGTGCGGGCCCGCGACCGACGACCCGTCGCACCCTCGCCGCTGCCGGCGACGCTGAACAGCCGCGTGCGGTACGGCTCCGACGCGGAGGCCACGGTGCCGGGCTGCGAGGCGGCGGGACCGGCGGTCGAGTCGGAGTCGGCGCTGGTTGCTGGGGCGTCTTCGGTGCCAGCCGGGCTGTCGTGCTGTGCGTCCTCGCCACCGTCGGCGATGGTCGCGTCGCTGCCGGGCCCGCCGGGCGAGGTCTCGGAGTCGGGGGCGGCGGGGCCGTCCGAGTCCTGCCCGGGCTCGGGGACCGTCTCGTGCTCGGCGTGCTCGGCCGACGCCCCGGCCGGGGCCTGGTCGGTGGACGGGGTGTCCGTGCTGCTCGAGTCGTCGGCGGATTCGGACGGTTCGGCGTTCTCGGCCTGCGGCTCCTCGTCGCGGGGGTCGGGATCGGGCTCGTCGTCGTCGCCCAACAGCCGGTCCAGCAGCTCCTCGTCGAGGCCCGGCGCGTCGAACGGCGCGCGGCGGCGGCGGTGGGGCAGCGCCATGCGCGCGGCGACCCGGATGTCCTCGCGGCCGATGCCCGTGCGGCCGTGCCACGCGGCGTGGGCGGCGGCCGCACGGGCGGTGACGATGTCGGCGCGCATGCCGTCCACGTCGAAGCCCGCGCAGACCCGCGCGATGGTGGCCAACGCCCACTCGGTGAGCTCGACCCGGTCCAGCACGCGGCGGGCGGTGGCGATCCGCTCGCGGAGCGCGCGCTCGTCGTCGGCGTAGGCGGCGGCGAACCCGGCGGGGTCGGCCTCGAACGCGATGCGGCGGCGCACCACCTCGGCGCGTAACCCGGGGTCACGCGGCGCGGCCACCTCCACGGTGAGGCCGAAGCGGTCCAGCAGCTGCGGGCGGAGCTCGCCCTCCTCGGGATTCATGGTGCCGACCAGCACGAACCGGGCGGCGTGCTCGACCGACAGGCCGTCGCGCTCGACGGTGACCCGGCCCATCGCGGCGGCGTCGAGGAGCTGGTCCACCACATGGTCGTGGAGCAGGTTGACCTCGTCCACGTAGAGGATCCCGCGGTGGGCGCGGGCGAGCAGGCCGGGCTGGAACACGGTGACGCCCTCGGACAGCGCGCTCTCCAGGTGCAGCGATCCGGTGATCCGGTCCTCGGACACCCCGACGGGCAGTTCGACCAGGCGGACCGGCCGCCGCTCGGTGGGCGCGTCGGTGGGGATGCGGCCGTCGGGAGTCTCGGCGCCGCGGTCGTCGGGCGCGGAGGAGAAGCGGTCGCCGGTGACCACCTCGATCTCCGGGAGGACTCCGGCGAGGGCGCGGACCATGGTGGACTTGGCCGTGCCCTTCTCGCCGCGGATGAGCACGCCGCCGACCTGCGGCGACACCGCTGTGAGGGTGAGGGCCAGCGCCATGTCGTCGGATCCGACGACAGCGCTGAAGGGGTAGTGCAATGGCATGGGGGCTCCCGCTCTCGTCTGCCAGGCTGGTCAGCGCGAGGCCGGTCTCCGGACTTCCAGGCTCGTCTTCCGACGTTGCGCGCTGGCGCGGTGTCGTGAAGAGGCCTGGTCACCGTAGCGGGCCCTGTGCCGGATTCTCACCGGCTTCCCTGATTCTCCCCTCCGCCCGCTCTCGCGATCGTGGGGCACCTCGTGCTGTGGGTCATGTTCGGTTGTGGTGCTTCAGGCTAGCCGAGCCGCCGGTCGCGTGAGGAGGCCGGGCCGCGCTGTATGGTTCCGCGTCATGAACGCACGGGTGGTGGTCGTCGGCGTCGGCGGCGACGGGTGGCAGGGTCTCGACGAGGCCCGCCGACGCGCGGTCCTCAAGGCTGACGTGCTACTCGGCGGGGAGCGTCACCTGGCGATGATCCCGGGCGGCGTGACGGCCGAGCGGGTGCCGTGGCCGCGGCCCCTGCGGGACGGGCTGCCGGAGCTTCTTGGACGCTTCGACGGCCGAGCGATAGTGGCCCTGGCCTCGGGTGATCCGCTCGTCGCCGGGATCGGGACGACGCTCATCGAACTGCTCGGCGCGGACGGCGTCGAGGTGCTTCCGGCGGCGTCCTCGGTCGCGCTGGCGCGGGCGCGGATGCGCTGGCCGGCTGAGTCCGTGGCCGTCCTGCGCGACCACCGCGGACTGGTCCGCGAGCTGTCCCCGGGGCGGCGGCTGCTCGTACTCTCGGCCGACCGGCACACGCCGGCGGAGGTCGCCGCGACTCTGCGGGGCGCCGGTTTCGGGGGGAGCGCGATGACCGTGCTCGGCGATCTCGGCGCCCCGGCCGAGGCCCGGTTCAGCTGCCCGGCGTGCGACTGGGCCGCCGATCGCGAGGCGCCCGCGCTGCACGTGCTCGCGGTCGAGTGCGTGGCCGATGCGTCCGCCCGCCCGCTCGGCCTAGCGGCCGGGCTGCCCGACGACGCGTTCGAGAGCGACGGCCAGCTCACCCGCCGTGACCTGCGTGCGTCGGCCCTGTCCCGGCTCGCTCCCGCGGCCGGGGACCTGCTGTGGGACGTGGGCGCCGGTGCCGGGTCGGTGGGCATCGAGTGGATGCGCGCGCACCCGTCGTGCCGGACGATCGCCGTGGAGGCTGATTCCGAGCGGGCGGCGCGGATCGCACGCAACGCGGCGGCGCTCGGGGTGCCCGCGCTGGAGGTCGTCCATGGCCGCGCGCCGGAGGCACTGGATGGGCTTCCGCGGCCCGACGCGGTGTTCATCGGCGGGGGCGGCACCGCCCCTGGCCTGCTGCGAGAGTGCTGGGATGCGCTGGTCCCGGGCGGCCGGCTGGTCGCGCACGCGGTGACGTTGGAGACCGAACGCGTGGTGATCGATGCCCGCGCCGAGTTCGGCGGGGAGCTGACCAGGTTCCACGTGGAACTCGCCGATTCGATCGGCCGGTTCACCGGCTGGACCCCGGCCCGCGCGGTGGTGCAGTGGGCGGCCGTGAAGCAGTTCGCCGGTGGAGATGTGTCGTTGGAGATAGGGGAGAGCTCGTGACGGTTCACTTTGTGGGGGCCGGCCCCGGCGCCGCCGACCTGCTGACCTTGCGTGCGGCGGCGTTGCTGGCCGAAGCCGACGTGTGCCTGTATGCGGGGACGTACCTCGACGACGGCGTGCTCGCGCACTGCAGACCCGCTGCCCGGTTGGTCGACACCCAGCACCTGGACCTGGACGGCATCATCGCCGAGATCGTGGCCGCCCACGCGGACGGGCTCGAGGTGGTGCGGCTGTGCTCGGGGGACCCGTCGCTGTACTCGGCGCTGGCCGAGCAGACCCGCCGACTCGACGCAGCCGGCGTGCAATGGGACGTGGTTCCCGGAGTTCCGGCCTACGCGGCAGCCGCCGCTGAGCTGGGGGTGGAGCTGACGGTTCCCGACGTGGTGCAGTCGGTCGTGCTCACCCGGACGCAGGCGCGCTCGACCGCGATGCCGTCGGCGGAGGCGCTGGAGAACTTCGCCGCCACGGGGGCGACGCTGGTCCTGCACCTGGCGATCACCCGGACCCGCGAGCTCGCCGAGCGGCTGGTGCCCACGCATGGCGCCGACTGCCCGGTGGCGGTGGTGGCCAACGCGAGTCGCCCACACCGCGTCGAGTTACGCGGAACGCTCGCCGACATCGCGGACGCGGTGGAGGCGGCCGGCCTGCGCCAGGCGGCGGTCATTCTGGTGGGCCGAGCGCTGGTACGGCCGGGGGAGGCTGAGTCGTGGTTGTACGCATCGAGTCCGGAGCGGGAGGCGAAGCGCCGGGGCCTGAACTGATCGGACAAGGTGGCGGGCCAGGGACACAGTCCCCGGGCCGGCCAGGGAGCCTGACGAAACGGCAACTATCGGTTGCTCGGGAGCTCGGTGGGAACACCATTCTTCAGAGAAGCGTCGCGGAGGTGCATCCGGAGGACTACTAATCGTCAAGAGGGAGTTCGGCCAGGGCCTCGACCCATCGATCGGACTGCCGAGGGCTGGTCAATCTGACGACGGTGAGATCCGGGAACCGAGCCTCCAGCGTCGGCACCACCGGCTTGAGCTTGTGCCGCGTCCGCCATCCCCACCGCAGGATGTGGTCGCTGTCGGTGAAGACCGTGTGCAGCGGGGGCTCGGTGTTCCCGTTCCACAGCTCCTCCCGCCGCAGTCGCCTGCGCACGGTGCGGCGGACCAACCGGGTCATATGCACGCGGGCGGGATAGTCCAGCCACAGGAGGGTGTCCGCGCGCGAGACGACCAGGGGCCGCGCCTGGCGGTATTGCAACTCGATGACCCATCGCGGCCCGGCCACGAACTCGCGGACGTCGTCGAGGAACGACTCGCGCGGTGTCCACCCGGGGCCGTGGAACAGGCTGTCCATCTCGACCCGCGCACACGTGCGCACGCCTGCGAGGTGATCGCACAGGGTGGTCTTTCCCGATCCGGACACACCGGCCACCGCGATCCGCTGAGGGTTCCAGGTGATCGGGTCGTCGGCGTTGCGCATGTGGCTCTCTCCTCTGGCCGGTACGGCGATGAGTGGAAGGCGGGTAGCCTGACCAGTGTAGTTCTCCGCTGGTCGGCGTAGCGTCCGCGATAACGCGGATCCTCGACGCACTTCGGTCGACGGTGCATTCCGAGCTAGTCGCCGTGCGAATGGCGGAGATCGGGAATACTGGGCGCATGGGTAACCGAGACGACGTCTGGCCAGCCCTTCCGCTCGATCGCTGGATCGACACCAGGGACACGGTTCAGTTGTGGACCCAGATCGTCGGCAAGACGCGCATGGCTCTCGGCCCGGACATCAACCACTGGTGGGGCGTCCCCCTGTACGTGGACGCGCGGGGGCTCACCACGTCGCTCATGGTCGCGGGACACCGCGGTCTCGAGATCCGCTTCGACTTCGTCAGTCACGAGCTACTGTTCCTCGTCTCAGACGGAAGCACCGCCAGTATGGCGCTCGAACCGAGGACCGTCGCCGACTTCTACGCCGAATACACGGGGCTACTGAGCGATCTCGGCTTCGATGTGGCGATCGTCGGAACCCCGGTGGAACTGAACGACGCGACCCCGTTCGCAGAAGACACCGCACACGCCTCATACGACGCGGATGCGATGTCCCGCTTCTGGCGGTCACTCGTCAGCGTGCACGGTGTCTTCTCCATCTTCCGTGGTGAGTTCCGTGGAAAGTCGTCGCCTGTCCACTTCTTCTGGGGCGCGTTCGACCTGGCTGTGACCCGATTCTCGGGGCGGTCCGCCCCCGAGCACCCTGGTGGGGTTCCGAACTGTCCGGACTGGGTCATGCACGAGGCTTACAGCGACGAGGTATCGAGCGCAGGCTACTGGCCCGGAGGCGCCGAGGAGGGTGTGTTTTACGCCTACGCTTACCCACACCCGGACGGATATGACACCCATCCGGCGGTCGAGGCCCCGGCGTACTGGGACCACGCGCTGGGCGAGTACGTACTGCCGTACCATCTAGTCCGACAGGCACCGGATCCGGACGCCATGGTTCTGAATTTTCTCGAACAGACCCACCGTGCGGCGGCGGAGACGGCGAACTGGCCCTGACCGCCCCACTGCGGCGGTGGCCGGTCGACCAACAGTCCGACCCACACCGATTCAACCGACAGCGGCGACCGCCGCCAGAGCAAGGTGATCGCGGAGACCACGCTGTACTCGCTGGCTATCGGGACACTCGTCGTGCCGAGAACCAGCTCGGCGGGCGGCCCATGGCTGACTGCCAGAGCGACGGCTGCCCGGAGCATCTTCTCGAGGCGAGGAGTGTCGTAGGACTCGCGGCACTCGCCGTCGGGTTCGATCGGGCTCCGCGGCGCGGACTTCACAGAGCCCGGCGTGAATCGCCTCGCGGACGGCGCGATCCAGCCCTACGGTGCCGTGCCACGGCGGACTCGATCACTGGCTTAGCCTGGGTCGGCTTGCTCAGTGGCCGGAAGAAGTGTTCCGGAGCGCGAGGGTGGTCGCCGCGGCCGACCGTCGCGGAACGCCGTCGGCCGGGGCCGTTCACTCACGTCCACGTCGATGGTCGAATATTCGGGGTTGACCGGCTGCGTCATGTGCGACGCCGAGACGGACCACGCGGTCGGCGGTGGCGACGAAGCCGTCGTCATGCGTGGCGCAGCCGACGGCGACCCCCCTCGAGGCCGACTCGACGAGGAGTCGGTGGACGTGGTGCCGGCTCTCGGAGTCGAGTCCGGCGTCGGGTTCGTCCATCAGGACGATGTCCGCCTGGCGCGCGAGCGCCTGCGCGAGCAGGGTGCGCTGCCGTTGCCCTCCGGACAACTCCGCCAACGGCCGGGAGTCGAGGCCGGACAAGCCGACCGCGTCGATCATCTCGGAGACGACAGCGCGGGCCTCCCGCCTTCCGAGTCGGCGCCCCCACGTCCCCATGGAGACGGTGTCCCACACGGTGAGGGGGAGGGTTTCCGGCGCGGCGGGTCGCTGGACCACCAGAGCGACATCGCCCCTGCGACGCACCGTTCCCTTCTGCGGGGTGCGTACCCCGGCGAGCAGTTCGAGCAACGTCGACTTGCCGGCGCCGTTGGGCCCGGCGATGGCGGTGACGGTACCCGGCTCGAGATCCACATCGACGTCATGGAGGATCTCCCGTCCCGCATACCCGAAGCACAGCCCGCGGGCGCTCACCGCCGGAGTGTCCGGAGACAGCATCACAGACCTCACTATTGATAACGATTATCAGTAGCGTTAGTGTACTACCTTGTGTCTTGGCTCCTCGATCCGCTCAACACCGCGTTCGTCGCGCGTGCTCTGCTCGGTGGCGTACTGGTGGCGGCGATCTGCGGTGTCGTTGGCACCTGGGTGGTCGTCCGCGGGATGGCGTTCTTCGGGGAGGCGATCGGCCACGGGATGCTGCCGGGCGTGGCGCTGGCCACCGTCCTGGGTTTCCCGGCGATGGCCGGCGGCGCCGTGAGCGCTGTCGCGATGAGCGCGGCGATCGGTGCACTGCAGAGGCGCGGGCGACTGTCCTATGACACGACTATCGGTCTGCTGTTCGTCACGATGCTGTCGATCGGCGTGATCATCGTGTCCCACTCGGGCAGCTTCGCCACGGACGCGACGGCCATCCTCTTCGGTGACATCCTCGCAATCGGCACCCCAGAGTTGATCACCCTCGGTATCGCCCTGGTGGTGACGCTCGCCGTCGCGGTGTGTTTCCACCGAGCGTTCGTGGCCGCGGCGTTCGATCCCCGTATCGCACAGACCCTCGGACTGCGCCCGGGTCTCACGCAGGTGGTGCTCGTCGGACTCGTGACCCTCGCCGTGGTCGCCTCCTATCAGGCGGTCGGGACCCTGCTCGTGGTTGCGCTGCTCCTCGCTCCCGTGGTCGCGGCGAACCGGTGGGCCAGGCGCATCCCCTCCACGATGGTGCTCGCCGTAGCTTTCGGCAGCGCCGCCGTGGTGGCGGGACTGCTCGCGTCGTGGCATGCCGGGACCGCGGCAGGTTCCTCCATCGCCTTCTCCGCGATCGCCCTCGCCGGGGCCTCCGCGCTGGTGCGCGGCGTCTATCAGTCCTCGCGGACCCGTCGGCTGACCCACCACGCGCCCACCGCGGGAGTCGCCGCCGACCCCGGTACGCAGACCACCGCCGCCCCGGGCCACACCGTGCCGGTGGAAGGCGCATGCAGATCGATATGAGTACCGGAGAGCAGGTCATGCAGAAATCCAGAACGATCGTTCCCCTCGCCTTCGCCGTCGCCGTCGCGCTCGCCTTCGGCGGGTGTGCGAGCGGCACCGACGAGCCGGACACGGAGACGGCCGGCACCACCGCGGCCGCCGAGAAGTCCGCGGGTTCGGAGTCGCCGGACGAGGACGACACGGGCGCCGGGCACGGCGCTGTCGAGGGGGCCGAGGAAGTGGCCGAACCCCAGCTGCACCTGGTGAGCATCGACGGCGACGGCGCCGTCGGGATGGTGGACCTACTGGACGGCACCCAGTCCGAGCTCGGGGGCATCGACCCGCCCTCGGCGGTCACCTCGGACGGTCGCTACCTCTTCGTCGAGACGGCGATGGGCGTCGAGATCGTCGACAGCGGCGTGTGGACATGGGACCACGTCGACCACTTCCACTTCTACCGGACGGCGCCGCAGCTGCTGGGCCCGGTGCCCGGCTCCGGAACGGTTGTCGTGGCGACTTCCGCCAACGCGACCACCGGCGGCACCGGGTTGTTCTTCCCAGAGTCGGGCGAGGCGGTTCTGTTGGACAACCAGGCGCTGTCCAGGGGCCGGGTCGAGGAGCTCTTCCGGGTGGAGACCGACCCGCACGAGGGACTGACCGCCCCGCTCGCGGAGGGAGCACTCGTCACGTCCGTCGACGACGCGGGCGCGGTGACCGAGGTGCTGTACCACGACGCCGATGGCACCCCCGTGGACGGCGTGTCGGCGCCGTGCCCCGACGCGACGGGCACCATCACCAGCCGCGTGGGCGTGGTCGTCGGCTGCGCGGACGGAGCCGTCCTGGCGACCGCCGACGGCGGCGAGCCCACCCTGGAACACATCCGCTATCCCGAGGGAACGGACGCTCCCCCCGCCACCGATTTCCGGAACCGCAAGGGACGCCCGACCGCGGCCGCGCTGGCCGGGGACACCGGATTCTGGCTGCTCGACACCCGCGAAAAGAACTGGCAGTACGTGCCGACGGACCAGCCGCTCCTGCAGGTCTCGGCCTCCGACGACGCGGACGAGCACGTCGTCGCGCTGGACGGCGAGGGCCGGATTAGGGTCTACAGCGGCGAGGACGGCACCGAGCTCGCCGCATCGGAGCCGCTGCTGGCGAAGGCGGTCGCGGATCCGGAGATGCTCGCCGGGGTCGACCTCGTGGTGGACCGGGAGCGCGCCTACGTCAACGACCCCGCCACAGGCGTGGTCCACGAGATCGACTACCGCGGCGACGTGCGTGTCGCCCGTTCGCTCGAGACCCCGACCGCGCCGGACTTCTTCTCGGAGGCCGGGCGATGAGGCGCCGGTGGATCCCGGCAGCCGCCGCGCTCGCCGCCGTGCTGACTCTGGCCGGGTGCTCGGGGTCGGACGAGGGCCCGGAAGACCGGCCGTCGGTCGTCGTCACCACCAACATCCTCGGGGATATCGTCGAAAACCTGGTGGGCGAGAGCGCCGACGTCACCACGCTGATGAAGCCCAACGCTGATCCCCACTCGTTCGAGATCTCCGCGCAGGAGGCGAGCCGCATGGACCGCGCGGATCTGGTGGTCTCCAACGGGCTGGGGCTCGAGGAGGGGCTGCAGCAGCATCTCGACCGCGTGGCCGACGCCGGGGTGGAGCGGTTCACGGTGGGCGATCACATCGAGGTGATCGCCTACTCCGACGAGGAGGCCGGCGGGGCCCCCGACTCGCACTTCTGGACCGATCCGCAGCGGGTGGTCGACGCGGTGGACGCCCTCGAGCCGCAGTTGCTCGAGGTCGAGGGCATCGACAGGGAGGCGGTGGAGACGGGCGCCGAGCAGTACCGCGCCGAGCTCGCCGCACTCGACGAGGAGATGACGACGGCGTTCGCCGGCATCCCGCAGGACCGGCGGGCGCTGGTGACCAACCACCACGTCTTCGGCTACCTCGCCGAGCGCTTCGACTTCCGCGTCATCGGCGCGGCCGTGCCCGGCGGCACCACCCTCGCCTCCCCGAGCGCCGCCGACCTGGACGAGCTCGCCTCGGCCATCACCGAGGCGGGCGTCCCCGCGATCTTCGCCGAGTCCTCCCAACCCGACCGCCTGGTACAGGTGCTGGCGAGCGAGGCGGGGATCGACGTCGAGGTGATCGAACTGTTCACCGAGTCGCTGACCGAGCCGGGCCAGGGCGCCGAGACCTACCTGGAGATGATGCGCGCCAACACCGAGCGCATCGTCGACGGGCTTTCGACCTGATCACTCACACGAGAGGAACATCAATGACATCACGAATCACTCGCGGCGCGGGAGCGCTCGCGATGCTCGCGACGGCGTCGCTGTTGGCGGCGGCGTGCGGCGGTGGCAGTGGCTCCGGTGACGAGTCGGAATCCCGGGACGCGTCCGCCACCACCTCCTCTGCCGGGACCCGCGGCTCCGGAACCGCCGAGAACCGCCTAGCGGTGTCGTTCGAGAACGGGATCGCGGTTCTCGACGGCGAGACGCTCGAAGTGGTCGAGGAGTTCGAGTCGGAGGAGTTCACCCGTCTCAACGCGGTCGGTGACGGTCGGAACGTCCTGGTGACGATGTCCGACGGCTTCCAGGTGCTCGACACCGGCGAACCGTCCCTCACCGACCTGGTCTTCAAGGCCGAGACCCCGGCGCACGTCGTGCGACACGACGGTAGGACGGTCCTCTACGACGACGGTACCAGCGATACCACCATCTTCGAGACCACCGCCCTGCTCGACAGCAACGGACAGCTTCCGGAGACAGAGGTCGTTCCGGGTGAGGACGCCCACCACGGAGTGTCCATCGTCCTGTCCGACGGCACTTTCCTCACCACCATCGGCAACGACGCCGGCCGCTCGGGAGTGCGCGCGATGGACGCCGACGGCAACGAGGTGGCCCGCAACGAGGACTGCCCAGGGGTCCACGGCGAGGGCACGGCGGCCGACGAGACGGTGGTCTTCGGCTGCGAGAACGGCGCCCTGCTGTTCAAGGACGGCGAGTTCCAGAAGCTCACCGCCGAGGACGAATACGGCCGCATGGGCAATGCGTACGTCTCCGAGACGAGCCCGCTCATCGTGGGCGACTACAAGGACGACCCCGACGCCGAGGGCGTCCTGCTCGATCAGGTCGCGCTCATCGACCCGGCCGCCGGTACCCACCGGGTCGTGGACCTGCCGGACGGGGTCGAGTACACATGGCGGGGCGTCGCCCGCGGCCCCGGGGACCTGGCGTACATCCTGGGCACCGACGGCTCCCTCCACGTAATGGACCCAGCCACCGGCGAGATCTCCGACAGCTACGAGGTCGTGGACCCGTGGGAGGGTCCGGCGGAGTGGCAGAACCCGCACCCGTCCATGGTGGTCCGCGGGGACGTCGCCTACGTGAGCGAGCCGTCCAAGAACTCCGTGTACGCGATCGACCTCACCAGCGGTGAGGTCTTGGCCACCGGTGAGATCTCGGGCGAGCCCAACGAGATGGCCGTGGCGCTGGGGTAATACCGCCGACCGCGGGGGAGGGCGCGTTCTTCCCCGCGGCGGCTGCGCCGCGCCAGCGACTTGTCGAAGCCGGCGTCCCGCAGCAGGTAGCCGCAGGCTCCGGCCTCGATGGCGCCGCGGGCCGGCCCTCCTTTCAGACCCAGTCGACCGACAGTGGGGACCGCCGGTCCCAGCCCACGGTCTGCAGCAGCGGCTCCTCGAGATCGAGGGCTGGATGCCCGAGACACAGGTAAGCGAGGGGCCGGGCGCCGTCTGGTAGCGGCACACTGTCGGAGAGGTGGGCTGGGTCGACGAGACTGACCCAGCCCATGCCCAGCCCCTCGGTCGTCACGGCCAGCCGCAGCAGGGTGATCGCGGCGACCACACTGTGTTCGGTGGCAGCGGGAACGCCGGTGGTGCCCAGTATGGCGCCGGCGGGTGGGAAATGGCTGACCACCAACCCGACGGGCGCTTCAAGGATCCCCTCGAGGCGCAGGGAGTCGTAGAGACGGCGACGCTCGCCGTCGAAAAGTTCGGCCTCCGCGGCGCGAACTTCACGAAAGCCGGCGTGGACCACCTCCCGTACGGCGCGGTCCTGTACCACCGTGACATGCCACGGCTGACTCAGGCCCACGCTCGGCGCTACGTCGAAGACCTCGAGCAGCCTCTCGATGGTGTCGCGCGGAACCGGGGTGGGGTTGAAGTGGCGGTGGTCGCGACGAGTGGCGAGGATGCGCCAGAGCGAATCGCGGTCGGCGGGTCCGCCCCCGCTCTCGCCGGCGACACCCGGTGGCTCCGCCGTCATGACCGCACGAATCTCGGACTCCACACGCGGCCCGAATCGGCGACCCGGGTGCCTGAGGCGCCCACGATGAGCAGGCATTTCATGTCGACTGAGGCGCAGTCGAGGCCGGCCAGGGTGGTCACGGTGAGGGACTCCTCCGCCCGTCCGACGTCGCGGCCAACGATCACAGGTGTGGTAGGGCCGCGGTGGCGGAGCAGGATCTCGCGGGCGTCGGCGACCTGGTCGGTGCGTGATCGTGAGGCCGGGTTGTAGATCGCCAGCACCAGGTCGGCCTCAGCGATCGCCTCGAGGCGACGCTCGAGCACGGACCACGGCTTGAGACGGTCCGACAGGCTCACCACCGCGAAGTCGGCGCCGATCGGTGCGCCCGCACGCGCGGCCACCGCCTGTACGGCCGAGACGCCCGGCGACACGCGGATATCGATGCCGGCGAAGCGCGGATCCTCGGCAGCTTCGAACACCGCCGAGGCCATGCCGAACACCCCGGCGTCGCCGCCCGAGACCACGGCCACCCGTTCGTCTGCGCCGGCAAGCTCAAGGGCCATCGCCGCGCGGTCGACCTCGACGGTGTTGCCCGAGCAGTGGCGCCGTAGGCCTGGCCGTTGGGGGACCCTGGCGACGTAGGGGGCGTACCCCACCACGTGATCGACTTCGGACAAGATCCGCGAGGCTTCCGGGGTGAGCCAATCCTGCGGCCCCGGGCCCAGACCCACGACGTGCAGCACGCCGCGCGGCGCAGGGAACCGCTTGCCGGGGGAGCCAGGAGAGTCAGCCGAGTCGGTGGCATGCCCGGGGGACGGCCCGGCGGGCGCGGAGAGCTGCGCCGGTCGGCGGCCTGCGGGGTCGGCGTGCTGCGAGTCGCCGGGGACCACGATGAGTGAGAAGTACGGCACGGATGCCGGGTCGACCTCACTGACCGGGTGGTGAGCCTCCGCGTCGGTCGACGCGCGCTCGACGTACACCGCGCCGTCGAGCCGACCGGCCGCCTCGAGCGCCCGCCGCACGGCGGGAAAACTCCGGCCGAGCTTCATGATGATCGCGCCGTCGGTGTCGGCCAGGCGGCGGGCGAGTTCGGGTTCGGGCAGCGTGCCGGGCAGGACCGTGAGGACGTCGGTCTGCCGGACCAGGGGCGTGGCAGCCGCCGCCGTGGCGGCGGCGAATGCCGGGATACCGGGGACGATCTCGGTCGGGAAAAGCGGCGAGAGTCGATCGTGCATGTACATGAAGGACCCGTAGAACAGCGGGTCGCCCTCGGACAGAAGCACCACGTCTCGCCCGGCGGCCAGGTGCTGGGCCAGTCGCTGTGCGCTGCGTTCGTAGAAGTCCGCGATCGCGCCCGCATACCCGCCCGGGTGGTCGGTGACGCCCGTGGTCACGGGATACTCGAGCCGCTCCTCGACCGCGGAGCTGGGGATGAGCTCGGCGGCGATGCGGCGGGCGTTGGACTCCTTGCCGAGGCCGGCATGGAACGCAACCACGTCGGCGGCGCCGATGAGCCGGGCGGCCTTGAGTGTGAGCAGTTCGGGGTCACCGGGCCCCACGCCCACGCCGTATAGGCGGCCGGGGACGAGGGAGTCGGGTGCAGACGCCGCTCCGGGCCGGCTGCTGGTCACTCGGCCCCCTGCGCCAGGGCGTTGAGAGCGGAGGCGGTCATGGCCGACCCGCCGCGTCGGCCGTGGACGGTGATGAACGGCACGTCGATCCCGTGGTCCTCGGCGAACGAGGCGAGCGCCGCCTTGGACTCGGCCGCGCCGATGAAGCCGACCGGGCAGCCGACGATCGCCGCCGGGTGGGGAGCGCCGTCGAGCAGCATCTCCAGCAGGTGGAACAGGGCGGTGGGGGCGTTGCCGATCGCGACCACGGCGCCGTCGAGGCGGTCGCCCCACATGCTCAGCGCGGCGGCGGAGCGGGTGGTGCTCATCTGTGCGGCCAGGTCGCGGACGCCTGGCTCGGAAAGCGTGCACACTACGTCGTTGTCGCGGGGCAGGCGAGAGCGGGTGACGCCGGAGGCCACCATGTGGGCATCGCACAGGATCGGAGCGCCGGCGTTGATCGCCGCCCGCGCGGTGGACACGAGGCGCGGGTGAACCTGCAGGTCCTCCACGAGGTCGGTCTGCCCGGTGCCGTGCACCATCCGCACCGCGAGCCGCTCGGCGTCGGCGGGGACGCGTGACAGGTCCGTCTCGCGCCGGATGGTGGCGAAGGAGTCGAGGTAGATGGCGGGCCCGTCGTCGACGTAGTCGTAGCGACGGGGCGGCCTCAGGACAGCACTCATCAGGTCCTCCTCGGGGTTCTCGCCCCGGTGTGAGAAGTCGCAACGCCGCGGCGTGAGCGACGCTGATCCCCGGTGAGTATCTGGCTGGGACCATCGCGTGGACGGGCCTCACAGTGGCGGAACCGCCCCGGAGTTTCACCGGGTTCCTCGCCGTGGGACAGTCCGCAGCCTACGCGCGCACGGCCAGCACCCCGCGCCATGGGGTGACGATCAGCTCGGAGACCTCGCCGCCGGTGAGCCGGGCGATGAGGTCGCGGTCGAGGATCCCGTCCGGCGCCTCGACGTGCTCGAGCCGCCCCGCCGAGCCGTCGACCGGGCCGTAGGGCAGCGGCGGGGTCGGCTCGGGCAATCGCGGATCCGGGGCGGCGACCGACGCGAGCGCCGCGGACGGGTCGGCGGCCGTTGAGCCTTCCGCGCGCAGGTCGGCGGTCAGCTCCCGCACGTGCCACGGCGCCTCCGGGCCGGTGCCGCGAGCCTGCACGAATGCGCGGGCCAGCTCGACCAGCCGGGCGGCGGCGCCGGCCAGCGGCACCACCTCCGACCACCGATCGCCCACGCGCAGCTGCGCGGTCCCGGCGTCCAGGGCGACCAGGCCCAGGTCGCAGTAGCGCTCGATGAGGTCGCCGAGGCCGTCGTCCAGCACGAACAGGAACCGCCCCGGCAGCCCGCCCAGCGTCGGGTCGGCCAGCAGCCCGGCGTCCAGGGCGTCGGTCACCGGCCGCAAATCCGCCCGGCCACCGGCCCGCCCGCCGACCAGCTCGCCCAGCCCCGTGAGCGGCGAGACCATCACGTTCCGCACCAGCTCGTGTCCGGGGGCGGGCAGGAGGCCGGTCGCGGCGATCGCCGCGACCACCTCCCCCGGAAGCTGCCCGTCCGGACCGACCGGCAGGGCCCGGAGCTGGAGGTTCGCGCGCGACGTGAGGTGCACGTTGTCGTCGTCGCCATATCGCACGGCGACCCCGTGGAGCGCGGCCAGGGACGCCGGCGAGACGCGCCCGCCCGGGACGCGCAGGCGGACCAGTGCGCCGTCGGAGGCCGGCCACGGCCGCAACACTCCCGGGCACAGGTCGCCGCGGGTCCGGCGGGTGGGTTCGGAGATGCTCACGCCGGACAGTGTGGCACCAGCGCGGTGCGCCGCCGCGGCGGGCGCGCTCTTCCTGGTCTGGGTCGACGTGGCCTCCCGGGTCGTCGCCGCCCCCAGGAGATGCCGTTGAGCATCGTCACCGGTCTCATCGGTGCTCCGATCTTCCTGCTGCTCATGGGCCGCCGGGCCTATACCTTCGGGAACGCGTCATGACGTAGGCTGGCAGCGCTCACTTGACCGCCCACGACGTGTCCTGCGCGCGGGGGAAGCGGGTCATCGTGTCCGGCGTCGACCTCGACGTCCCGGTGACGGGATCGGTGACAGTGGACGGGGCGACGTGCCGGATGCGGTCCCGCGACCGCGCCCGGCTGATCGCGGTCCGGGGTGCACTGGACACCCTGCATTCCACGGTGGTGGCCGCGATCCACGACCTCGACCTGGTCCTGCGGCACTTCGATGCTACCGCTGTGGTCGATGACGGGCGGATCGTCGCCTACGGACCACCTGCCGGCGAGTAGACGGTCGAGGACAAGATCGCCGCTCTCAAGGCACACCCCGCCAGCCGCGACCTCAAGGCCGCGCGCGAGAACCGCATCGTCAACCTGCCCCATGGTATGTGGGTCTCCAGCCCCTCAACATCGATGCCGCCGAGACGATCCGCGCCGTCCTGGAAAAGCACGGGATCGCCCCGGAGACGAGTCTGACGCCGCGGCTGGCGGTGGCTGAGCTGGAGCTCGGGGGCAACGACTGGCTCTGGGCGGTGACATCGCCCGGAGACGAGGCACCCCGGCCCCGGGAATGCGCGGGGAGTGCCTCTGCCTGCCATTCCTCCTGGGACGGCAGGCAGGGGCGTGCCCTACGCCGTGGACCCGGTCGCGGCGTTCCGCTTCGCCGCGACGGTCCGCCAGGTCGACACCAGCAGGTCAAACCCCACGAAGACCGCGAGAGACGCGCCGAGCAGCGGGAGGAACATCCCGACGGCCACGGCGACGGCGGCGGCGATGAGATAGGCCGGCCAGTGGTGGCCGGTCAATCGGCCCAGGCCGGTGGGGAGGCCACCGCGGGTCGGTCGACGTTTCCACCACATCCGATACCCCAGGACCGCGACAGCGACGATCGCCAACGAGGTCGCGGCGAGGGCGATCTGCAGCGGCAGTCCGAACAGGACGCCCATGTGCAGGTAGATGCCCCAAGAGGACAGTTTCGAGTACAGGGACTGGTCCTCGAAGGCGAGCGTGTCGACGATCCGCCCGGTGGAGCCGTCAACGGCGACGGAGTCGGAGCTGAACGTCCAGGGGACCCACCGCTCGCTCACCGACCACGCGGTGTGCGGTGCAGACGGCGGGACCATCTGCACCGGACCATCGATACCGGACTGTCGCGCCGCGGCCAGGACGTCGGCCGCCTGGTCGACCGGGATCTGGAAGCTCAGGTCGGCCGTCCCGTGGCCGAAATGCTCGGAGTGTTCTTCCACGTCCGTCGCGTCGGCGACCAGAGAGGTCTGCAGCGGGTCGGAGCGCCAGCTCATCCTCTCGACGACCGAGTCCACATTAGCGCCCGCGAAGGTGGACCAGGTCAGGCCGGTCACCGCGATGCCCAGGATGGCGATCGTGAACCACGTACCGAGGGTGGCGTGCAGGCTCATGGTCTTCTGCCGGGAACCGGGGCGCGCGGGAAGACCTCCGAACAGGGTTCTGCCCGTCGACGACTTGCCGTGACGGGTAGATCGGACCTTGCGCCACCACAGGACCAGCCCGCTGAGCGCGAGGACGAGAAGCCAGGATGCGGCGAGTTCCGAGTAGAACTCGCCGGGCGAACCGAGGCGGAGATCCCTGTGCAGGCTGGAGATCCAGCTCCGCACCGGGAGCTCGCCCATCCCGGAATAACTGCTCAGGTCGCCTTGGACAGCCCCGGTGGCGGGGTCGACGAACACCGCGCGGTTGAGCCCGTCCGCCAGGGTGTCATCGGCGAACAGAATCCGGGTGGCGACGCCGGGCTCGACGGCCGGCCAGATCTGGACGACGTCCAGACCCGGGAACCGCGTCTGCGCGGAACCGATCTGCTGCTCCAGGGGAAGTGCGGTGGGCGATGGGGGCGCGGTGATCTGATCGCTGTAGACGATCCGCTCCAGCGTCGGGGACAGGGCGTACAGGGCACCGGACAGGGCGGCGACGATCAGGAACGGGGCGACGAACACGCCGGCGTAGAAGTGGACGCGGGTGAGGATCGCGCCGAGTTGCGCGGAGATCTTCCGCAAAGGCGGAGCAGGGTCGGAGACACCAGGGTCGCGGGTGTGGCGTTCCGTCGGGTGCGTGGCGGTCATGAGTGGATTAGCCCTTCGGGATCAGGCGGTCCGCGAGCGGGTGCATCCTGCCCGTGAGGCAGGACGCATCTCTCGTGCGGAGTGCTGCGTTCGCGGCCGCGGTAGGTCGGTGAGAGTGGGCGCCGCTCATCCCTGACGGCATTCGGCGCTGCGGGCTCGAATGGGACCGGCGGAGGAATCGGCGCCCGGGTGACGCAGCGGAGGTCGGACGACCACGCCACATGCTTGAGGAGACTCCGGGGTGCTTCTCGCGTGGGAGCACGAGGAAGCGCCGCCGCGGTGACGCCAGTGGGCCGGCACTGCTGCGCGTGGGGCAGGGAGACGGGGTCGCGAACGTGGTGGATCCACGGTGAGCATCTCCCGAGTGTTTCCGCGCACCGTTGAGCACATCGCGGGAACCGGCCAGCGGTGTGTTCCTCGCCAGCTCTCGTGGCGGCCGATCATCGGGATCGGGCCAACGTGGTCCGCGTTGGTAGGTGCGGGACTGTGACTATGCGGCCGCGGGCGGCGCTCTGGTCCCACCGCGGGAAACCAGGTAGCGCTTGAGCGGCGCGTCGGCGCCGCGCGGGGACAGGACGACGGCAACGACGGCGACGAGGTGCGCTGTCGATTTCGGCGGCATCGTCCGCGCGGACACCCAGGCCAGGGCGCCGGCGAGAACAGCGATGACCAGCAGTGCAGAGCCGATCGCGGCGGCGTGCGCGGCAAGCATCACGGGCGACATCAACGCAGCTGCGGAGGCCAGTGCATCGTGAGCGGCGGTGTCCATCGCGGCCCGGAGTGCCGCGGGATCGGTGGCGTGGTGGCCCGGCGGGTGCGAGACGGAAGCGTGGTGCGTGTGCCCGCCGGACATCGCGACGTGGACGGCGCCCTGCCCGATGGCCAGACCCAGAGCTGAGGTGAGCATCGGGAGCCGATATCGGGCTGCGGCGGCAGTGGCGGCGCCGATCCCGGCGCTGGTGACCCCTACGGTGAGCGCCTGGGCGAACGACACCGGGCCCATGTCCGTCGCGAGCCCGTGGGCGCTGATCCCGAAGATGCCACTGACCATCGCCACGATCGCGCCCACGATCGCGGTCATGACCGGGGGGAGCTCGGACGTCGTCCGGTCAGCTGGCACGCGCCGAGTCTAAATCACGGTCCTCACTCGCAGTGGCCGTCGGTACGCCAGCGGTGAGAGACCTCAGGGCGGAGTCGCCGGTGGCATCCGAGGGCGAGGGTCGGTCTAGGCGCGGCGGCGGATAGGCTCGCCCGTGCCGTGGTGCTCGGGAAGCCGGAGGAAAAGCCGGCGCGGCCCTCGCCACTGTAGTCGCGGAGCCACGCGACCCTCGTCCGTCCCTCGCGGGGCGGAGGCCACTGGATTCATCGGTCCGGGAAGGTCGGTCGCGCGGCGTTGACGCGAAAGCCAGGAGACCGGCCACGGCGACATGTTCCACGAGGGTTTGGAGAAGAACATGCGCCCCGACCGGCGTTCGGCGTCCCCTGACGACGCCCCGGCACGCTCCGACGTGCCCCACATCGCACTACTGTCCACCTCCGACACGGACCTGCTCTCCGCGCGCGAGTCCGGCGCGGCGTTCACGCTCGGCAATCCGTCGCGCCTGGACGTCGAGGCTGAGCTGCCCGTCCTGCTCGAGGGTGCCGACCTGGTGGTGGTGCGCATCCTCGGCTCGCGCCGCTCGTGGGACGACGGGTTCGCCGCCGTGCTGGGCGCGGGCGTGCCCGTGGTGGTGCTGGGCGGTGAGCAGACCCCCGACGCCGACCTCATGGAGCTCTCCACGGTCCCCATCGGCACCGCCGCCGAGGCGCACCGCTACCTCGCCGAGGGCGGGCCCACCAACCTCGCGCAGCTGCACGCCTTCCTGTCCGACACCGTGCTGCTCACCGGCGCCGGGTTCGAGCCGCCGGTCAGCGTGCCAGTGTGGGGGATGCCGGAGCGGCTCGGCGCGGCGAGCGTTGAGGGCCTGCCTCGGGTGGGCGTGCTCTACTACCGCGCCCACGAGGTGAGCGGGAACTCCGGGTTCGCCCACGCGCTGGCCGACGCGATCGACGCCGCCGGTGCGGTGGGCGTGCCGATCTTCGCCGGCTCGCTGCGCTCGGCGCCCGACGAGCTGTTCGACGCGCTCGGCACCCTGGACGCGCTGATCGTCACCGTCCTGGCGGCGGGCGGGACCACTCCTGGGGCCGCCAGCGCGGGCGGCGACGACGAGGCCTGGGACGTCGAGCGCATAGCCGCCCTCGATATCCCCGTGCTGCAGGGCCTGTGCCTGACCTGGAGCCGGGACGACTGGGCGGACTCCGACGACGGCGTCAACCCGCTGGACTCCGCCAACCAGATCGCGATCCCCGAGTTCGACGGGCGCATCATCACCGCGCCGTTCTCCTTCAAGGAGATCGACGCCGACGGTCTGCCTCGCTACGTCGCCGACCCCGAGCGGTGCGCGCGCGTGGCCGGGATCGCCGTGGCCCACGCGCGGCTGCGCCACGTCGCCCCCGCCGACCGCAAGGTCGCGCTCGTGCTCTCGGCGTACCCCACCAAGCACTCGCGCATCGGCAACGCCGTCGGCCTGGACACCCCGGTCTCGACCATCCGCCTGCTGCGCCGCATGCGCGACGAGGGCTACGACCTCGGCCCCGCCGACGGTCCCGTCGCGACATTCCTGGACCAGAAGACCCACGCCAGCGACACCGAGGCCGGCGACGCCCTCATCCACGCCCTCATCGACGCGGGCGGCCAGGACGAGGAGTGGCTCACGACCGCCCAGCTCACCGACGGCCACGTCCGCATCTCCACCGAGGACTACCTTCGCTGGACCGCCGACCTGCCGGCCACCCTGCGCGACGAGATGGTCGAGGCGTGGGGCGAGGCGCCGGGCACCCTGTTCGTCAACGACGCCGGCGAGATCGTCCTGGCCACCCTGCAGGCGGGCAACGTCGTGCTGCTCATCCAGCCGCCCCGCGGCTTCGGCGAGAACCCGGTGGCGATCTACCACGACCCCGAGCTCGCGCCGTCTCACCACTACCTGGCCGCCTACCGCTGGCTGGCCCACGGCTTCGGCGCCCACGCGCTGGTGCACATCGGCAAGCACGGCTCGCTGGAGTGGCTGCCGGGCAAGAACGCCGCGCTCTCGGCGGACTGCGCCACGGACGCGGCCATCGCAAACCTGCCGCTGATCTACCCGTTCCTCGTCAACGACCCCGGCGAGGGTGCGCAGGCCAAGCGCCGCGCGCACGCCACGATCGTCGACCACCTGGTCCCGCCCATGGCCCGCGCGGAGTCGTACGGGGACATCGCGCGGCTCGAGCAGCTGCTCGACGAGTACGGCAACATCGCCGCGATGGACCCGGCCAAGCTGCCGTCCATCCGCGCGCAGATCTGGACCCTCATGCAGGCCGCGCACATGCACGAGGACCTGGGCCTGGAGCAGCGCCCCGACGACGAGGAGTTCGACGACTTCCTCCTCCACGTGGACGGCTGGCTGTGCGAGATCAAGGACGTCCAGATCCGCGACGGCCTGCACGTCCTGGGACAGGCGCCCGCCGGCGAGGCCCGCGTCAACCTGGTGCTGGCCATCCTGCGCGCGTCCCAGGTGTGGGGCGGGGAGTCCGGTGCGGTGCCGGGCCTGCGCCGCGCGCTCGGCCTGTCCGAGGGCGCGCCGACCGAGGAGGTCGACCGGGTCGAGGCGCGGGCGCGCGAGCTGGTGGAGGCCATGGAGGCGCGCGACTGGGACGTGGCCGCGGTGCCCGAGGTCCTCGCCGCCGCGGGGCTGGGCCTCGGCGCGTCCGGTGACGCCGGGGAGCATGGCGACGGTCTCGGGGGCGAGGACGACGAGGTGGCGCAGGTGCTCGGCTTCGCCGCCCGTGAGGTCGTACCGAGGTTGGCCGGTACGGCCGACGAGCTGGACGCGGTCATGCACGCCCTGGACGGCGGGTTCATCCCGGCCGGCCCCTCGGGATCCCCGCTGCGGGGCCTGGTCAACGTGCTGCCCACGGGGCGGAACTTCTACACCGTGGACCCGCGCGCGATCCCGTCGCGCCTGGCGTGGGACACCGGCCAGGCCATGGCCGACTCGCTGCTCGAGCGGCATCTGGAGGAGACCGGCTCCTACCCGGCGTCGGTGGGGCTGTCGATCTGGGGCACCTCGGCCATGCGCACCTCGGGCGACGACATCGCCGAGGTGCTGGCCCTGCTGGGCGTGCGCCCCGAGTGGGACGAGGCCTCCCGCCGCGTCACCGGCCTCGAGGTGGTCCCGACCGAGGAGCTGGGCCGCCCCCGCGTGGACGTGACCGTGCGCATCTCGGGCTTCTTCCGCGACGCGTTCCCTCATGTCATCGCGATGCTCGACGACGCCGTGCGGATGGTCGCCGAGCTCGACGAGCCGGACGAGCTCAACTACGTCGCCGCCCACAGCCGCGCCGACCTGGCCGAGCACCACGATGAGCGTCGGGCCACCACCCGCATCTTCGGCTCGGCGCCCGGGTCGTACGGCGCGGGGATCCTGCAGACCATCGAGGCGGGCAACTGGCGCGACGACCGCGACCTGGCCGAGGTGTACACCCGGTGGGGCGGGTACGCCTACGGTCGCGACCTCGCCGGCGTGCCCGCGGCCGACGACATGCGGACGAACTACCGGCGCATCGCGGTGGCGGCGAAGAACATCGACACCCGCGAGCACGACATCGCCGACTCGGACGACTACTTCCAGTACCACGGCGGGATGATCGCCACCGTGCGCGCGCTCACCGGCGCGGAGCCGCGCGCGTACGTGGGCGACTCCACCACCCCGGACGCCATCCGCACCCGCACCCTGGCGGAGGAGACCCGCCGAGTGTTCCGGGCCCGGGTGGTCAACCCGCGCTGGATCGCGGCCATGCAGCGGCACGGCTACAAGGGCGCGTTCGAGCTGGCCGCCACGGTGGACTACCTGTTCGGGTTCGACGCCACCGCCGGCGTGGTCCAGGACTGGATGTACGACACCCTGTCCCGCGAATACGTGCTGGACGAGAAGACGCAGGACTTCCTGCGGACCTCCAATCCGTGGGCGCTGCGCGGCATGATCGAGCGGCTCTCCGAGGCCGCCGACCGCGGGATGTGGGCCGAGCCGAACGCCGAGGTCATGGATCAGATGCGGCAGGTCTACCTCGACGTGGAGGGCGATCTCGAGGACTCCCATGGCGACTGAGAGCGTCCCCGGCGCGGGCGGCGATCGGCCTCCGGCGCAGCCGTCCGGCGGAACGCGGCGGCGTGTGCGCGTGGTGGGCATCGGCTCCGGCGGCCTCGACCAGATCACGGTCGAGGCCGCCGAGGCCCTGCGCGCCAGCGCCTACGCCCTCGCCGCCGTGAAGGGCCCGGCCGACCCGCTGGTCGACCTCCGCGCGCGGTTGCTCGCCCGGCACGCTCCGGACGTCGAGTTGGTGGGCGTGCCCGATCCGGAGAGGGACCGCTCGTCGTCGTCGACCTCGACCCACGGTGACTACCGCGGCGTGGTCCTGGACTGGCACGAGGCGCGCTCGGTGGCCTGGGAGCGCGCGATCGCGGCGCGACCCGGCGACGTGGCGATCCCGGTGTGGGGCGACCCGGCGTTCTACGACTCCACGTTGCGGATTCTCGACCGGATCGCCGAGCGCGGCCGCCTGGACCTGGACGTGGAGGTCCTGCCGGGGATCTCGGCACTGCAGGTCCTGGCGGCGCGGCACCGGCTGGTGCTGCACGAGATCGGCGGCACCGTCATCGTCACGACCGGGCGGCGGCTGCGTGAGGCGGTGGCGGCCGGCGCGGACAACGTGGTGGTGATGCTCAACGCGGACCTGCCGCTCGACGAGTTCGCCGACTGGCGGATCTGGTGGGGCGGCAACCTCGGCGACGTGGGCGAGACGCTGGTGGAGGGCCGGGTCGGTGACGTGCTGGTCGAGCTGCGTGAGCGCCGCGAGCGGCTGCGCGCCGAGCACGGCTGGGTGATGGATGTGTATCTGCTGCGACGCGGAGAAGGGACGACGGCCTGATGGCGGCTGCGGAGAATGCGGCGGCCGGCGACGAGCGCGCCGACCGGGCTTCCGCCGAAGGGCAAAGCACCGGCCGGGTGGTGCTGGTCGGCGGCGGGCCGGGCGATCCGGGGCTGATGACCGTGGCCGGCCTCGAGGCCGTGCGCACCGCCGACGTGGTGGTGACCGATCGCCTGGGGCCGATGTCGATCCTCGACGAACTCGACCCCGGCATCGAGGTGATCGGTGTGGGCAAGGTGCCGTTCGGCCCCGCGACCCCGCAGGAGGAGATCAACCGGATGCTCGTCGAGCAGGCCCGACGCGGCCGCACGGTCGTGCGGCTCAAGGGCGGCGACAGCTTCCTGTTCGGTCGTGGCGCCGAGGAGCACCTCGCATGCACGGCCGCCGGGGTGCCCGTGACCGTGATTCCGGGCGTGACCTCGGCGCTGTCGGTGCCGGCGCTCGCCGGCGTCCCGGCCACGCATCGCGGGCTCTCGCAGGGCGTCTCGGTGATCTCCGGACACGTCGCGCCCCGCGACCCACAGTCGACCCTCGACTACGGTGCGCTCGCCAGGTCGGGGACGACGCTCGTGCTGCTCATGGCGGTGACGACTCTTCCCGCTATTACCGCCGAACTGCTAGCCGAGGGGATGGTCTCGGACACCCCGGCGGTGCTGATCGAGAACGGCTCCACCCCGGCGCAGCAGATCCTGCGCGGAACGCTCGCGAGCATCGCGCGGCAGGCGGCCGAGGCGGGGGTCGCGCCGCCCGCGATCACCGTGATCGGGGCGGTCGCCGGGCTGGCCGAGCAGCTGGTGCCCGGGCTGCCCTTCGCCTGACCCGGCCGGTCGCCTAGCCCGGCCGTTCGCCCGGGGTGGCCGGCGGCCGTAGCCGCACGGTGGGCTGGGCCCTTCCTCGGCGAGTGGTCGCACATGCTCGGGTCGCGAGAACGCGACCTGGGGAAACGTGAGCAGATGTGACCCCGCGATGAGACCGCGCGAGGGACGCAGCGCCGTGCGCTGCACTCACCCGGCTACGTCCGATCGCCTGGCCCGTCAGAATGGCCCGTTCGGGCGGGATGGGCCTCCACTCGCGCGGCGACATCGTCGGGGGGCACTCAGCGTCGATGACAAGGAGAGGGAGCCGACGGGCAAGTGGGAGACGGACTGTGTGAGTGACTATCGAGGAATCGGCCACTACCGTCGGACCTGAGCGCGGCACCGTGGGTGTCGGGCGAGTCGCGAGGCCAGGTGCACCCGGGGCAGACCGGGACCCTGGCCTTGCGCACGATCAGTAAGTCAGACTTCCCACCTGAGTAGGCCAGGCACCTGACTACGTTCGTTGATGAACTCTGCCAGCACGGGGTCGATTCATCCCGCGACGCTGAGTAGGTCGCCGTAGCGAGCCTGCACATCCTCCGACCACACCCAATGGTGGTGGCCGATCCGGTTCCGTAGCTCGCGCAGTCGTTTTACAGGGTCCTGAATGGTCGACTGGTCGCGCGTGGGTGCGTGGGGGAACGCGCCGGCGATATCGGGCCAGAGGAACATCTGGCGGCGGGAGACCATCTGGTGCCAGAACCCGAACAGCAGTTCGGAGATAATCTGGCCGGGGCTCAGCGGCTTGCGATTTCGCCTGACGCGGCCGATGCTCTCGGCGATGTCCTTGTACGGCTGGCGGTGCTTATCTACTCCGTTGCCGTCGCGACCCAGCTCTCGGAAGTCGTCGAATACCCAATGGCCCGAACATCCAAGCGCAAGATGACGTTCGGCCAAACGCGCATCGAGAGCATTGCGGAACACCCGTCCCTGTAGTCCTCCTCGGAGGGCCGATCACACGGCCGGGGTTCTGCTTGTGAACCGCTCCGGTTGCTGCTGCCGCGATTCCGTCCAGCCAGCTCGTCAGCGGACCGTCTCGGGAGGGGACGCTACCCGGGAGTTCCGGCCCCGTGGGGCGGGCTACATTCGCCGAAGCAGTTCCGCCCGACGGTCGTCCGGGGCGCGGCGCGGGCAACTCGCGCACTTGCCGCCGTCGGTGGCCACATAGATGAGGCAACACGAACTGCGGCGGACGAACCGTCGCGTCCGGGCGGGGCCCTCCACGTCGACGAAGCGGGCCGGCAGTAGAGGAGGGCGGCACACGGCGCGAGCAAGCGCGACGCCGCGGTCTGGGTCGCCGGTCGCTCGGCCCGCCTCGAGGGCCCGGTTGGCGATGGAATCCGTGGCGATCGCCCACAGTGCCCGCGGCGAGGCGCTGGAAACCTCCGCGAGGGCGTCGATCACCTCGCCGTGGGCCTCCCGCAGCGCGTCGGCGAAAGCCTCAACCGACGGCAGGAGGCGGTTCGACCGCGCCGCGTGGAGATAGCCGTTCGGCTGCAGCGAGACGGTGAGCCGACCAGGGCGGGGATCGGGTGCGCGGCCGCTCGCGAGCAGCATCGCCAGCGGCGCGATGACAAGCGTCGAGCTCGCCGAATACCACCACAGGGTCCCGTTCACTCGCGGATCGTCATGGTTCCAGCGCCGTCCGGTGTCCTCCACCCGCCGGGCCAGCCACCGCGGGTCCGTCAGCACCTCCCCGGGCAGGACCGGGGAGGCGTGCTCGATGGTGCCGGCGAAGTCCCCGAGGAGGCCCGTGGCGCCCGAGTATGCGGCTGCAACGGTCCCGGGGGAGCGGAGCTCGTCGTCGTCGCCGTCGTCACCCACCGGCACCTCACCCACTGGCTGGTCACCCATCGGCGAGCCCCGCCACGTCGAGCGTGCGGCGACCGTCCGGCCCCGCCCGCACCTGGCCGCGCACGCCGAACACCTCCCGCAGCACCGCGGCGTCCAGGACCTCCTCCGGCGCGCCCGTCGCGACGAGCCGCCCGCGGTGCAGGACCGCGACGGCATCGCAGTACTCGACGGCCATGCGCAGGTCGTGGAGCGTGAGCAGCACCGCGAGGCCGCCCGCCGCGAGCTCGCGCAGCAGCGCCAGGACCGACAGTTGCTGGTGGAGGTCGAGGTGGTTGGTGGGCTCGTCCAGCAGGAGGACGTCGGGCTGCTGGGCGAGGGTGCGCGCGATCGACACCCGCTGCCGCTCCCCGCCGGACAGTGCCAGCACGTCGCGGTCGGCCAGCCCGGTCAGCCCGACCCGCGCGAGAATGGTCTCGACGACCGCGGCGTCATCGGCGCCGAGCGGCTCGAACAGCCCGCGGGTGACCGTCCGGCCCAGACGCACCGACTCGCGGACCGTGATGCCGCCGAGCGAGACCGGCTCCTGCGTGCTGGCCCCCACCGCGCGGGCGAGCGCGCGGCGGCGCAGCGAGGCGATGTCCGCGCCGTCCACCGTCACCATCCCCGCCGCCACCGGCAGGGCCCGGTAACACGTGCGCAGCAGGGTGGTCTTGCCGCTGCCGTTCGGCCCGACCAGGGCCGTGACCAGGCCGGGAGTGACGGTCAGGTCGACGCCGTCGAGGATCTCCCGGCCGCCCAGGCGGGCGGAGACGTCGTGGGCGTGGAGGGTGGTCATATCGACGCCTTCCCGTAGCGGCGCCACAACATCGCCAGGAACACCGGCCCGCCCACGACGCCCGTGATGACGCCGACCGGCAGCTCGGCGCCCTCGCTCACCGCACGCGCGGCGATGTCGGCCAGGACCAGGGCGAGGGCGCCGAGCAGGGCCGCGGTGGGCAGTAGGCGCGCGGAGGTTCGGCCGGTGAGAAAGCCCGCCAGGTGGGGGATGAGCAGGCCGATGAAGCCGATGGTCCCCGACACCGCCACGGCGCCCGCGGTGAGCAGCGAGACCAGCAACAGCATGAGGATCCGGAACCGGGGCACGTGGACGCCCATCGCGGTGGCGCCGTCGTCGCCGGTGAGGAGCAGGTCCAGGTGGCGGCTGCACAGCATCACCACCGTGCCGGTGACGACGAGGATCGCGATCGGCGCCCAGACCATCGTCCATCCCGCGTCGCCGAATCCGCCGGCCAGCCACCGCATGACCGTGCCGAGTTGGTGGTCGTCGCCCAGCACGAGCAGCGTGAAGGTGTTGAGCGCGCCGAAGACCATCGTCATGGCCGCGCCGACCAGCACGATGGCGGTGGTGTCGTGGGCGCGGCGGGCCACCAGCACCACTCCGGCCAGCGGGAGCAACGCGCCGACGAACGCGGCCATCGGCAGGGTGAACACGCCCCACATCCCCGCGCCCACCCCGAGGACCGTGAGGGCGACGACGCCGAAGCCCGCGCCCGAGGAGACCCCGAGCAGGTACGGGTCCGCGAGCGGGTTACGGGTTACGGCCTGCGCGACGCCGCCCGCCACCGCCAGGGACGCGCCCACGGCCGCCGCCATCAGCGCGCGGGGCAGCCGCGACTCGAGGACGATCGCCTCGCGGGCGTCGGTCCACCACGGCTCGAACGCCCCGGGGGCGAAGCGGTGCGCGACGATCGCCCACACGTCCCCGATCGGGATGGACACCGAGCCCAGCGAGACGCCCGCCGCGATCGCGACCGCGAGTGCGGCCAGCAGCGGCAGGCAGATCAGCGCGAGGGGCCGGCGCCCGGTGGGCGCGGGGGAGGGGGCGTCGGTGGTGGTCGTGGTGGCTCCCGCGTCGGCGGTGTCAGTGGCGTCGGAGGGGGAGACGACGGCGAGGTCGGCCCCGGCCCGGGCCGGCGGGCGGCGGCCCCCGCGGCGATCGGGTTTCGCGGCTACCGACGTCATGTCACTACCCGAACGCATGCGGGTGCAGCTCGCGGGCGATGGTCTCCACCGAGGTCGCCATCCGCGAGCTCTCGAAGAAGTCCGCCAGCGGCACCACCACGATCCGGTCGTCCCGGATGGCCGGGGTGGTGGCCATGATCGGCTGCGCGCGCAGGTAGGCGATCTTGTCCTCCGCGCTGGTCGCGCCGTAGTCCAGCACGACGATCGCCTCCGGCTGGCGCTCGCCCAGGACCTCCCACGTGGTCTTGGGGTACGGCTTGTCGCCCTCGGAGAAGATGTTGTCCGCGCCCGCGTACTCGCCGATCAGCTGGCCGATGCCCACCCCGCCGATCGTCATGGGCTCGGCCTCGCCGCTGTCGTAGAAGAACGTGGGGATGCCGGTCACGCCGGCCGCGTCGAGCGCGGTGCGGACGTCGGTGAGCTGCGCGCGGATCCGGTCGGTGAGGTCGCGGGCGCCCTGCTCGACGCCGAGGACGCGGCCGAGCTGGGAGAAGTCCGTCTCGAGCATCGACAGGTCGGGGAAGCCCTCGCCGCAGTACTCCGAGAACAGAAACGTGTTGATGCCGGCGGCCTCGAGGGCGTCGCGGCTGCGTCCCTCCTTCTCGTCGAACGCGCTGCGCATGCCGGCGACCACGAGGTCGGGCTCGAGGTCGACGATCTGTTCCCAGGTGGGGTACTCATCGGCCAGGGAGGGGATGGCGTGGAACTGGTCGGCGACCTCGGGCAGCACGTCGTTCTGCTCGCCGTAGCCCATCCCGACGATCCGGTCGCCCGCACCCATCTGGATGAGGGTCTCCGTGACGTGGTCGTTCATCGAGACGATGCGCTGCGGCGGCTCGGTGTAGGTGGCCTCGCGCTCGCAATTGGTGATGGTGACGGGTTCGGCGAAGGGCTCGACCGTGCCGCCGCTCTCGAGCGCCTCACCGCGGGAGCAGCCGGCGAGCGCCAGGCCGGCCACGAGCAGCGCGGCCAGCGCGGTTCTGGGGTGGTGACGGAACATGATCAGACCTCGGATCGTGTCGTGTGGTCGACGAACACGGCAGACCCGCAGGACGGCAGGCGTCGACGACGCCACGTCACCTGACAGGACTCCGGATCGCAGACCTCGGCGATGACTTATTGAGTCAGGCCTCCGGGCAGGCGATCGGGCTCGCCGCCACTCGTCGTGGCGGCACACCGTTGCGGGTCAGCGCCGGATTCTCACCGGTCTTCCCCTGCGTCCGGAAGTCAGTAGTGCGTGATGAGCATAGGCCCACCGCGTCGCGCGGAGGTAGTCGTCCCCGGTCAGCCACCCACGTCGGCGGCCAGCGCCGCCAGCACCTCGATGTCCGCGGAACGGCGATGGGCCGGCCACGCGAGGACCGTGGTGATCTCAGGGGCGTCGACGACGGGGACCGCCGCATGCCGGGGCCACTGCCACGCGCGGCTGGAGGCGGGGATCACCAGAAGAGCCCTTCCCAGCGCGACGAGATGGGCGATCGCCGACTGCGTACGCACCTCCGGCCCGGGCCCCTCCGGATAGGTGCCGTCCAGCCGCGGCCACCGGGCCAGCGGCAGGTCCGGGACGTACCGGATCCCCTCCATCCCCAGCTCGGTCCGGGCGGCGAGCGGGTGGCCCGCGGGGTTGATCGCCACCTGACCTTCGGTGAGGAAGTCGCGGGTCTCGAATCCGGCGAGGTCGTCGACCGGCCGGTGAATGATCGCCACGTCGGCGCGACCTCGGCGGAGCAGCCACGACTGCTCGCCGACCTCGCACAGGAGCACCTCGACGTCGGAGAGGTCGCCGCGTTCGGCGACCGCGGCCAGTAACCGCTCCACCACTTCGAGTGAGGCACCGGCTTTGGTCGCCAGCACCAACGCGCGCCGACCGACGGCGGCCATCCGCGTCCGCCGGACCGCGGCCTCGGCCGCGTCGAGCACGCCCCGCGCCTCCGTGACCAGCACCCGTCCGGCCTCGGTGAGGTCGGCGCCGCGGGGAGTGCGTTCGAGCAGCTGCGTACCGAGCCGGACGCGCACGGCCGGATCACATGCGTAGCGCGTCACCTCATGCGTAAAGGGGACCGAAGCACCGACCTCACCTGGCGGCTGCGGTACAGCGACACCTATCGCGGAATGACCAGCGCGTGGCGGATCGAGAGACGAGAGATCCGTATAGACGTGATCGAACTGCGTGAAGTAAGCGGATCCGTTCGTGACGCGCCGGAGCCCGTGTCGCCCGAGGAGACCCTTAGGACGACGACGAGGTCGGCGCCTCGGACAACTGGGCGGCCAGCGCGTTGATCATGGTGGCGGCCAGTCCGGCCACGGCGGGTCCGTCCAGCTCCGAGGAGTCGGTCTCGTCGGAATTGAGCCAGACGGACAGCAACTGCGTCACTCCGCCGACCACGAACTGGGCGGCGTGTCCCACGTCCACGGAGGACTGCACCGACGCGCCTGCGGTCGCGGCGGTGATCCGGGCGAAGAACGCGGTGGACTCCTGCCGTTTCCGCGAGATCAGCGGGTTGTCGATCCGGTAGGAGAACAGGATGTGTCCCGCACGAGGATCCTTCTCGAGGGTCTCGACGAGGGCCGTCATGGCGCGCTCGATCTGCACGGGGAGGTCGTGTGGTGTGGCGAACGCCAAGGACACCGTTTCGGCGATACCGGCGACGCAGGTGTCGTACGCCGTTTCGGCGAGCTCGTCGGTGGAGCTGAAGTTCTCGTAGAAGTAGCGCGAGGTGAGCCCTGTGCGTGCGCACAGTCCGCGGACGGTGAGCTTCTCCCCGGCGATGAGGGTGTCGATGGCGGCGTCCAAGAGGTTCTGGCGACGCGCGGCCTCGCGTTCGGCCGGCGACAGTCCGCCGTACACCCGTCCCGCCCTGCTATTGTCCGCCACCGCGGCTCCCGCCTCGCTCTCCGTCCGCTCCCGCGTCGCCGCTCCTGTCGGCGTTGCCGATCTCTGCTGACGCTAGCAGTCGGGCGAGGCCCGAGGACGCCCCGATTCGATCTGACTACGCTCTTGATCAGATCGCCGTACCGGCCTACAGTGTGTGCCACGCCACCGAGGGCGCCGACCAGGAGCCCGGCCCAACCGCGAAGGACGGACATCATGACCGCGGTCCACCACTCCGCCGAATCCGGTTCCGACGCCCCGGCCGCGCCTGCACGTTCCGTGCCCGCACGAACCGGGTCTCGACGCGCGCGGCTGAACCCGGCCGAGCGTGATCTCACGCAGATCGACTCCCTGCTGGAGTTGTCCACGGGCCTGTGGCCGTGGCTGCCCGGGGCCAACGTGATCATGCAGCTGGCCAATCCGGCGGTGGGGTACGGCGTGTTCGAGAGCCGGGTCGAGTCGGGGCGGGTGGACCGGCACCCGATCAAGCGTGGTCGCACGACCGGGCTGTACCTGGCGGTGGCGACCATCGGGAACGAGTCCGACCGGGCCTTCATTCACGACGAGGTCAAGAGGATCCACTCCCAGGTGTTCTCGACCCCCGAGTCCCCGGTGCGGTATTCGGGCAATTCGCAGCAGCTCCAGCTATGGGTGGCGGTGTGTCTCCTGCGGTTCTTCGTCGACCAGTACGAGTTGTTGTACCGCGAGCTCACCCCGCCGGAGCGCGAGCACGTCCTGGCGTTGGGCAGGCCCCTGGCGACGGTCCTCAACGTGAGCCCGGACGCGTGGCCGGAGAACTGGCAGGCGTACGAGGAGTACTTCCAGGAGGGCATCGAGGCCGCGCAGATCGACGCCCCGGTCCGCGAGATGCTCGACGACCTCGTCCGGTTCGGCCCGGTGTCGGGAAAGCTGCTCGGGGCGGGCACCGCGCTGCACCGGCTGGTGGGTCCGGCGAACCACTCCTTCACCCGGTTCGGTGTGCCGCAGCGGACCCGCGAGGAGATGCACTGGGAGATCAGGCCCGCTGATCTGCGTCGCAGGCGCCGGATCAGTGCCGTGGCCCGCGCCGGCGACGTGCTGCTGCCGACACCGCTGAAGGTCCTGTACACCGTCGCCCTGTGGGATATGCGGATCCGCAGGGCGCTGGGGATCGCGGTCTTCTGACCCCACGGGGAAACTCGTCCGGTGGTCGCGGGTCGACGCTTCGACCACGGTGGAACGAGCCACAGAACGAAGGTCGTCGACCGCTGACGTAGGAGGTCTTCTCGTGCCCGACGTGATCTTCCCCCTCGATCCGAACCGGCCGTTCGACGACCAGGACCTCATCGGCCACAGTCGTTGGCATCCGGAGATCCCGCCGGTGGCGGCGGTCCGGCCCGGCCAGACCTTTCGGGTTGAGTGCCGGGAGTGGTTCGACGGCGCCATCAAAAACGACGACTCGGCCGAGGACATCCTCCGGGCGCCGTTCCACACCGGGCACAAGCTGAGCGGACCGTTCGCAGTGGAGGGCGTGAAGCCAGGGGATCTCCTCGTCGTCGACATCGTGGACATCGGCCCCACCTCCACTGACGAGCTCGGCCCCCTCGCCGGCCAGGGCTGGGGGTACACGGGGATCTTCTCCCCGCGCAACGGCGGCGGATTCCTCGGCCACCACTTTCCCGACGCCTACAAGGCGGTCTGGGAGTTCGGCGGCGGGCGCGCCACCACACGCCACATCCCCGGCGTGGGATTCGAGGGTGCGCCGCACCCGGGTCTCATGGGGACCGCGCCGTCGGCCGAGCTGCTCGCCAGGTGGAACAAGAGAGAGGCCGCGCTGGTCGCCACCAAGCCGCTGCGCGTCCCGCCGCTCGCGCTGCCGCCGCTGCCCGACGGCGCGCTGCTCGGTCATCTGGCGGAGGACGACGCCCCGCGCGTCGCCGCCGAGGCAGCGCAGACCGCACCGCCACGCGAGAACGGCGGCAACCAGGACGTCAAGAACCTCACCGCCGGCAGCCGGGTCTACTATCCGGTGTTCGTCGACGGCGCGAACCTGTCGGTAGGGGACCTGCACTTCTCGCAGGGCGACGGCGAGATCACCTTCTGCGGCGCCATCGAGATGGGCGGGTACATCGACCTGCACGTCGACGTGATCCCCGGCGGCATGGACACCTACCGTGTCCACGAGAACCCGGTGTTCGTCCCCGGCGGGGCAGGGCCCCGGTACGACGACTGGATCTCCTTCTCCGGCATCTCCGTCACCGAGAAGGGCAAGCAGCGCTTCCTCGATCCGTACCTGGCCTACCAGCGGGCCTGTCTCAGCGCGATCGACTACCTCACCAGCTTCGGTTACACCCGCGAGCAGGCCTACCTGCTCATCGGCGCCGCGCCGGTCGAGGGGCACCTGTCGAGCGTGGTCGACATCCCCAACGCCTGTGCGACGCTGTACATCCCCACGGCGATCTTCGACTTCGACGTCAAGCCCGGCGTCGACGGCCCACACCGCGTCGGACCCGGTGTGGACGTGCCGCGGGCCGAGGCGTCCCGACTGCCCGACGACGAGGTCCTGCGGGCGATCCCCAAGGACAAAAGCGCGCTCCTGGCGTCGGCGAGGCGGCTGGCCGGGCAACGGGTGCGTCCGCTGCGTGAGGCGATCAGCCGCATCTGGCGCTAGCCGGCGGGTGCGCTGCCGACGGGTACGTTGCCGGCGGATGCGTCGCCGACGGGTGCGTTGCCGACGGGTGCGTTGCCGACGGGTGCGTTGCCGATGGGTGCGTCGCCGGCCGCGCGCCGGCACGCCCGCGGCGCCCATCCGCCGGATCAGCCCCGCAGCGGAAACGCGCGGATCACGTTGAGAACCCCCAGCACCAGCAGCGAGACGGCGAAGAGCCACCAGAGGAAGCCCGCGCCCCACACGGGAGTGGAGAGCAGCGCGAACCCGGCGAGTACGGAGATGATCGCGAAGACGATCGTCAACGCGGTGGAGCCGGTGTCGCCGAGGGTGAACAGCGCGGTGAAGCCCTCCACGATCCACAACACGCCGATCATGACGGTCACGAACAGCGCCAGGAAGAGCGCCGACTCCTGTAGTGACGCGAAGGCGTAGGCGCCCGCCATGATGAACAACAGCCCGAGAAGGGCATGCCCGATCCGGCTGCCCGTCCCGTGGCGCTTGGCGAGGATCGCGACGGCGACATAGACGATTCCGCCGGCGATCGCGTAGACCGCGAGCACGCCGGTCACGGCGACGGCTGTCTTCACGGGCCACACCAGGACCGCCACTCCGAAGCCCACGGCGATCAGGCCGCCGATCAGGAGTGCGACGCGGAGCGGATTTACCCGGCGCCGGGCGTCGGGGGCGGTCGGAGTGGGCGAGGCGGTCCGGGCAGCTGACATCGCGGTGGGCTCCTATCGGCCGAGGCGCGCGAGGATCCCGTTGCCGGTTCGGCGCCGAGGGATGAGTGCGTCCTCCATCTAACGCCGCCCGCGCTGCCGCTGAGAGCGGTTTCAGCATTCATGCCGGGACCCGCGCCGCGGTCAGCCGATCAGATCCGCCTCGTCGGCGGCCACGGGCCCGCCCAGCTCTCCTGTGCCGTAGCGGTCGAGCACCGCTCGGGACTGCGCGCCCCAGCGGGTGTGCGCGGCCTGCCGGCTGATGCCGGCGGCCCGGCCGATGGTCTCCCAGGTGACGCCCCATCGGCGGAGCCCCACCACCGAGTCGAGGGCGTCGACCCCGGTGGCGTGCTCGATCCGGAACGCGAGAACCTGGACGGCCACGTTCCACTGATCGAGCTCGGACTCGACGTCTGGGCGGGGACCGAGAAGGGACTGGGCTTGCACGAAGGCCTCGCTCGCCGCGGCGGACGAAGCGGTGCGGACGGCATCGTCCACCGGGGCTGCCAGCGCCGCGGCCAGGGGGCCTGGCGAAGAGTGATCGTTCATGCCGTCAAAGGTAGGCTGACAGAATGGTTGCTGTCAACGTTTGGTTGACGCACGGCTGGTCGGCGGCAGTGCCGAGAGGCCGGGTTGCTTCTCGCGCTGGACCTCGCGCAGTTCGCCGGTGGAGACGTCGTAGACGAATCCGCGCACCGCGGTGCTGTGCAGCAGGAACGGGTCCGACTCCACGCGGGCGATCGACTGGCGGGCATCGGCCTCCGGGTCCGGGAACGGCTCGGGCGCCCAGTGCGGCCGCAGTCCGTGGGGTGGATGAGGACGATCTCCTCGGTCCCGAGCAGGCGCTGGCTGATGGTCAGCGACCGCACGACATCGTCGGTGACGACCCCGCCGGCGTTGCTGATGACGTGGGCGTCTCCCTCGGTCGGGCCCGGCAGGCCGTACGGGTTGAGCCGGGCGTCCATGCGGGCCACGACGGCAGGCGGACGAGCCTACGCGGCGACTCCGCTCGCCTCTGGCCGACCGGGGGCGGTGTTGTTCATGCAGTACATGCGGGCCCTCTCGGAGACGGGCTTGCCGTGGCGGAGGGCGCTGGCGGTGTCAAGGGCGAACCACAGCTGGGCGATCACGTCGCGGGCGGCGCGGAACAGGGTCATGGGAATCCCTCCTAGGGGGCGAAGGGTGGGTATACAGGTCTGTGAGCCTCGGCTGCAGATTAGGTATACAGACCTGTAAAGTCAAGGGTGATATGACTGCCGACTTTCCTGACCTCAGCGACCTGACTCCCGGGGCGCAGCAGATCCTCGACGTGGGCTCGGAGCTCTTCTACGAGCAGGGCATCCACGCGGTCGGGGTGGACACGATCGCCGCCGAATCCGGAATCTCGAAGCCGACCCTCTACAAACACTTCGGCTCCAAGGACGGGCTCGTGGTGGCCTATCTCCTCAATCGCCACCGTTGGTGGTGGAGGTTGTTGGAGGAGGAGGTGGAGCGCGCGGAGAGCCCGCGCGCTCTGGCGATCTTCGATGTCTACGCCGCCGACCACGGAAACGCCCGGCGAGGCTGCGCATTCCTCAACGCCGCCGCCGAGCTGCCCGAGGACCACCCGGCGCACGAGGTGATTCGCTACCACAAGCACTCAATCTGCGACCTGCTCGAAGATCTGGTCAAAGAGGATGCCGCGCCGGACATCGACCACCGACTGTTGGCCAACCATCTGTTTCTGCTCGTGGAGGGCGCGTTCGCGCACCGCCCCATCTACGGGACGGAACTGGTGTGGCAGGGCCGCGCAATGGCCAGTCGGCTGTTGTCCGGGCCCGGGATCGAGGGCCAGCCGGCCCGGGGGCAGGCGGGCGCGCCACCACGGTGACTGGTCACCCTGCGTGGCCCGCCCCCCGGGGCGGATCAGGCGGGGGCGCGCAGCGGCGCCTCGTGCACCTCGCGGTCGAACTCCGGAAGCGGCTCGGCCTCCCGCAGGACCCGGGCGATCGCCGGATCCGCCAGGTGCATCCGGCCGATGGAGATGAGATCGAACTCGCCGCGCTCCATGCACTCCACGACCGAATCGATGTTGTCGGCCGCCACGGCCGCCTTGCCCGACTTCTGCTCGCGCAGGGACGTCCCGATCCCCACGCCGCCCACGGCGCCCGCCGGCTTACCCGTGAGCCTGCGGGCCCACCCGGCGAGGGTCACCTTGCCGTCGTCACCTTCCAGGTCGGGGAACGCCGGGTCGTTGAACCGCCTGGTTGACGCGTCGAACAGGTCGACGCCCGCCTCGGCGAGCGCGCCGAGGTAGACGCCGAGCTCCTCGGGGTTGGTGGCCTTGAGCACCGTGTAGTCCTGCTGCGTGTGCTGCGAGAAGCGGTAGAACAGCGGCGCCTCCGCGCCGATGGCCTCGCGGACCGCCACCACCACCGCTGCGGGGAAGCGGCTCCGCGCCGCCAGGTCGCCGCCCCACTCGTCGGTGCGGCGGTTAGTATCGGCCCAGACGAACGCGTCCAGCAGGTAGCCGTGGCCGCCGTGCAGGGTGACCCCGTCGAACCCGGCCTCGAGGGCATACCGCGCCGACCGGGCGAAGGCGCCGATCACGTCGGCGATGTCCGACTCGGTCATCGGCTCCACCGCCGGCGACCAGCGCTCGATGCTCCGCTCCGAGTACGTGGTGACGCCCGGCGTGCCCCACAGACCCGACGGGCGCATGGGGTGCATCGCCACGAGGCGGTCGCGGTTCTCGCGATCGAAGCGGGCGTTGGCGCCCCACAGCGGACCGACGTGCCACAGCTGCGCCATGATCCGGCCGCCCGCGGCGTGCACGGCGTCCGTCACCACGCGCCACGCCGCCACGGACTCCGGACCGTCGAGGCGCGGGATCGCGGAGTGGTCGACCGACGTGGGGTGGTCCACGCCGATGCCCTCGGTGACGACCAGTCCGGTACCGCCCGCAGCGCGGGCCGCGTAGTAGTCCCGGTTGATCTCGTCGGGCAGCCCGCCCGGGCAGTCCATCCGCGTCATCGGCGACATGACCAGGCGGTTGGCCAGGTGCAGGGAGCGGACGTCAAGCGACCGGAACAGGGCTTCACGACCGGCGGCGACCAGCGGAGTCATGATGCGAGACCTCGTGCTTCTCGGTGTGGCGACGAAGGCGGAGTCCTGATTCGGACACGCTCGCCGTTGACAGACGTCAAGTCTAGACGTGGTAATTGAGGAAACCAAGTGAATGCTTGCTTGGTGGCTGCGGACGCGCGCGGGCTGGGCGCCGAGACGATGTGGGAGCGTGAGGATGACGGGACAGATCTCCCTGAGCAGTGGGGAACAGGCGCTGGCGATCGAGGAGATCACGCGCGTGTTCGCCGCCCGTCTGCGGGCGCTCGACGAGAAGCGGTGGGACATCGACCCGACGCTCCACACCGACGACGTGATGAGCGAGACCTGGGGCGGACTGCCCGAAGACAAGCAGTCGAAGACCCAGGGCACGGCCAACCGCGTGGTGGGGCCGGAGGCGGTGACCGCGGCGATCCGCGGGATGCTCGGTGGCCCGACCCACGTGACGACGTCCATCACGGGCACTCCCCGGAGATCGAACTGACCTCCGACACCACCGCCGCTACCACGAGGAATATCTGTGCGTGGACGGGCGGTGGCTCATCAGCTACCGGCGCCTGACCCGCCTCCGCGAAGACCACAGCCCCGGGTTCTTCGATTACATGCCGGCCCTTTGACCTTCCACATCCCAAATGCCTGCGGTCAGCGCGAGAGGCGGCGCGACAGGTGCTCGCGAAGGTCCTCGAAGTGGCGCTCCGCCGAGGCCTCGTCGTACATCGACGTATCCGCCATCGAGTAGCCGTGCGGAGCGCCCGGGTAGACGGCCTGGTCGAGCGCCACTCCGGACTCGCGGGCGAGGGAGGTGATGGCGTCCATGCCCTCCGGCGGCATCGAGGGGTCGTCGTCGGCGTGACGCAGCAGGACCGCGGCGCGGGTGGTCGCCAGGCTCCGGTGCGGACTGTCCGGCTCCTCCGTGACCAGGCCGCCGCCGTGGAACCCGCCGACCGTCTGGATCCGATCAGGGTGGTCCCCGCCCGCGCGCATCGCCAGACGCGCGCCCATGCAGTAGCCGATGACCCCGACGCCGCCCGCGACCCCGGGCAGCGCCGTCAGCGCGTCCAGGTAGGCGGCGGTGTCCAGGCGGGACAGCTCGGAGGTGAGGCTGTTCATCCGCGGCACGGCCGTCTCGAGGTAGCCGTCCCGCTCGCCCGGTTTGCGCAGGTCCGTGGTGGGTTCGAGCTCGTCGGCGGTGCCGGACCGGTAGAAGACGTTCGGCACGAGGACCACGTAGCCCCAGTCGGCGATGCGGTCGGCCATCGCGCGGATCTGCGGCCGCAGGCCGAAGATGTCGGGGAACATCAGCACGCCCGGCAGGTCGTGGTCCGCGGCCGCGCGGCGTGAGACGAACGCCTCCGCGGTCCCGTCGGCAGTGTCGATGCGCAGGTCTACGGTCATGGCGGCTCCCGGTGTCGCGGTCGACTCTCCTCTGTCCGTCCCGACCGTACCGCTCGCCGCCGCGCGGGACCGGCAGGTCGGCCGCGGCAGGGCTCGGTCCGGCTGCGCGCCCGGCGTCCCGCTCAGCCGCGGGCGGCGCGGACCGCGTCCCGGGCGTCGCGTGCCGTGTCGCTGTCGAGTGCGATCCGGGCGAACTCGCGGCACTGCTCGAGCGTGACCCCGGCCAGCGCGGCGCCGACGTGGGGGAGGGCGGCGGTGGCCACCGACAGCGAGGTGACGCCGAGTCCGAGCAGCACGCAGGCGAGGTCCGGGTCGGCCGCGGCCTCGCCGCACACACCCGCCGGGATCGACCGGCCGTCGGGGGCGCGGCGGGCGGCATCGGCGACCGTGCGGATGAGCCGCAGTACGGCGGGCTGCCAGGGATCGGTGAGCGCGGCCAGGTCCGGGGACATCCGGTCGGCGGCCATGACGTACTGGGTGAGGTCGTTGGTGCCGACGGAGAGGAAGTCGACGTGGGGCAGGAAGCGGTCCACCGCCACGGCGACGGACGGCACCTCGACCATGATCCCGGGCGTGAGGCCCCGGCTGCGGCAACGGTCGGCGAAGTCGCGGGCCTCGTCGACGGTGGCCACCATCGGCGCCATCACCCACGGTGAGGACTGCGCGCCGCCGACCTGCCGGCCGGCCGCCGCGAGGGCGTCGAGCTGGCGGTCGAGCAGTCCACGATCGAGCAGGTCCACGCGGATGCCGCGCACGCCGAGGGCGGGGTTGTCCTCCTCGGTCATTCCGGCGAACGCGAGCGGCTTGTCCGAGCCGGCGTCGAGGGTCCGGGTGACGACGCGCGAGTCGGGGAAGGCGCCGAGTACGCGGGCGTAGAGCGCGACCTGCTCGGCGTGGGTCGGCTCGTCGGCCCGGTCGAGGAACGCCAGCTCGGTACGGAACAGGCCGATGCCCGCGGCCGGGCCGGCGCCGGCCGCCTCCGCGCCGTCGCCGTCCTGGACGTTGGCGAGCAGGGAGACCGCGTGACCGTCGGCGAGGGCGGCGGGCCCGGTCCAGGTCGCGGCCGCGGCGCGGTGCCGCCGGTCGGCCTCGGCCGCCGCCGCGGCCGGGCCCTCCTCGGGCTCGACGGTGACGGTGCCCGCGGCGGCGTCGACGAGCACGCGGGTGCCGTCGGCGACGGCGGACAGGCCGTCCGCGGCGACCATGCAGGGAATGCCCAACTGGCGGGCGATGATCGCGGTGTGCGAGGTGGGACCACCGTGCTCGCACACGATCGCCAGCACGAGGGCCGGGTCGAGGCCGGCGGTGTCGGCGGGGGCGAGGTCGTCGGCCAGGAGGATGCCGGGCTCGTCGAAGGCGGGGATCCCGGGCTCGGGCAGGCCTCGCAATTCGGCGACCACCCGGGCGCAGAGGTCGCGCAGGTCGGTGATGCGCTCGGCCTGCCGGCCACCGATCTTGGCGAACTTCGCGGCGAAGCTCTCGGTGGCGGCGACCGCCGCGGCCTCGACCGCCGCCCCCTTCTTCAGCTCCTTGGTGACCTCCTTCGCCCAGCCGCGGTCGCGGGCGAGGACGGCGTTGGCGGTGAGCACCTCGGCGCTGACGCCGGTCGCAAGGGCGGCCCGTTGGTCGAGGCGGCGGGCGACGGTGGCCGCCGCGGCCGCGAAGCGCTCTCGGCCGCGCTCGACCTCGCGCTCATCAGGCGCCGGCGCGCCCGCCGAGCCGCCGGCCTCGGCCGCCGACCCCGCATCCGACGAGCCGCCCTCGGCCGTCCCCGCGCCCGCCGACGCCCCGCCCGCCGACCCCGCCGCGGGATCGAGCGCCTCGGGCCGCACCACCCACCGGGCGGGCCCGTGGGCGAGTCCGGCGACCACGCCGGTGCCGCGGATGACCGCCCCGGCCTTCGACTGCTGCGTCATTGGGAGCTCCTAGCGGACCGGGCGCCCGCGCCCGGCCGATCGAGTGGTTCTGTGATGAGACTAACTAAGACCGCTTGACTTTCCAACCGTTTCGGGCAGAATCCAACACACTCGGTCACAGGCGAAAGGCCCATCATGTACGGCAGCGAGCGACGACGGCGCATCACGGAGACCCTCGCCGCGTCCGGGCGGGTCACCGTGGCCGAACTCGCCGCCGACCTCGACGTGAGCGCGGAGACCATCCGCCGCGACCTGTCGGTCCTGGAGTCGGAGGGCCACCTCGAGCGCACGCACGGCGGCGCGGTGCCCGCGGTCCCGGGCGGGCGGGTGGAGCGGACCCTCGCCGCGCGCCGGTCGGAGAACGTCGAGGCCAAGAGCGCGATCGGCCGGGCCGCGCTGCGCCTGTTGCCCGCCGCCGGCGGGACGGTGCTGGTCGACGCGGGCTCCACGACCGCGGCCCTCGCCGAGGCGCTGCCCGCCGACCACGGGCTGACGGTCATCACCAACTCGGTGCCCGTCGCCGACGGCCTGCACCGCGCGGCGACCGACGACCTGCACGTGCTCGGCGGGACCGTCCGCGGACTCACCGGCGCGTGCGTGGGCGCGTCGGTGCTGCGGGCCCTGGAGGCGATCCGGGTGGACGTGGCGTTCGTCGGCGCCAACGGCCTCCACCCCGATCGTGGCCTCACCACCCAGGACCCGGACGAGGCGGCAGTGAAGCACGCTATGTGCTGCGCCGCGCGGCGGGTGGCGGTGCTCGCCGACTCGAGCAAGTTCGGCCACGAGTTCCTCGTCTCGTTCGCCTGCCTCGACCAGATCGACGTGCTGGTCACCGACTCGCCCCCGCCCGGCCCGCTCGCCGCCGCTCTGGACACCCACGGAATCGAGGTCGTGCTGCCATGATCGTCACGCTCACCATGAACCCGTCGGTGGACCGCACCGCGCAGCTGCCCGCGCCGCTCGCCGTGGGCGGGGTCAACCGCATCGCGACCGTCGACGACTCGCCCGGCGGCAAGGGCGTCAACGTCGCGCGCGTGCTGGCGGCCGGCGGGGTGGAGGCGCGCGCGGTGTTCCCCGCGCCGCCCGAGGACCCGTTCGTGACGATGTGCGCCGGGACCGGCGTCGTGACGTCCGTGGTGCCGGCGACCGGGGCCGTGCGGGTCAACCTCACGCTCGCCGACCCCGACGGGACCACCACCAAGATCAACGCCCCGGGCCCCGAACTCGACGCCGCCACCCTGGATCGGGCCCGGTCCACGATCGCCGACCTCGCCCGCGACGCGCAGTGGGTGGTGCTGTGCGGTTCCCTGCCGCGCGGCGTGGGGGACGACTTCTACGCCGACCTGGTCACCGCCCTGCGCCCGGCGGGAGCGCGCCTCGCCGTCGACACCTCCGACGCGCCCCTGGCCGCCCTCGCCGCGCGCCTCCCGGCCGCCGCGCCGGACCTGGTCAAACCCAACGGTGAGGAGCTCGGCCAGCTCGCCGGCGTCGACGGCGCGGAGCTGGAACGACGCGCCGCCGACGGCGACACCGGACCCGTGGTCGCCGCCGCGCGCGCCCTACGCGACCGGGGCGTCGGCGCGGTCCTGGTCACCCTGGGCGGTGCCGGAGCGGTCCTGGTCGACGACGACGAGACGTGGTTCGCGAACGCCCCCGCCGTGCAGGTCAGGTCCACGGTCGGGGCCGGCGACTCCGCGCTCGCGGGATATCTGCTCGCCGGGGCACGCGGACTCCCGCCGCGGGACCGCCTCGCGTGGGCGGTCGGTCACGGCAGCGTGGCCGCCTCCCTGCCCGGCACCGGCCTGCCCCTGGGCCTCGACCCCGCGACCTTCCGCGCCACGCTCAGGCGCCTCGACTGAGGTCCCCCGACCCCCGCCCCACCCCTTCTCACCACGACAGCCCTTCTCACGACGACACGGAGCACGGCCATGAACCAGCCCATCATCGAGACCGCCGCCGTGCGGCTCGACGCCGACCTCGGCGGCACCAAGCAGGAGGTGATCCAGGCGCTCGCCTCGACCCTCGTCGACGCCGGGCGCGCCGATGACCACGACGCGCTCGTGCGCGACCTGCTCGACCGCGAGGACAAGGCGGCCACCGGCATGAAGGGCGGGATCGCGATCCCGCACTGCAAGTCCGAGGCCGTGACCTCGCCGAGCCTGGCGTTCGCGCGACTCGACCCGCCCGTCGACTTCGGCGCCAAGGACGGGCCCGCCGACCTCGTGCTGATGATCGGAGCCCCCGCCGGCGGCGGCAAGGAGCACCTCAAGCTGCTCGCCACGCTTGCGCGGAACCTCGTGCGGGCCGAGTTCGTGGACTCCCTCCGGGCCGCCGCCACGGCCGAGGACGCGGTCGCGGCCATCGAGAAGGTGCTCGCCGCGCAGGAGCAGAAGGTCTCGTCGTCGTCCTCGTCGTCGCCCGCCCCCTCGGCGCCCGGCGCCGGTGCGGCGACCACCCCCGACGGCGGCGGTGCGGCGACGCCCACCAGCGGTGACGGCGACGCGCCGCTGCGCCTGGTCGCGGTGACCGCGTGCCCCACCGGCATCGCCCACACCTACATGGCCGCCGACTCCCTCGCCCAGGCGGCGCAGGCCCGCGGCGTCGACCTGCAGGTCGAGACCCAGGGCTCGGCCGGCGCCACCGCCCTCGACCCGGGCGTCATCGAGGCGGCCGACGCGGTCGTGTTCGCCACCGACGTCGGCGTGCGCGACCGCGGCCGCTTCGCCGGCAAGCCCGTCGTCGAGTACGGCGTCAAGAAGGCCATCGACGCCCCCGACCGGGTCCTCGACGACGCGCTCGCCGCCGCGCGCGATCCCCGCGCCCGACGCGTGTCGGCCGACTCCGGCGACGGCACGGCGACCGCCGCCTCGGGCTCGGCCGGCGCCGACGAGCACTGGGCCCGCGGGCTCCAGCGCGCGGTGATGACCGGCGTGTCCTACATGATCCCGTTCGTCGCCGCCGGCGGCCTGCTCCTCGCGCTGGGCTTCCTCTTCGCCGGCTACGACGTCGCGTTCGTGTGGCAGGAGCTGTCCACCTCGTTCACCCTCACCGACCTGCCCGGCGAGGTCTGGTACCTCGACGGCGAGGTCGTCTCCGCCGGCACCGCCGGAGCCGAGGTCCTCACGCACACGGGGCTGCGCCTCTACATCGGTGCGGTGCTGTTCGCGATCGGGCAGGCCGCGATGGGCTTCATGATCGCCGTGCTGTCCGGCTACATCGCCTACGGCCTCGCCGACCGCCCGGGCATCGCGCCCGGCTTCGTCGGCGGCGCCCTGTCCGCGACCCTCGGCGCCGGCTTCATCGGCGCGCTGGTCACCGGCATCCTCGCCGGCTACCTCGTGCGGTGGATGACCACGTGGAAGACCCCGCGCTGGCTCTCCGGGCTCATGCCCGTCGTGCTCATCCCGCTCATCGGCTCGCTGGCCATCGGCCTGCTCATGTTCCTGCTGCTCGGGCGCCCGCTCGCCTCGCTGACCTCGGCCATGGAGTCGTGGCTCGGCGGCATGACCGGCTCGTCTGTGATCCTGCTCGGCGTGATCCTGGGCCTCATGATGTGCTTCGACCTCGGCGGGCCCGTCAACAAGGCCGCGTACACGTTCGCCACCGCCGGCCTCGTCGCCGACAACCCGGCCACCCTGCGGATCATGGCCGCCGTGATGGCCGCCGGCATGGTGCCGCCGCTGGCGATGGGCCTGGCCACCGTGATCCGCAAGCGCCTGTTCAGCCCGGCCGAGCAGGAGAACGGCCGCGCCGCGTTCCTGCTGGGCGCCAGCTTCATCACCGAGGGCGCGATCCCGTTCGCGGCCGCCGACCCGCTGCGCGTGATCCCGTCCATGATGGCCGGCGGCGCCGTCACCGGAGCGCTCATCATGGCGTTCTCGGTGGAGTCGTACGCGCCGCACGGCGGGCTGTTCGTGGTGTTCGCCATCAGCCCGGTGTGGGGCTACCTGGTGGCAATCCTCGCCGGCACGCTCGTCGCCTGCGCGGCCGTGGTCACCGCCAAGTCCGCGCGCCGGACCCCGGCCGTGGCGCCGGCCGCCGCGGCCGAGCCGGTCGCGGCCTGATCGGCCGCCGCGGCTGAGCCGGTCGCGGCCTGACCGACCGCCCTGCACGATGGCGGCAAGGCCCGACCCCCGCGCCACCGCCACCCACCCCACCCACCGCACACGCACCTCGCACACAGGAGGAGAGTCACCATGGCCAGCACCACTGTCATCGTCGGATCGGCCGAGGGCCTGCACGCCCGACCGGCCGGCATCATCGCCGAGGCCGCCGAGAAGTACGACACGGACATCGAGATCACCTTCGACGGCGAGGAGGCCGACGCCGCCTCCGCGATGCTCATCATGGCGCTCGGCGCGGAGAAGGGCGCCGAGGTCACGGTGAGCGGCGACGACGCCGACGCCGTGGCCGAGATCGCCGCCCTCATCGAGCAGGACCTCGACGCCGACTGACGGTCTCGCCAGCCCCGCCGAGCAGAGGAAGTCGCCTGTATCGCCCGAGAAGCGATGCGCGAATTCCTCTTCTCGGCGGGACGAAGGGGGTGGCGCTCAGACGTCCACCGTCTCCGAGGTGCCCGACCGGGCCAGGGCCGCGAGCTGTCGGGTCGTCGCGCCCGGCAGGTACGCCCGACCGATCGCCACACCGATCCGAGGCAGATCCGCCTCGTCCCGGAAGCAGAGATACACGGGCTCGATCCTCGGATTGAACTTGCTCTTGAAATGGTGCAGCGACCGGAACCCGTAGTAGGGCTCCAGCGCCTGACCCAGCAGATCGAGTCCGCGGTCGAGGACGGCCACTTCGTCGTCGTCCCCACTGCGAGCCAACGGGGCACCGGACAACGAGACATAATCGGCGCCCTCCTCCCTGAACTGCAGGGCCGAACGGGCGATGAGGAACTCGACCATGTTGTTCGCGCCGGGGCCGTTCCGCTTGCGCATGAGGTCCAGCGTCCAGCCGCGCACGCCGCCGTCCGGGCCGCCGCGGTAGACCGGCAGCCACGACAGGGCCGCCTGGACGACCCCGCCCGAGTCGACGGCCAGGGCGATGCGCACGTCGTCGTCGAGCGCCTCCTCCACCGTCCCCAGGGTGAAGCCCATCTCTGGCAGCTCCTTGTCCCCGACCCACTGCTCGGAGATCTCCCGGACCTGCGCCAACACGGACGCCGGCTGCTCGCGCAGCAGTCCCGAGACGAACGTCGTGCCGCTCTTGGTGGCCTTGTTCATGGCGGTGCGGATCTTCTGCCACTTCTTTCCGCTGAACTCCAGGTCGGGCAGATCCATGATGGTGTCCTCGGCGATCTGCAGCGCCCGCCAGCCGTGCGCGCGCATCCGGTCGGCCGTCTCACCCGACACCGAGAACAGGCACGGTACCGCGGCCTGGGCCTCGGCGAAGTCGACGAACGAGGTGAGGAGCGTGTCGCGGTCGGCGGGGTCCGCCACGGGATCGGCGAGGGCGATGATCGTGCCGACGTGCATGCGGTAGCCCACGACGCCGTCGGGAGCGCCGGTGGCGTCCTCCCGGCCGCCGCCGAAGAAGTAGTTCATCGGCTGCCACGTGATCATCCACGACATGGTGCTGCCGCCGTGGCGTCGGATGAGCTCGCGGACGCGCTCCACCACCTCGTCCGAGTGCACGCCGGAGCCGGTGACGCGCTGCCGGATCCGCACGCCGAACGCGCCGCGACCCACCACCAGCAGGACGGCCTCGCCGATCCACAGCAGGCCGGTGCCGAGGGTGACCGCGCCGAGCGACTCGAAGTCGGCGGCGACGACCAGGGCGGTGACGACGAGCGTGGCGATCGCGGTGACCACGGCGTACGCCAGGGCCACGCCCCACGCGAGCCGGTACCCGCGGCGGAGCAGCTCGGCGGTCGCCGCGGCGATGAGGACGGACAGGAGCATGCCGGCCAGGCTCACGTCGTCGGCTTCCGTCGGTCCGAGGGGGCCATCGGACGGCAGGAAATACACCACCACGTGGACCGCCGCGATGAACCACATGCCCGCCGAGACCACCAGCCGGGTCTCCCGCCGGGTCCGGGGCGCCAGACCCCGCTCGGTGCGGGAGAAGAACCGTTCGCCGACGAACAGGAACACCACGAAGGCGATCAGGTGCGTCAGGTCGGCCAGACTTCCCACGAACAGGAACGACACGATCACGTAGCCGTACAGCACCGCGCGCGCCCGGAGCCGCCACGGCGAGACCAGGGTGGCGGTGGCGGCGGCGAGGACCGCGATCACCGCGGTCGAGCACCCGACGTCCAGGAGCACGGACAGTTCGGTGGCCCACTCCCACCCGACGGCGTCGCCGGGCACGATCACCGCGGCCGCGCCGAGCACGCCGATGAGCTGACCGACCGCGGCGACCACGGCCGTACGTGCGGGGCCGAGCCGCCACTCGCCCGCACCGATCCCCGCGGCGACCAGCACGAGCAGCGACACGTGCTGCAGCGGTGTGAGCCCGAACCACGGCCCGGTCACCAATGTCCACCAGCGACCGCCCTCCAGCGCGGGCACGCCGTAGGCGACGTCCGGGAACCAGGAGGCGTTGCGGGCGCTGCGCCACAGGGTCTCGAAGACCAGGCCGGTGACCAGCAGTGCCGCGACGATCGCGGCGGTGACGGGCAGGCGCCGCGCGGCGGTGGCGACGGCGTGGCCCGCGGTGGTCAGGGGGGACCGGGCGGCGGGTTCATCGGTCGTCTCGGTGATCTGTTGGGTGCTCACAAGGGGACCTCCGGCGAGGGGACGGCTCAAGTATGAGCCCGCCGGGGTGAACCTGTTGTTATTTCGTGAGCGACAGGGCTGTGAGGACGGTCTCCACCTCGGCCCGGTCACGGCCGCGCAGCCCCAGAAGCGGCCGGGGCAGGCAGTCCTCCGGAGCGAGGCCGAGCAGTTCGGCGACGGCCGCCACCACCCGCAGGCTCCCGTGCCGGGCGAAGAGGTCCCACAGTGGGGCGAGCCGGTTCGACGCGGCGCACGCCTCCCCGCTGTCGCCCGCCAGCGCCGCGCGGGCGATCTCGAGGGCAGGCCCGGGCAGGGTGCCGGCGAGGACGGAGTACCAGCAGTCGCAGCCGCCGAGGAGCGCCGCGGCGGCCGAGGGATCTCCGGACACCCCCAACCCGACGCGCGCGGGCACGGCCGCCCGGAGCCGCGCGATGTGCTCGCGCGCGGCCTCGGCCTCCGGCGGGGGCGGTGGGATCTTGATCGACGCGACCGAGGGCAGCTCCGCCAGACGGGCGTAGAGCGCGGGCGTGAAGTCGAACCGGGTGGTGCCGGGGTTGTCATAGACCACCATCGGCACGGACAACTCGGTCGCGACGTCGGTGTACAGGCACACCACGTCGTCGGCGGTGAGCGGTTGGTAGCTCATGGGGGCGAGCATCACCGCCGAGGCGCCGGCCGCCTGCGCGTCGTGGGCCAGAGCCCGTACGTGCGAGGTGCGCAGCGCGCTGATGCCGACGATCACCGGGACGTCGGCCGCGTGCCGAACGGTCAGCTCGGCCACGCGGCGCCGCTCGGCCCGGTCGAGGTAGGCGTACGAGCCGGTGGAGCCGAGCGCGCCGATCGAGTCGACCCCGGAGCGCGCCAGCCGCTCGACGAGCTCGACGTAGGCGTGCTCGTCGACACGGTCGTCGCGCAGCGGGGTGAGCGGGAACGCGCTCAGGCCGGTGGTCGCTTCCGTGCGCACGCGGCCGGTCACAGCGTCAGCACCCGCCCGCACACCACCAGGTGCACCTCGTCGCAGCACTCGGCGACGGTCTGGTTGAGCGCACCGAGTAGGTCCCGGAACAGCCCGCCGGAGAGGTAGGGCGGGACGACGCCGGAGCCGACCTCATTGGTCACCAGCACCACGTCGGCCCGGTCCTTCAGCGCGGCGCAGAGCACGTCGGTGCGTTCGTCGACCGCGGCGCGGGCCTCGTCGGTGGGCGCGTCCCACAGTCCCAGGCCGTCGACCGTCGCGGTGAGCCAGGTGCCAAGGCAGTCCACGAGGACCGGGCCGGGCGCCTCGCGCAGAGCGGTGGCAACGTCGGGGGACTCGACCGTGCGCCACCCCGCGGGCCGGTGGGCGCGGTGGTGGGCGACGCGTTTAGCCCAGTCGGGGTCGTCGAGGTCGTCGGCGGGATGGCCCGGCGCCACGAACGTCACCGTGTCGGGTTCGGACTCGGCTAGCAGTCGCACCGCGTGCCGGGACTTCCCGGACCGCACACCGCCGGTGACCAGGACACGCATCAGCGTCGACGATCCCGGCCGACCGCGGTCACTATCGCCGTCCGCGGGTGAAGTAGAGGATCGGCCCGATGAAGTTGACCACGATGATCGCGGCCCACTTGCCCTTGGAACCGTTGACCTTCGCGGCCGGTCGCGCGGCCAGGTCCGCCCACGCGGACACCGCGAGCGAGACCTGGAGGGCGACCAGCGCCCACAGGCCCGCCCGCTGAGCGTCGTTCAGTTCGCTGATGCGCTTCTTCCGGGCCATGCCGGACCTCCTCCGTCGATGTGGTGACCTGACTCTAGAGGGTCCGGGGCCGTGTCGATCCCCGGATGGCGGCGCCCGGCGGCGGGGTTTCCGGGCAGCAGCCGAGAGCGGAAGCGCGAGCCCGGGTACCACCCGGCGAACAGCAGAACGAGGATCGTGAGGTCCACGATGTCGCCGCCGTAGTACATGAGCTGGGCGCCGATGCGGGCCTCGGTCGGCTCCACGCCTGTCGGTGGGTGGGCATAGAGCCACTTGCCGAGGATCGAGTGGGCGCCGATGAACAGCACGAGCACGGTGGCGCGGGCACGCAGGGACGCGCGGTGGGGGTTCGGATCGGGCCCGATCATGGCCACGGTGAACGCCACCCCCGCGAGTAGGACGTGCACGTGCACCACCACGTGCAGCGCCGGTGCGCTGTGCATCTCCGCGAACAGATCGGTGGCGTAGAGCAGCCACAGACCGCCCGCGTTGAGGCCGGCCGCGACGACCGGATGGGTCACCACGCGGACGGGCGGCGAGCGCAGCACCGCCGACAGGGTCCGTGCACCGGGGGCCGGGAGTGTCCGGAGCGCGAGTGTCACCGGCGCGGCGAGGACCAGCAGGAGCGGTCCGATCATGCCCAGAAGCAGGTGTCCGACCATGTGGGCGGTGAAGTCGTGACGGGCGGCGTCGGCGAGAGGGCCTGCCCAGGCCAGGCCGACGCAGGCGAGCCCGGTGATCCAGGCGGTGGTGCGCCACCGGGCCCACGGTCCGCGCGCGCGGTGCCGGTGGACGCCGGTGAGGTAGGAGGCCAGGGCGAGGGCGAGGACGGTGAGCCCGATCGCTTCGGAGATCCACCATCCGGCTGCCGCGTCGTGCGCGACGGTCCCGAGCCCGTCGTGTCCGCCGCTCCCGGGGTGGCCGGGGTGACCGGCGTGCCCGCCGGGTGCGGGATGCCCGGTGTGCCCGGTGTGCCCGCGCGGGTCGTGCCCGGAGTCCACGGCCGGTCAGACCCAGGGGCGCCTGACGGCGGGGGCCCGCAGCGGAACGGCCCTCGTCCGGCGCAGGATGACGATCCCGATCAGCAGCAGAAGCACCGCGGAGATGATCCACACGAGGTCGTAGACGAGCAGGTCCACGCCGTAGCGGATCTGGTGTATGCCGAGGATCTTGTGGAAGACCACTCCGTCGAACAGCTGGAAGACACCGATCCCGGCGAGGGCCGACCCGGTCCATCGTCCCCACGGGACCGAAATCTGCTGGCGGACGTCGGCGAACATGAACAGGCCCCACACGGTGATGAGCCAGGTGGCCCCGTGGAAGAGTCCGTCGGCCACGAGGGCGACCGTCGTGGTGGACAGGTCGTAGAAGTGGTGCCACTGCAGGAGCAGATGGAAGATGAACAGGTCGATGACCGAGCCGGCGATACCGCAGCCGAAGAGGAATCCCGACAGGACGAGGCGTCGGCCGATGGCGGGCGGGGGCGACGTGCCGGCGGGGTCGACGTCGGGTGTGGGTGTCGACGGCGTGGGCATGGACTGGTCCCTCCGGCGGTGGGATCGGCGTGACCCCAGAGAGTAGAGCTGGGGAGTCGGCCGGGCCACCGTTTCGACGCGGTCGGTCAGCCCGCGCTGGCGGCCTCGGGTTCGTCTCTCTTCTTCCCGGCCTTCTCCCACTGGGTCCGCTCCCTCATCTCCCTGGGGCGGAAGTAGAGCAACCCGGACAGGATGGCCACGAGGAAGACGATCAGCATCGCGATGAACAGCGGCCAGACGCCCGTGAGGAAGACGATCGGCACGGCCAGCGCGGTGACGAGGCCGCCACCGAAGAACGGCTCGAAGACGAGTTGTTTGTAGCCGAACGCCTCGAACGCGGGGCTCTCGCCCTCCGGGTCGACGATGCGCATGAGGATGAGGCCTGTGGCGGTGACCCCCATGGACTGCCCGAAGTCACCGATGCCGCGCTCGAACCAGAACCGGCCGATGATTCGTGGTGCCAGCCAGAGGAAGATCCCGACGTTGAAGGCGATGCCTGCCACGGCGAGAATCGCGAAGGCACCGATGTTCTCCCCGATCGCCTGCAGGGACAGCGTGGCGATCGCCGCCACGATGAGGAAGTCGAGTGCCCACCCCTGGATCCTCAGCATGATCTGCGGGTCGATGACGTGGGCCACTCCGGCCTTCGAAGCGACGAGCTGGACGATCACGCCGCCGAGCAGGGCGATGGGGAACAGGGGTACGTACGCGAAGATCTCCAATGGAGTGTTCTCATCGAGCATGATCGACGCGTAGGTGGCCTGCTCGATCCAGCGCAAGCCCTCGAGGATCCCGAGCCCGATGAGAATCGCGACGGTGACCAGTGCTATGTGGAGGGACAGCGGCTCCACCGACGAGGGGCGCGAGGTCATCTTGCCCGCCGAGTAGTACTCGTCCTCGCGGAACAGGCCCTTCTGCTCACTGATGGACATCTTGGCGCTGCCGCTGATGAGTTCGGTCTTGCCCGTGCGGGCCCCCCAGTTGATCAGACCGATGCCGATCACGATGCCGCCGACGATACCCACCGTCGCCATACCGACGGCGAGGTCGGCCCCCACTTCGAAGCCGAGTTCCTCGAACACGCCGCGCATGCCTGCCGCGGTGCCGTGGCCACCCTCGAAGCCGATCTCGATGAGCGCGCCCGTCATGGGTGAGGCGCCCAGTAGCGGTACCAGGATCAGAGCGGCCAGCAGCAGGCCGACGACGTATTGCCCGGAACCCAGGGCCACACCGAGAGACAGCTGTGGGCCGACGAGCCTGACGGCCCGCTTGGGGCTCGGTAGGTCCTGGCCGAGGAACATCGTGGCGAAGATGACGCTGATGAGCAGGCCCGGGAGGGCGGACCACACCTCCACCATCGGTTCGGTGAACAGGCCGTTCTCTCCCCACGGCCCGTTGAACCGGCCGAGGACCTCTGGGCCGAGCAGGAGCAGGAGCGCCCCGCCGACGATGGAACTGGGCAGGAAGAGGGACTGGACGATCCCCACCTTGACGCGGATGACCTTTCCGATCAACAACGCCAACCCGAGGATGAGGAGGGCGAAACCGACGGTGTCTGCGGACATGGCGCGCTCCTTCGACCCTGTGAGAACCCGTGAGGCGGACGTTCTCTCGTGGGACTCAACCTACCGACCGAGGGGCGACCGCGCCCCGGTTCGGGGCGCGGTCGCCAGTCGCCGTCGTCAGCCGCGGCCGCCAGTCCGGTCGTCGGTCGCCGCCGTCAGGCGCGGATCAGCTCCCGTTCCCGGTCGCCGTCGGGTCCGGCGCCGGGGGTGGCGTCGGGCGCGGTCACCTCGCCGGCCGGTGGGGTCGGCGGGTGGGTGTGGTGGTCGATCGTCGTGCGCAGCGGCTTGAAGCGGTCGATGACGACGACGACGAGCAGGGAGATCACCCCCCAGACGGCGAAGGTCAGGAGATGGCCGGGCACCACGTCTCCGTCGAAGTAGAGGATCGACCGGATCGACTCGACGGCCGCGGGCATGGGCAGATAGTCGTGCAGGATGCGGAAGATCTCCGGCTCCATGTAGATCGACAGCGCGCCGTTGGAGGCGGGGACGCCGAGGAACATCAGCACGCCCACCACGGGGATCACGGCGAACAGGCCGATGAGTCGCTCGAAGATCGTGGCGAACATCGCGACGCAGTAGATCGCGACGATGCCGACACCGAACAGCGCCCAGAAGTGCCCGTCGACGGCTCCGGTGATCGGCCCGGCGATGAGCCAGATCAGGGCCGACATGAGCGGCGCGTAGACCGCGACGATCGGCAGCAGTGTGCGCAGCGGCCTGCTGGCCGGGGCCGCGTTGGCGCCCACCACGATGATCATGAACCCGGCCAGGACCCAGCCCATCGCGACGTACATGCTCACGGTGCCGCCGCTGTCGGAGCTGGGCAGCGGCGCCACGTCCTCGGAGACGACCGGCAGCTGCTGCGCCCCGGCGACCTGGGTGAACACCTGGTTGACCACCTGCTGCGCGGCGCTGCCGCCGGCCTGGTTGGTCATCACCGTGGCGGTGGGATTCTCGGCCGAGGGCAGCACGAAGGCGCCGACGATCTCGCGGTCGGCGACCATCTCGCGGGCGTCGTCGCTGGTTGCGGCCACCCGCAGGTCGAACATGCCGGTCATCTGCGCGTCGAGTCCGTCGACGGTCTGCTGCGCCTGCTCCGCGGTGGCACCGACCACGGCGACGGGCATCTCCCGCGGCGTCGGCTTGTCCATCGCGCCGAGCATCACGGTGATCATCATCCCCACCATGAGGAAGGGGAACAGGAACACCGCGGTGTAGCGCCAGAACCGGCTCTGGGGACGAGCGCCGCCGTGGAGGGACGGCATGTTGATGACCACGGGCGCGGGGTTGGGGTTCCTACGCCGCTTGATCACGTCGACGAGGGCCGTCAGAGCCAGGCCGACGACCGCGCCGATGGCCAGGACCGCCAGGTGCGGACCGACCCCGCGACCGTCGAGGTAGAGGACGGACCGCATCGCCTCGCCGATGGCGGGCGTGGGCAGGAACGTGTGCAGGTACGGGTACAGGCCCGGCATCGTGTGCACGGACATGCCCATGTTGGAGGCGGGCACGCCCAGCACCATGAGGAAGAGCATGCCCACAAGGACGGCCATGGCCCCGAACAGGCGCGTGAAGAAGAGCTGGACGGCGCCCACGGCGAAGACGCCCAGCCAGGCGATGCCGAGCACCTCGGCGGTGTGGCCCTCGACGACGCCGAGCACTGGGCCGGTGACAAGCCAGACGAGCGCGGCGATCACCGCGGACCACCCGGCGAGCAGCGGGACCGCGCGGCGGAACCGGAGCAGCTCCGGGGAGTTGGACACCAGCACGCTGAACGGCAGGTATCCGGCCATGACCAGGGCGGTGGCCATGAACATGGCGCCGAGGCCCGACATATCGGTGGCCGGGAGCGGGGCGGGGTCGATGGTCTCGAGGGTCATCCCCTGCGACAGGATCTGCGGGGCGACCAGCCCCTGGACGACGGACGCCTGCGAGGCGCCCGCCCCACCGGCGGTGTAGAGCGTCGCGGCGGGGCCCTCGAGGTGCACCGCTCCGGAGGCCTCCTGGTCGAGGACCATCTCCCGCGCGGCCTCGGGGTCGTCGACCACGCGCACGTCGACCGCGTCCGGGTCGGCCGCCTCGAGGGCGTCGGCGAACGGGACGGTCTCGGACGTCGCGCCGGAGACGACTATGGGCATGTCGTTGGGCGTCGGCGAGCTCATGGCGGCCAGGTAGCCGGTGATCATCATGCCGACCATGAGGATGGGCATGACGAACATCGCCACGTAGCGGCCGATCTTCTCGGCCCTGGCGCGCTTGAGCGCCGCGGCCTCATCCGCGGAGAGCTCGTCCGCGGAGAGCTCGTCCGCCGGGGGATCGGCGGACGCGGGCGCGGTGGTCGCGGGCTCGCTCGGCGAGGAACCGGGGGACGACTCGGACGTGGTGCTCAAACGACAACTCCTGGCGCATCAACGGGGTCGGCCGCCGTGGTGACGAGCCGACCGGGCAACTTTACGACAGGTGGCGTAAATTCGACGCCGGCTGTGATGAGGTCCACGCTGACGAGGTGGGCGTCCCGACGAGGGAGAGACAGGGTGGCGGATGAGTAAGCACGGGGACAGGGCCCGGCAGGCGCTGATGGATTCGGCGGAAGAGCTCTTCGCCCGGCACGGGATCGACGCGGTGTCCAACCGGCGGATCACCGAGCACGCCGGGACCGCCAACCACTCGGCCGTCGCCTATCACTTCGGCACCCGTGACCAGCTGATCCTCGCCATGGTCGACCGTCATCTGTCGGCGACGGGGGAGCGGCGCGCGCAGCGACTGGCGGCGCTGGGCGACGACGTGGGGCTGCGGGACCTGGTGGCCGCCGGGATCCTGCCGGTGGTCGAGGTGCTCGCTGCGCTCCCGGTCCCCAGTTGGCGCGCTCGCTTCCTGCGTCAGGCGCGATCGGTTCCGTCGGTGGTGGCGGTCCTGGCGACTCGGGCCGGTCACCCCGACGGTCTCGAGTTCCTCGCCCGGCACACCCCGCTGTCCACGGACGAGGGATCGCGGAAGGTCATGCAGGCGCGGGTCGGGATCGTCAGCCACCTGGTGTTCGGCGTCTGCGCCGAGTACGAGGCCCGGGTGGAGGACGACGACGAGGAGGGCACCTGGCTCGACGTGGGCTACTTCCTCGTTGACTCGGTCGTCGGCCTCCTCACCGCACCGGTCACCCATCGGAGCTCGTACCTCCCGCGGTCCTCGGTGCCCGGTCTGGTCTGACCGTCGCCGGACGATGCGGCGAACGGCCACGCGGCCGTCGCCCCCCGAACTAGCGTGACGACCACATCGACTTCTCCAGGAGGATCAGCATGGCCGGAAGGCTCGAGGGCAGGGTCGCGTTCATCACCGGGGTCGCACGGGGACAGGGTCGGGCGCACGCCGTCCGCCTGGCCGCGGAGGGCGCCGACATCATCGGACTCGACCTGGCGGGCCCGCTGCCCGAGGCCGTCCCCTACGACCCGGCCACCCCCGAGGACCTCGAGGAGACCCGGCGCCTGGTCGAGGAGCAGGGCCGCCGCGCGCTGCTCTCGGTCGGGGACGTGCGCGATCTGGACGGGCTCAAGAAGATCGTCGACGACGGGGTGGCCGAGCTCGGCCACCTGGACGTCGTGGTGGCCAACGCCGGCATCTGCACCCCGCAGATCTGGGACACCATCGCGCCGGAGGACTTCGCCGCCACCATCGACACCAACGTCACCGGCGTCTGGAACACGGTGATGGCGACCGCGCACCACGTCATCGCGGCCGGCGGCGGGTCGATCATCCTCACCAGCTCGTACGCGGGCAAGAAGATCCAGCCGTTCATGGTCCACTACACCACCTCCAAGCACGCGCTCGTCGGCATGACCCGCGCGTTCGCCGCGGAGCTGGGCCCGAAGAGCGTGCGGGTCAACAGCATCCACCCCGGCGGCGTGGCCACACCGATGGGCGGCGGCGACATGGTGAGCACGCTGGAGAAGGTCGGCGAGTCGAACCCGCCGCTCAACCTCATGGGCTCGACGTTCCTCGAGCAGACCTACGCCGAGCCCGAGGAGATCTCGAACGTCGTGGCGTTCCTGGCTTCCGACGAGTCGAAGTTCATCACCGCCGAGCACATCAGCATCGACGGCGGCTCCCAGTACTTCTGACCACTGCCCGAGGGTCTTCCGACCGCGCCGCGCCGCCGTGGGGGATCATCGACAGATGACGCAGACCCGGTGGAGAGACCTGACCGAGTGGCCCCTCATGGCGGCCGCGCTCGCCTTCCTCTTCGCCTACGCGGCCATGGTGCTCGCGAGGCCGGCCGGAGCGGCGTTGCTCGTCGCCGAGGTCGTGATGTGGGGTACCTGGCTGTTGTTCGCGGTGGACTTCGTGGTGCGGCTGGTGCTGGCGGATCAGTGGGGTCGGTGGATGCTCACGCACTGGTACGAGGTGGCGGTGATCCTGCTGCCCATGCTGCGTCCGCTGCGACTGCTCCGGCTGGTGACCTTGTTGGGGGTGATGCATCGGTCGGTGGGCAGCGCGGTGCGAGGTCAGGTCATCACCTACGCCGCGGGGTCGACGGCGGTGCTGCTGGTTGTGTCGTCACTCGCGATGCTGGACGCGGAACGCGGGGCGCCCGGGGCATCGATCGACAGCTACGGGGAGGCGCTGTGGTGGTCGGCGGTCACGGTGACGACGGTGGGGTACGGCGACTACTCCCCGGTGACCGCGGTGGGCAGGGCGATCGCCGTGGGGCTGATGGTCGCGGGCATCGCCCTGCTCGGTGTGATCACGGCGACGCTCGCCTCGTGGATCGTCGAGCGGATCGGTGAGCAGGGCGACGCCAATCAGGCCGCGACGCGGGCTCAGGTGGCCGAGCTGTCCCGCGAGCTCGCCGCACTGCGGCGCGAGCTGTCCGCGGGGCGTGTGCCTGATGACCCGGTCGGGGACTCACGTGACCACGCGCGCGGCGGCGCGTCCGTATCGTCGTGACATGAGCACTTCGGAGCCCATCGCACTGGAACTCACGGCCCGGTACGCCACCGAGTTCCCCGAGCTCGGCGTGCCGTGGAAGGCGGCCGAAGCGTCGGATCCGCGACTCCTCGCGCTCAACGAGTCGTTGGCCGCCGAGCTGGGCCTTGATCCGGAGTACCTGCGCGGCGTAGAGGGGGTGCGCCTGTTCACCGGCAACCACGTGCCGGACGGCGCCACGCCCGTCGCCCAGGCCTACGCGGGCCACCAGTTCGGCGGGTACTCGCCGCGACTGGGCGACGGCCGCGCACTGCTGCTCGGCGAGCTGCCCGACGGCCGCGACCTGCACCTCAAGGGCTCGGGCAGGACACCCTTCGCGCGCGGCGGCGACGGTCTGGCCGCGGTGGGCCCCATGCTGCGCGAGTACCTCATCAGCGAGGCCATGCACGCCCTCGGCGTGCCCACCACCCGCGCGCTCGCCGTGGTGGCCACGGGCGACACCGTGTACCGCGAGACGCCGCTGCCCGGCGCGGTGCTGGCCCGCGTCGCCGCGAGCCACCTGAGGGTGGGAACGTTCCAGTTCGCGCGGTCGACCGACGACGGCGAGCTGCTGCGCCGGCTGGCCGACCACGCCATCGCCCGGCACCACCCGCACGCCGCGGACGCGGAGAACCCCTACCTGGAGCTGTTCGCCTCCGTCGTCGGCGCCCAGGCCGACCTCGTGGCGCGCTGGATGCTGCTCGGGTTCATCCACGGCGTCATGAACACCGACAACACGACGATCTCCGGCGAGACCATCGACTACGGGCCGTGCGCGTTCATGGACACCTTCGACCCGGCGACCGTCTTCAGCTCGATCGACACCGGCGGGCGCTACGCCTACGCGAACCAGCCGCCGGTGATGCAGTGGAACCTTGCCCGCTTCGCCGAGACGCTCGTGCCGCTCGTCGACCCCGAGCCGGAGGAGGCGGTCCGCCTGCTCACCGAGGTCCTCAACTCCTTCCCGGAGCGGTACCAGCAGGCCTGGACGGCCGGGATGCGGGACAAGCTGGGGCTGTCGGCCGAGGTCCCCGACGCCGAGGCGAACGACCTGATCGAGGAGCTGTCCCGCCTGCTCAACGCGACCCGGCCCGACTACACCGGCTTCTTCCGCGCCCTCGGCGCCGCCGCGGCCGGGGACAACGCCCCGGTGCGTGAGCACGTCGGCACCCTGGCGGAGGGCTGGCTCTCGAAGTGGCGGGCCCTCGGACCCGACCAGGGATCGATGTCGCGTGCCAACCCGCTCTACGTCCCGCGCAACCACCTCGTCGAAGAGGCCCTCGACGCGGCCACGGCAGGGGACATGGGCCCGTTCACCGACCTCCTCGTCGTCGTCACCGATCCCTACACCGAGCGCCCGGGGCGCGAGCGCTACGCACAACCGGCCCCTCCGGACGCTGCGCCCCACGTCACCTACTGCGGAACCTGAGGCGAAACTCGTTACAGTACAAGCATCTTGACAGGAAACATTTACTTACTCACTCTGCCGTTTATCAGGCGTTCGTACGACACTGAGGTTGTTACATCAATCTTGTGGAGCGCCGGTGTGTGCCCCTGGGGGTCAGGACGTGCGAATATTCATCGCGGACAGCGACGGCGGCTACCGGCAGCCCTCGAGGATTCTTGGACGGTTCGTCGACAATCTGGCGGAATGGACAGGTGCCCGGGAGGCCGTCAGGGTGCAGTGGCCCACCCCGGGGCAGCTGAACCCCCGGCGGTCCCACACCTGGGAATCCGCGGCCGCCGCGGGCGTGGCCGACCTCAGCCGGCTCGTGCGCCTGCACCCCTCGGACCCGCTGGTGCTCATCGGCGTCTGCAGCGGCACGCGCGTCATCTACGACTGGATGGACGCCCATCCGGAAGATCTCGACCGCGTGGTGGCCGTCGGGATGATCGGCGACCCGTACCGGCCGCGTGACCGCTGGCTCGACGGCACCCCGGACCCTGGCGGGCAGGGCGTGGCCGGCCTGCGACGCGGCCCGATCCCGGAGCGCACCCACTGGGTGTCCGTGCCGGGGGATCCGCTGAGCGGCGTGCTACCGGACTGTCTGCTACGCGGCGTGGTCCGCGCCTCCGCCCTGGCCCCCGACCAGGTCTACGACGAGCTGCTCGAGGACCTGCCGGACACCCGGCCGCGTCTGGCCGCCCGGCTGAAGCTGGCGCAGCAGCCCGCGCAGTGGTCGCCGCAGCTCCTGCGCCGCCTCGACGACGCCGCGGCCGTCCTGACGACCTATCGACAGCGCGAGTACGCCGCCCTGTACGAGTCCGGCGAGGACGGGGCGTCCCCGCTGACGCGGCTCGCCGCGGCCATCGTCGACCGCGTCGACGCACGCGACCGCGAGGGTGGCGGCGACTCCGGCCACGGCGGCGACGCCGGCTGGTCCCGCGGCGTGCGGCCGCAGCTCAGCGAGTGCGCATCCGGGACGGCGTAGCGAACGACCGACCCCGGCCCGCGGCGCTGAGCCGGCCCTTCCGCTGGCCCGTCGCGTCGACCGGGTCCCGACCCTGTCCCGCGGCGCCGACCGAGTCTCGGTCGCGGTCGCGGAGCAGTTCCTCGAACGCCGCCGCCGGCCGGGGCGTGGGGAGCAGCCCAGCGTTGGCGTCGGCGAGCAGTGAGTTCACCGTCTCTCGCGCGCACGTCTTGTTGGAGCCGAGGAACCCGCGCGGGCCGCGCTTGATCCAGCCCACCACGTACAGGCCGGGGACCTCGCTGCCGCCGACGGCGTCGAGGACGCGGCCCTCGCGGCTGGGGATCGTCGCGGTGTCCGGGTCGAACGGCACGCCCGGCACCTCGACCCCGCGGTAGCCGACCGATCCCAGCACGAGACCCGCCGGGATGGTCTCCTCCGAACCGGCCCGGGGCACGGCGCGGACCCGGCCCGTCTCACCGCCGACGAGGTCGGTACGCACCACGCGCAGGCCCTCGGTCCGCTCCGTGCCCACGACCTCGACCGGGGCGGTCTGGAAACGAAGGACGATCCGGCGGCGCTCGGTGCCGTCGGCGCCGCGGGTGGCGCCGGCGGCGTCCGCGGACTCCTCCCCGCCGGCGGTCCTGGCCGCGATGCGGGCCAGGTACTCCGTCTTCAGCCGGCTCTGGCGGGTGGTCGCGGCGTCGGGGTCGATGCCGCCCGGGGCGTCGACGCGCAGGTCGATGTCGTCCCGCGCGGCGAGCCCGACCAACTCGGGCAGCGTGAACGCCGCGTGCTCCGGGCCGCGGCGGCCGAGCACCACGACCTCGCGTACCCGGCTGTCTCGCAGCGCCTCCAGGGCGTGGCGGGCGATGGAGGTGTCGGCGAGCCGCTCCGGGTCGGTGGCAAGGATGCGCGCCACGTCGAGGGCCACGTTGCCGTTGCCGACGATGACCGCGCGCTCGTGGTCCAGCGGGACGTGGGCGTCCGCGTGGTCCGGGTGGTCGTTGTACCAGGCCACGACCTCGGTGGCCGACGTGCTCCCGGGCAGATCGGTGCCGGGGATGTCTAGAGGCCGGTCCGTGCCGGCGCCGGTCGCGTACACCACCGCGTGATGATGGGCCGCCAGTTCCGCGGCCGTGACGTCCTCGCCGACGTGCACCCCGAGCCGGTACCCGAATCCGGGCTGGTCCTCGATGGCCCGGAACAGGTCGGCCACCGCGCGCGTGCTGGTGTGGTCGGGCGCCACCCCGTGCCGGGCCAACCCGTGGGGTACGGGCAGGCGCTCGAACACCGTCACCTCCACCCCGGGCTGGCGGAGCAGTTCGTCGGCGGCGTACAGCGCGGCCGGCCCGGCGCCCACCACGGCCACCCGCACGGTCGTGCGCGTGGGGCCGAGGCGCACGAGCGTGGGGACGCGCGCCTGCGGCCGGGAGGGACGGTCGTCACCGGTCAGTTCGGCGTTGATCTGCAGGAAGTCGTGCTGTTCCGGGGCCAGCTCGGTGTGCGGCACGATCGCCCCGACCGGGCACGCGCCCACACACGCCCCGCAGTCGACGCAGGACACCGGGTCGATGTAGAGCATCTCCGCCGTGGCGAAATCCGGCTCATCCGGAGTGGGATGGATGCAGTTGACCGGGCAGGCGTGGACGCACGAGGCGTCCGCGCAGCAGGCCTGCGTGATGACGTGGGGCATGGCGGCTTAGCTCGCGCCGACGGCCGGAGCGGGCTCGTGGAACGCCACCGGCGGCTCGCCGCGGAAACGGGAGGGGCGACCGTCGATCTTCAGCGCCTTCCACACCCGGCGGGCGGTCGGGTTCATGAGCCCGGAATCCTCGGCGAGCATGCGCACGTCCCCGAACAGGTCCGAGAGGAACCGGCGCGACTCGGCGCTGTCCCAGTACAGCTCGTCGACGACCTCCTGCGGGATGTCGAAGGCGTCGCGGAACTCCTTGGTGGGCTTGAGGATGGCGTCGCACAGCAGCCTCATGATCACCGGGAACGCCAGCGAGACCAGGAACTTCTCCCGGCGGGACATGCGCGGAGCGTTGCGGGCGACGAATGTGTGGGCGAAGGAGATGTGCCGGGCCTCCTCGGCGACGTGGATCTCCATGATCCGCGACAGCACCGGCGGCAGATCGTCCGAATTACGCAGCACCTGCTTCTGCGTGTGGTCGATCGGCTCCTCGCCGGCGAGTACGCCGATGAAGAAGGCAACCGGGAACGGGCCGGCCACCATCGGGATGATGGGGGAGAGGCGGCGCAGCCACTTGGGCATGCCCGGAACATCCGCGCCGATGGCGTTCACGCCCTGCTGGAACATCTGGGTGTGGTGGCACTCCTCGGTGGCCTCGTGGGTGAGGTAGCGGAACTCGGCCGAGCCGTTCCGCGACTTGAAGACGTACTGCATGATCCCGCGGATGAGGAGGTTCTCGAACTGCAGGCCGACCTTCATGATGTTGGCCTGGCGCCACAGGCCGATCGCGATCTGCTTCTCCTCGGGCTGTGCCAGGTACCAGGGGTGCCCGCCCAGCGGGTCGATCCCCGAGGGCAGGATCCAGCGCTTGTCGGTCGGGTCCACCTTGAAATCCGCGTGGTCCCAGGAGATGTCCTTGAACGGGTCGAAGCTGCGGTGGACCGAGGCGTCCGACAGGCGCCGGAGCGTGCTTTCGTACTCCTCGGTGGTGGCCGACGGGGCGGGTGCGACAGCAGTCATGATTTTCTTCCTTCCGGTCACCGGCCGTTGCCGGGAGCGTGGGAACCAGATCCGGATGGGTACAGAGTGACATCCGTCATCCATATGTACCTGACGCTAGACACAGAGGCTCAATTCGTCAAGCAGTCATGAGGGGATTGTCAGTTCTGCGCGGGCGCGCCGAGCAGTCTCAGCGCTGCGGGTGCGCGCCGAGGAGGGGGCCGAGATGGTTGCGGGCGAAGGCCCGGGCAACGGCGGGGTCGTCGAGGTCGATGGTCGTCGACGGCGTGAGGACGAAGGAGACGACCAGCCGGGCGGTCAGTTCCGCCACGATCAGCACCTCCTCGTCGCTGCGCGGGTCGGGGGCTGCACGGCTGATCTCCGCGGCGAGGAAGTGCGCGGCGGCGGTGATGAGCGGCGCGCCCTGGACGGTGAAGTGGGGGACCGTCGCCTCGGGTTCGGTCTCGAGGAGGCGGTTGAGCAGGTCGTGGTCGCGGAGCGTCTGCACGGTGAACGCGAATCCCTCGGTGAGCTTGTCCTCGATGGACTCGTGCACGTCGAGCTCCCGCTGCAGGTCCGCGAGAAACCACGACGCCTCTCGCAGGAGCGTCGCCTCGACGAGTTCCTGCTTGTTGGCGAACCGCCGGTAGAGGGTCATCCGCGCCAAACCCGCCCGGCGGGTGATGTCGTTCATCGTCGACCGGGCGATCCCGACACTCTCGAACTGCGCGGCGGCCGCGTCGAGGAGCTGTTCGCGGATCGGGTCGTCGGCCTCGGCGGCGTCCGGCAGTCCGCGTCCGGAACGGAGCATCGCCAGTGGATCGGACGACGGGTTCTCGCTCATGGGGTCGATTGTCCCACCCCGGTGCGACCGTGCCGGACCTCGCGCGCGGTCATGCCCCACCACCGGCGCGCGTACTGGCTGAAGGTGGTCGCGTCGCCGAGGTCGAGGGCCGAGGCGATCTGGTATAGCGGGATCTCCGTGGTGGTGAGCAGCCGCGCGGCGACCTCGCGGCGGACCTCGTCGCGGACCGCGGAGAAGCTCGTGCCCTCGCCCGCCAGACCGCGCTGGAGCGAGCGGGGTGACATGGACAGCAGCCCGGCGATCCGGGCGAGGGACGAGGCGCCGGCGTCGAGGGACTGGTGGAGCGCCGCGCGGGTCCGGTCGGTCAGACTCCGGCGGTCGGTGGGCACGTGCTGTTCGAGGTAGCGCAGCGCCAGCTGCTGGACGGCGTCGTCGCCGCCCGAGATCTCCCGGCCCAGGAGGTCGGACGGCACGCGCAGGACGGCGGACTGGGTCGACGGCGTGACCGGCGCACCGAACAGAGCCTCGTACTTCGCTGCGTCGGTGTTGAGCGGACCCGGGAGCTCGACGGAGAGCAGCCCGTAGTCGCCGCCGAGGACGGTGCACATGGCCCGGTGCAGGAAGAGCAGCACGAGGTCGACGGCCTGGGGCGGGATGAGCTGGCCGGGGTCCCGGTAGCCGAACCGCACGCCCAGCACGTCCGGGTCGCGGCGCGGATCGGGGACGACGGTGATCTCGATCGACCTCGAGTGGAAGAACAGGTACTTGGAAGTCATCTCGAGTGCGTCGGTGGTGGTGCGCGCGTTCTTCACCACCACCGCGACGGGGCCGAGCATGTCGAGATCCTGGTGTTCGGCCACGCGGAGCCCGAAGTCGGGGCATCCGAGTTCGGCGGCCGCGGTCTCCAGCAGGAGCGCGATCGCCAGGTCCTCGACCAGCATCTCGTCGCTGTCCAGGGCACCGTAAGGCAGGCCGGAGCGCCGGGCGAGGTCGTCGGCGTCGCCGCCGAGCCCGGCCACGACGGCGCGAACCCCCCGCAGCCCCGCGGATCGTATGAACGCCATGTGAGCACTCTGGGCGACGTGGCGTGAAAGAGCAACTTGTTGGCGCATTACGGAAACCATCACTCGCCGCGGGGGGGTTACGGTACGTGGCATGATTGGTAGCACCCACCTCCCGGGCGGGCCGGGCACCGAGCCCGCCGACCCGCTGGACCTGCTCATCGTCGGGGCGGGGATGTCGGGGATCGACCTGGCCCACCACGTCCACCGCGCCTTCCCGGACTGGCGCTGGGAGATCCACGACGTCCACGACGATCTGGGCGGGACCTGGCACACCTTCCGCTACCCGGGCATCCGCTCGGACTCGGACATGGCGACCTTCGGGTTCCCCTTCCGGCCCTGGCCCCACGACTCGACGCTCGGCAACGGCGAGGACATCAAAGAGTACATCCGCGACACGGCCCGCGAGGCCGGCGCGCTCGACCGCCTCCACCTGGGCTCGTGGGTCGCGAACGCCGACTGGCGCAGCGACGTGCGCCTGTACCGCGTGACCTGCCACACCGCGGACGGCGAGCGCATCGTGTGGGCCCGCCGGGTGCACTTCGGGTCGGGCTACTATTCCCACGAGGAGGGATTCCGCCCGGAGTTCCCGGGCGAGGAGGCCTTCCGCGGGGAGATCATCCACCCGCAGCAGTGGCCGGAGCACCTCGACTACGCCGGCCGACGGTTCGTGGTGATCGGCTCGGGCGCGACCGCGGTGACGCTGGTCCCGGCGCTGGCGGAGCTCGGCGCGGACGTGACCATGCTGCAGCGCACTCCGAGCTACATCGGCCCGCTGCCGGAGAAGGACGTCATCAGCGCGGTGTGGAGGCGGCTGCTGCCGGCGCCGTGGGACCACCGGATGGCCCGGCTCAACCACGGCGCGCGCGACACGGCGCAGTTCGTGATCGCCCAGCGCCTGCCGTGGCTGTTCAAGGCGGCGCTGCGGGCGATGCAGCGGCGCTACCTGCCGGCAGAGCAGATCGACCAGCACTTCACGCCGCCGTACCGGCCGTGGGACCAGCGCGTGTGCAAGGCCCCCGACGGCGACATCTTCCGCGCCATGCGACGCGGCGCCGCGCGGGTGGTGACCGGGCACATCGACCGGTTCACGGAGACGGGCATCCGCCTCACCACGGGCGAGCGCGTCGACGCGGACGTCATCATCACCGCGACCGGGCTGCGGCTGCAGGTCTTCGGCGGCGGCACTCTGAGCATCGACGGCGAGCCGCTCGACATCCCGTCTCTGGCCACGTACCGCGGCATGATGCTGGCGGGTGTGCCCAACGTCAGCTTCACCGTGGGCTACATCAACTCCTCGTGGACGCTGCGCGCGGACATGGTCTCGCGCTACATGGTCCGCCTGTGGGGGTCCGGCGAGGAGGTCTTCGCGCCGCGGCTGCCCGACGAACCGGCCGATCAACTCCTGCTGGACTTCGACGCCGGCTACATCCGGCGCGACGGTCACCTGTTCCCCAAGCAGGGCGCCTCGCGACCGTGGCGCTACGTGCAGAACTTCCTGGTGGAGATCCCCGAGCTCGCGTTCGGTGACCAGCGCCGCGAGATGGCGTTCGGGGAGGACGTGGTCCTGACCGGCGCCCGCCGCGCGCCGGGTGGCGGCGGTGGTGGTGCCGGTGGTGCCGCCGTGCGTGAGGTGGCCGAGAGGAGCGACGACGAGGTGGCGCGATCATGACCCGTTTCCTTCCACGCCGGAGCGCCGGACTGTCCGGGCAGGCCGCCTCCGACGGGCCGGGCAGACGCGTGCTCATCACCGGGGCGGCCTCGGGGCTGGGCCTGGCGCTGGCCCGGGAGTATCTGGCGCTCGGCGACGAGGTGATCCTCACGGACGTCCACGCCGACCCGCCCGCCGCGGTACAGGGGCTGCCCGGGCGGTGGTCGTACCGCCGACTGGACGTCACGTCCGACGCCGACTGGGCGGCCGCCGCCCAGGACATCGACTCACTGGACATCCTCGTCAACAACGCCGGCATCGCGGTCGGCGGATCCCTGGAGACCACGTCCATGGAGTCGTGGCAGCGGATCGTGGACATCAACCTGCTCGGCGTCGTGCGGGGTTGTCGCGCGCTCGCGCCGAAGCTCGGTCGCGGCGGCCGCCTGGTCATCACCGCCTCGGCGGCGGGGCTTGTCCACGCGCCGAAGATGGGGGCCTACAACGCGACCAAGGCTGCCGCGGTCGCGCTGGGGGAGACCCTCGACGCCGAGCTGCGGCCGCGCGGGGTGTCGACGTCGGTGATCTGCCCACAGTTCTTCAGGTCGGGTCTGGCGGAGTCGCTCTCCGGCGACGACCCGAAGGCGGACGAGATGGCGCGGAAGCTGCTCACGCGGACGCGACTGACGTCGGAGATCATCGCCCGGCGGTCGGTGCGCGGCATCGAGGCCCGCCGGGTGGTCATCACGCCCGACGCCCTGGCGACGTTCTTCTGGTATTCCAAGCGTTTCTCCCGCGTGCCGTTCCTCGGGTCGACGCGCCTGATCGGCCGGGCGGTGGCCCGCCAGGGCTGACGCCGCGGCGGGCCCCCGCGCCGAGACAGGCGCGGCGACGGCCCACCCGCGCCCGGGTCAGCCCCTCGGGTAGACGAAGCCGCGCCGGACGTCGACGCCCACGGCCTCGCCGACCCGGCCGGGCACCGCGGTCCCGGCCGGGGCGAGAACCCTGAGCTCGGTGTCGCCGTGGCGGCAGATGACGGTTCGCCCGCTGCGGCCGTAGAGGGAGGTGACGAACTCCGCGTCGATGCGTCCCGCGGACCCGTCGGGCGCGGCGAGGTCGAGTCCGCCGGGCAGCAGCGCGAGGGTCGCGGGGCCCGTCACCGCGCCGGCGGGCCCGGTGAGGACAGCGGCACCGAGCACGATCCCCCCGTCGTGGGAGCGGAACCCGTCGCCGTCGACCGTTCCGTCGACGAGCGTGGCGTCGTGCAGGAACCCGGCGACGAAGGCGCTGTTCGGCGCGGCGTCCAACCGGTCGGGCACGTCGCACTGCACGAGTCGTCCCCCGTGCAGCACCGCCACCTCGTCGCCGAGCGCGAGGGCCTCGCCCCGGTCATGGGTCACGTGGATCATCGTGAGGTCGTGCTCGGCGGCGAGCCGGCGCAGGACCAGACGGAGCGAGGCGCGCAGCGGCTCGTCGAGCGCGGACAGGGCCTCGTCGAGCAGCAGGACGCCCGGTCGCGCGACGATGGCCCGGGCGAGCGAGACACGCTGACGCTGCCCACCGGACAGGGTGTCGGGCCGGCGCCGGGCGAACTCGCCCAGCTCGACGGTCTCGAGGGCCTCGGCGACGAGCGCGCGTCGGCGTGCGGTCGGCACCTTAGCGCGGCGCAGCGGGTAGGCGACGTTGTCGGCCACGCTGAGGTGGGGCCACACGGCGTGGTGTTGGAAGACCATGCCGAGTCCGCGTTCCTCGGGCGGGAGGTGGATCCCGTCGCCGACGAGGGTGCGGTCGCCGACCCGGATCGTGCCCGCCGAGGGGCGCTCGAACCCGGCGACGGCGCGGAGGAAGGTGGACTTGCCGGAGCCGGACGGGCCCACGAGGGCGAGGATCCGGCCGGAGTCCACGCGGACATCGAGGTCCTGCAGGGCGACGGTCTCGCCGAAGCGGACGCTGACGCCGCGGGCGTCGAGTTCAGGCACGGATCCTCCCGGATGGGGCGTCGGACCCGGTGTCGGGTCGGGTGTAGCGGGCACCGAAGGCGGCCAGGACGAGCAGGCCCACCGCCATGAGCACCACGGACAGAGCGGAGGAGGCGTTGTAGTCCCCGGCCCGCTGGTATTGGAAGATCACCACGCCGAGCGTCTGGGTGCCCGGGGCCACGAGCAGGACGGAGAGCGTGAGCTCCCGAACCGCGGTCACGGCGACCATGACCGAGCCGATCCCGGCGGCGGGCAGGGCCATGCGCACGCTCGTGTCGATCCGCGAGCGCAGCGCCTTCGCGCCCCCGATCCGGGCGGCCTCCTCCATCGACGAGTGGATCCCCGCCAGTGGCCCACGGACGGTCTGGACCACGATCGCGGTGAAGGCGGTGACGTACGCGCCGAGGATGACCCAGCGGGTGTTGAACAGGCCGGTGTAGCGGCCGAGGATGAGCCACCCCGTGGCGATGACGAGGCCGGGGACGGCCTGCGGCAGCAGCACCGACATGAGCAGCGGTTCCCGGTCGCGTCCCGCCAGGCGGGTGGTGAACAGTCCGACGAGCAGTCCGAGGACGCCGCAGACGAGCGCCGCTCCGAGCGCGAGGACGACGGAGTTGGTGACGCCGTCGATCGTGGTCGAGGCGGTCAGCGCCCGCCGGAAGTTGTCCAGGGTAGCGGTCTCCAGGGTGAGGGGTACGCCCGGCGCGGGGAGGAGGGCCCGGACCGCCAGGCCGACGAGCGGGGCGAGGGTGACGAGGACGCTGACGGTCCACGCGACCACCGCCAGGGGCAGCCGCGACCGGCCGAGGGCTTGGGGCGCGGCGGGCCGCCCGGTGCCGCCGAACTCGACCGACCCCTTGGTGACCTGCCGGTCGAGCAGCGTTCCCAGGACGCCGATCAGCAGCAGCACCACCCCGATCTGGGAGACGGTCTGCAGCGGCGAGACCACAGACCCGGATTCGAGGAACCGGTAGACCATCGTCGACAGCGTCTCGTACCCGGCGGGCAGACCCACGATCACAGGGATGCCGAAGTCGCCGATGCCGCTGACGAAGGTCAGGGTGAACGCCGCCGCCATGGCGGGGCGGATGAGGGGCAGGGTGACGTCGAGGTGTGTGCGCGTCGTACGGGCGCCGGAGAGGCGGGAGGCCTCCTCGAGCTCTGCGGGGATGCGTCGTAGCGCGGCCGCGACGACGAAGTACGCCATGGGGTAGGCGTGCAGGGTGAGCAGGAAGATGACGCCCGGCCCGCCGTAGAAGTTCCACGGCGCGAACCCGAACAGTCGGTCGAGGAGCCCGCCGTCGGTGAGCAGGCCGCTCCACGCGATGGCCCCGATGAAGGGCGGGATGAACAGCGGCGTGAGCAGCAGCAGGCGAAGCGCCCCGCGGCCCGGCAGATCGGTGCGGTCGAGCAGGAACGCCATCAGCGTGCCGATGATGACGGCCCCGACCGCCGAGAGCAGGGAGCTGACGAGGCTGTTGGCGGTGGCCGTGAGCAGGCCCTGGTCGATGAGTTCGGGCAGGTGGTTGGCCCCCAGCCCCAGCGAGACGACCAGGGCCAGGGGCAGCACCATGACGCCCGCGAGGGACGCCCACAGGGCCAGCCTGAGGGGGAGCGTCACCTACCTGACGGCCGCGTTGAAGGCGGCCACGGCGTCGTCGCGGGAGGCGGCGATCGCCTCGAGGTCCTGGTCGAAGAGGGCGATGTCGGCCAGTGCGGGGGCGCCCTCAGGGCTCCCGGCGTCCTCGCGCACGGGCAGGTAGCTCTGGTCGACGGCGATCTCCTGACCCTTCTTGGAGACGAGGAAGTCGAGGAAGAGCTTGGCGGCCTCGGGGTTGGGCGCGTCGGCGAACACGGCACCGGGCTGGGTGATGTAGGGGACGCCCTCGCTCGGGTAGCTCACGGCGATGGGCGAGCCCTGGGCGGCGAGGTCGCGGACGAGGTAGTCCACCACGATCCCGACGGGCCGGGATCCCTCGGCGACGGCCTGCGAGACGGGCCCGTTGGACTCGGCGACCTGCGGGTTGTTGGCGCCGAGCTGTTCGATCCACTCCTCGCCCAGGTCCGGCTGAAGGCTCCACGCCGCGGCGTTGAAGGCGGCCGCGCCGGAGACGTCCGGGTTGGGCAGGATGATCCGGTCGGCGTACTCGGGCTCGGTGAGCTCGGCCCACGAGGTCGGAGGCTCGGTGATCTCGGTGGTGTTGTAGGCGATCACGGTGGGGATGATGCGGGTGCCGACGTAGAACCCGTCGGGGTCGATCGCCACGTCGGACAGGGCGTCGGTCTCGCTGGGCTGGAACTCCTGGAAGAGGTTCTGGTCCTTGTAGTCCTCGAAGGTGGGCACGTCGGCGGCGAGCAGGATGTCCGCGGCGACCCCGCCGGTGGTCTTCTCGGCCTCGATGCGCGCCTTGAGGTCGCCGGTGCCTGCGCGGAAGACCTTCACCTCGATGCCCGGCTGCTCCTCGTTGAACGCGGAGATGATCTCGTCGATCTTGGCCTGCGGCTCCGAGGTGTAGAGGGTCACCTCGCCGGAGGCCTCCGAGGACGCGGTGCCCTCACCGGATCCGGGGGCCGCGGGCTCGGAACATCCCGCGAGCCCGAGAGCTCCGGCGGCGAAGACCGCCACCGATGCCAGTACCGCCCGACGACCAACAGACCGCGACACGCGACCACTTCCTATCTGCACCATGAAAAGGACACTCCATCCTGGCACCCTCGTCGGTCCGGCTCGGGAGTACGGGGTGAACCCACGGTGAATTCGGCGCCGAAGGTCGACCGGATGAGAACCGGTGCCGAGCGCTGACCGGATGAGAACCGGTGCCGAGCGCTGACCGGATGCGGACCGGTGTCGAGCGTTGACCGGATGCGAACCGGTGCCGCGGCGGGCACGGTGGAGTCATGACTGATTCCAACGCCATCACCGTCGAGCGCGTGATCGACCACTCGGCGGCTGAGATCTTCGATTTCCTCTCCAACCCGGAGAACCACGCCCGCCTGGACGGCTCTGGCTTCGTGCGCGGCGACTACAAGACCGACCGCATCCAGCAGGTCGGTGACGTGTTCGCCATGGACATGGAGGGCGAGCACATGGGCGGCGAATACCGCACCGAGAACCACGTCACCGGCTTCGCCAAGGACAAGCTGCTGGCCTGGCAGACCGCGCCCGCGGGCACCGAGCCCAAGGGCTGGGAGTGGGTCTGGGAGCTCGAGGCCCAGGGCCCGGACTCCACACTGGTGCGCCACACCTACGACTGGTCCAAGGTCACCGACAAGGACGTGCTCAAGAAGGTGTCGTTCCCGCTGGTGTCGCAGAAGCAGCTCGAGGACTCGCTGGGTAACCTCGCCTCGGCCGTCGCCGGCTGAGCGAGCCGCCCACCGCGACTCGCGACCTGCCCGACCAACGATCCGCCCCTCTGATCTCGATCCGCCCTGGGAGTGCCGAACTCCGGGGGCGGATCGCATTCGTAGGGGCGGATCGCCGCCGTCGCCTGTGCGCGCAGGGCCCGGCGTGCCGCTCCACCTGTGCGCGCATGGCCCGACTCGCCGCAGGAGCGGATCGCGGACTACGCCCGCATCGCCAGCGCCCGCGCCCGGCCACGTCTCGCCTTAGTCGATCTTCTTCAGCGCCGAACCCTTATGCATGGCCATGTGGCCGGTCTTGTCGCTTTCGATCTCGTACTGCGGCTCCTCCTTGCTGCAGCGCCGCATGCGTCCCTTGAACTCGACGTCCTCGGTGTGGATTTTCCGGATCACCCCGCGCACCATCCCGGCCTCGGAGTTCCACTCGACGTGGTCGCCCTTCTTGAAGTCGCTCATGACGCCAGTATGGGGGCCGGACGACGACGAAGTGAGCCATCTCACGCACTCGATCCCGTCCGCCGCCGAGTCGGCGGAACCTGCGCCGTGACCTGCGAGGCTGCACATCAGCGGTCACCACATGCGCCGGCCGCACGGGCCGCGGTGCCGCTCCGGGGCTTGCGAGGCCCCGCCCGCCTCTTCGTAGTCTCGGCGGCCGTCCGACAAACGACGTCGAAGCAGACGAACCAGTCGAAGAGCACGAGACGAGACCTTCAGGAGGTCACGAGTGATGCAGAAGAAGCTTGTCCGAACCCTGACCGGTGCGATGTTCGCGGGAGGCGTGGCCGCGGCCGGCGTCTCTCTCGCCGCCCCGGCTGCCAACGCGGCCCCGGCCAGCTCCTGGGACCAGGTGGCCCAGTGTGAGTCCGGCGGCAACTGGCAGATCAACACCGGCAACGGCTACTACGGTGGCCTGCAGTTCTCCGCCCAGACGTGGAGCGGCTACGGCGGCGGCGAGTACGCGGCGACGGCCGACCAGGCCACGCGTGAACAGCAGATCGACATCGGCGAGCGCGTACTCGCGGGTCAGGGCGCGGGCGCCTGGCCGAACTGTGGTGGGCCGCTCGCCTGATCCGAGCGCTACACACGGATATGCGCATGACCGGCGCCGGGGCGATCCTCCGGCGCCGGTCTTCCATCTAACCGGGGGCGATCCTCCGGCGCCGGTCTTCTGCCCGGCCGGGGCGATCCTCCGGCTCCGGTCGACTAGTCTTCTGAACGGTGACCACCGCCGATCGTGTCTACTCCCGACTCGTCACCCGCTCCGACGACGCGGAACACGAACTCCCCGAGCCCGTCCGACGCGACCTGCCGCGCAACGGCCTGCGGCTCGTCGCCGCCAACACGCTGCAGTCGTCCGGGGACCAGACCGTCAACGCCTCCACGGTGCTGCCCTGGTTGTTCCACGTCCTCGGGGTGCCCGCGGCGCTCGTGGGCCTGCTGGTGCCGATCCGCGAGTCCGGCTCGATGCTGCCGCAGGCGTTCCTCACCCCGCTCGTGGTGCGGGTGCGCCACCGCAAGTGGGTCTTCGTCACCGGGGCGGCCGTGCAGGCGGCGTCGGTCGCGGTGATGGCCGTGATCGCCGCGCTGGGCCGGGGAACCGCAGCCGGCGTGGGCATCCTGGCCGCGCTCGTGGTGTTCTCTCTGGGTCGCTGCCTGTGTTCGATCGCGTCGAAGGACGTGCAGGGCCGCACCATCCCGTCAGGGGAGCGCGGGCAGATCGTCGGCCTGGCGACGTCGGCGGCCGGGCTGGTCGCCATCACCCTCGGCGTGCTCATCCGGTTGCTGGGTGGCGAGGATCTCGACCACACCGCGCTGGCGATCCTGCTGGCCGTGGGCGCGCTGTTGTGGGCGCTGTCGGCGTCGGTGTACGCGCGGGTGCGCGAGCCGGCCGGCGAAGCCCGCGACACCGACGAACCGGGATCCGGCGCGGACGGCCCCGCGTCCGACGAGTCGTCGCCCTCCTGGTTCGCGGACGCGGCGCGGCTCTTCCGTGAGGACGCCACGTTCCGCAGGTTCATCTCCGTGCGCGGCCTGCTGCTGGTGTCCTCGCTGAGCCCGCCGTTCATCGTGACGCTGTCGATCGCCTCGGGGACGGGCGCGCTGGCCGGGCTCGGTGGCTTCATCCTCGCCTCCGGCGTGGCGTCGCTGATCGGTGGGCGCATCTTCGGCCGGATGGCCGACCGGTCGTCTCGCCTGCTGATGGCGGGCGCGGCGACGGCGGCGTCGATCGTGGCGGTGGCCCTGGTGCTGATCGAGTCGATCCCGGGCTTCGACGGTGGCTCACTGCTCGGCGCCGCGGTGTTCGTCGGCGCGTACTTCCTGCTCACGCTGCTGCACGCGGGCGTCCGCGTGGGGCGGAAGACCTACGTGGTGGACGTGGCGAAGGGCGACACCCGCACCGCGTACGTCGCGGTCGGCAACACGATGATGGGCGTCATCCTGCTGGTGGTGGGAGGCGTCAGTTCGGCGCTGGCGGCCGTGAGCGTGGACTGGGCGCTGGTGTTCCTCGCGGTGCTCGGCCTCATCGGGGCGGCGTCGGCGATCTCGATGCCCGAGGTCTCCCGCGGCGCTCAGGCCTCGGGGTCGAAGCCGACCACGTCGTAGATGAGCTTCTGCACGCCGTTGCCGTAGGCCTCGCTCTCGACCAGCTCGAGCTTCTGCCGCGGCTTGTCGGTGTCGCTCCACATGCGTTTGCCGGCGCCGAGGATCCACGGGAACACCAGCAGGTGGTAGCGGTCGATGAGCCCGGCGTCGGAGAGGTTCCGGGCCAGCGTGGCCGATCCGTGCACGAGGATCGGCGCCCCCTCGGCCTGCTTCAGTGCTGCCACCTCGTCGAGGTCGCGCAAGATCGTCGTCGTCCCCCATCCCTCCACGAGGTCGCCCTCGGCGAGCGTCGTGGAAACCACGTACTTGGGCATGGCGTTGTACTTCGGGAACTCGTCGACCATCTGCGGCCACACGGCGGAGAACGCCTGGTAGCTGACGCGGCCGAGCAGCATCGCGCCGGCCTCGTCCTGCTCGCGGGCCTTGAGGTCGTAGACCTCCTCGAGAAAGTCCACGCCGAACGTCCAGCCGGTGTTGCGGTAGCCGGGCTCGCCGCCAGGGGCCTCGACCACCCCGTCGAGCGAGACGAACGCGGTGTAGATCAGCTGGCTCACGGCGGTCTCCTCACGCGGGTCTGCCAGAGTACGCCCGCACGTGCGGTCTGGGAACGGTGACAATGGCGGCGACGAGTGCCACCGCGGCGCCGCCCGGCGCCCTGTGACGGCGACGAGTATGACGACGAGTACGACGACGAGGAGTTCCCATGCCCGACGACCAGACCACCCTCGCGGACTTCGAGGCCAGCCTGCTCGACGGGAGCGAGAAGGACCTGTCCGACTACCTGGGGCAGGTCGTCCTGGTGGTCAACACCGCGAGCAAGTGTGGGTTCACGCCCCAGTACAAGGGGCTGCAGGCGCTGTACGAGGAGTTCCGCGACCGGGGCTTCGTGGTGCTGGGGTTCCCATGTGACCAGTTCGCGCACCAGGAGCCCGGCACCGACGAGGAGATCGGCGCGTTCTGCGAGCGCAACTTCGGCGTGGAGTTCCCGCTGTTCTCCAAGATCGAGGTCAACGGGTCGGGCGCGCACCCGCTCTACGACTGGCTGAAGTCTGAGAAGCCCGGGGTGTTGGGCGGGCGGATCAAGTGGAACTTCACCAAGTTCCTCGTGGGCCGCGACGGCCGGGTGATCGACAGGTTCGGGCCCACCCGCAAGCCCGAGGACCTGCAAGAGGCCGTAGAAGCGGCACTACGGGCGTAGCCCGAGGGCGGCCGAGTCGGGGGCGCGTGGCCGAGGTCCGGATTCGCACTTGGACAATGGTCCGTTAAGGTGCCTAAGTCACCTCTTAGAACATCTGGAGCTTCATGTCCCTCGGACTCCGCCGCTTCGCGGCCACCACCGCCGGCGCGCTCGCCGTCGCCCTGACCCTCGGATCCGCCACCCCGGCACTGGCGCAGACCGCCAGCATCGATCCGTCCACCCTCGGTCTCGAGGACCTCGAGGCCATCATGGAGGCGGCCGGTTCGGTGCCGCTCGGGTCGGCGACCGGCTTGATCGGGTCGGTCGGGTCCGCGGACTTTCCGCTGGACGGCGAGGGCTCCTACAACCCGCTGCCGAAAAAGCCCCGCCCGGTGCAGGAGAACATCACCGAGTCCGAGTTCCTAAAGGTCGAGCGCACCTCCGGCGAGTACGAGTACTGGCTGGTCACCTCCGCGGCGATGAAGCGCGAGGTCATCCTGGAGGTCGTGCCCTCGCGCGTCACCGATGACGGCCCGGCGCCCGTGCTGTACATGCTCGACGGCGTCGACGCCCCCGAGTACAACTCGGGCTGGAACCACCAGGCGAAGATCCACGATCGCGTGCGGGGCGACAACGTCCACGTCGTGATGCCGACCGGCGCGTACGCCTCGTACTACGCCGACTGGAACGAGAACGACTCCGCCACCGGCTACAACAGGTGGGAGACGTTCCTCACGCAGGAGCTGCCCGGCATCGTCGAGCAGGGGCTCGCGGCGAAGGACCTGGAGACGAACGGCAAGGCCGCCATCGGCGGCATCTCCATGGGCGGCCAGGCGGCCATGCACCTCGCGGCCACTTACCCCGAGATCTACCAGGGCGTCATGTCCTTCAGCGGCTACTACTCGACCATGGACCAGCTGGGCTACCAGACCATCCGTGGCACGATCGAGACCCGTGGCGGCGACGTCGGCAACTTGTGGGGTCCGCACGGCAGCGCTGACTGGAAGCGCCACGACACCGTCTCCCACGCCGAGGACCTGAAGGACACGGCCGTGTACTTCTCCGCGGGCAACAACCTCGCCGGTGAGGCGGACTACGCCAACTACATGAAAAACGGCCAGCTGGACTTCATGAGCATGATCCTCGGTCAGCTGCTCGAGATAGGCGTGCTGGAGGGCTCGAAGGACTTCGAGAAGGCGCTCGATCGCGCCGGCGTGGAGCACCGCGTCGACTACGCCGAGACCGGCTTCCACAACTGGCCGAACTTCCTCAAGAACTTCGGCGCCGGCTGGGACTACATCAAGCCGGCCCTGTACGGCGGCGTCGTGGAGCGCGGAACGGGCAACCCGGGCACTTCCGGTTCCACGGGCTCGGCCGGTTCCTCGGGGTCGTCCGGGTCGACCGGTTCCTGATCGACCACCTGAGAAGCGGTCCTGCGCCCTCCCACACCCGGGCGCAGGACCGCTTCTGCATTGCTCGCCCCCTGCACTGAAGGACACCGCATGAACACCCGTCTCCGCCGCAGCGCTGTCGCCGGCGCCCTCGCTATGGCCCTCGGCGCAGTCGCACCCGCCCACGCCCAGATCGGCGGCGACATCGATACCTCGTCCCTGGGGCTCGAAGAGGTGGAGCTGATCGGGTCGGCGGCCGGTTCGGTCCCGCTCGGTTCGACGCTCGAGTCCCTCGGGTCGGCGGGGTCCACGAACATCCCGCTCGGCGGCACCGGGTCCTACGTGGAGCTGCCCAATCCGCCGCGGCCGCGTGACGAGTCGATCAGGCTGACCGAGCTCCGCGCCATCACCCAGCACGGTGACTACGAACACTGGCTCGTCACCTCCGCCACCATGCAGCGCGAGATCGTGCTCGAGGTCGTCCCGTCGCGCGTCCGCGGCCAGGGGCCGGCGCCGGTGCTGTACCTCCTCGACGGGGTCGACTCGGTCGAAGGGAACTCGGGGTGGAAGCGGGCCGGCCGCATCGCCGATCAGATGGCGGGCGAGAACGTCCACCTGGTGACGCCCACGGGCGGTCCTTCGACGTACTGGTCCGACTGGGATCGGGAGGACGAGGTCTTCGGCTACCGACGCGGACCGGCGAACCTACGGTGACGACTACTTCGAGATGTTGCAGGGTCTGGTGCTGGAGAAGGGCGTGATCGAGGGCGCCAAGGCGTTCTCCCGCGAGCTCGATCGTCACGGCATCGAGCATCGCGTGGACTACGGAGACGGCTTCCACGGGTGGCAGACGTTCCCCGACTTCATCATGCCCGGCTGGCACCACATCAGGCCCGCGCTCCAGGGCTGACCGCCGCCCTCATGACAAGACGGCCAGGCGCCGGCTCTCCAGATGACGGGCGATCGCGCCGACCGCCCGCTCCAGCACGTCCGCCTCGGGCAGGCAGACGATCCGGAAGTGATCCGGGTCCGGCCAGTTGAAGCCCGTGCCGTGAGTCACGAGGACGTGTTCCGAGCGCAACAGGTCGAGGACGAACGCCTCGTCGTCGTCGATCCCGTACATTTCCCGGTCGATCCGCGGGAAGCAGTACAACGCTCCGCGCGGCGCCACGCAGCTCACGCCGGGGATCGCGTTGAGCCTCTCCGCCGTGAGTGCCAGCTGCCGTTCGATCCGGCCGTCGGGGTCCACGACGTCCGGGCCCCACGGTGAGTCCTCCGCGAGCGCCACCGGGATCGCGTACTGGCCGGGCACGCCGGGACAGACCCGCATGTTCGACAGCAGCGTCAGTCCCTCCAGCAGGTCGGCGGCGCGGCCGAGCGGTCCCGTGGCCACCACCCAGCCGGCGCGGTACCCGCACACCCGGTATGCCTTGGACAACCCGCCGAAGGTCAGGCACAGCACGTCGTCCCCGGCCGCGAGCGCGGCGTGATGATGCGCGGCGTCGCCGAAGACCAGCTTCTCGTAGATCTCGTCGGACAGCAGCACCAGTCCGTGCCGGCGGGCGATGGCGGCCATCCCGCGGACGGTCTCCTCGCTGTACACCGCGCCGGTCGGGTTGTTGGGGTTGATCATCACCAGTGCGGTGGTGCGCGGGGTGATGCGTGACTCGATGTCCTCGAGGGAGGGGTTCCAGCCGTTCGCCTCGTCGGCGAGGTAGTGCACGGGCACCCCGCCGGTGAGGTTCACGGCTCCCGTCCAGGTGGGGTAGTCGGGTGCGGGGACGAGGATCTCGTCGCCGGGGTCGACCATGGCCTGGAGGACGAGGGTGATGAGCTCGCTGACCCCGTTGCCGCAGAATACGTCCGCCGGCGAGACCCCGCGGACGCCGCAGCGGCGGTAGTAGTCCGCGATCGCCTCGCGAGCCGCCGGGATGCCGCGCGAGTCGGAGTACGCCTGCCCGTCCTCGAGGCTCCGCGCGACGGCGTCCATCAGCTCGGGCCGGGCGTCCAGGCCGAACGGGCGCATGTTGCCCAGGTTGAGCCGGAGCACGTCGTGCCCCTCGGCCTCGAGGCGCATCGCCTCGGTGAGGATGGGGCCGCGCACGTCGTACCGGACGTCGCGGAGTCGGCGGGACTGGCGGTAGGTCTGCATGGCCTCCATCCCAGCCCGGAAGTGGCGCGCGCAGAAGATCCACTTCGCACATTTCCGCGGGACCACTTAACGCCCGCCTCGCCTACGCTGAGGCGCATGGCCCGCCCCGCCGACCCCGCTCGTCCCGATCGTCCCGCGCGCACCGCCCGCCCCGTCTCGCTCGTCGTGGGCGAGGTGGTCGGCGCGGCCGATCTGGTGGACGGGATCATCGACCGGATCGCGGAAGGGGCGCTGGCCGACGGCGACCGACTGCCCTCGACGCGCGCACTCGCCGAGCAGACCGGACTCTCGCGCGGCACTGTGGTGCGGGCGTTCGACGAGCTCGCGGCGGCCGGTTTCGTCGAGTCCGCGCACGGCTCGGGGACCCGGGTCAGCGCCGGTGCCGGGCTCGCCGCGCGGGCGGGGGCGCGCACCCGCGGCCACGCCGATCCCGTCGCGCCGCCGACCCCCGAGCCCCGCCGGGGCCGCTCGCCGCGGGACCTCCGGCCCGGCATCCCGGACGCGACCCTGGTGGATCAGCGTGCGTGGCGCGCGGCGGCGCGGGCGGCCGCCGCGCAGGGGCTTGCCGGCCTCAACCCGTGGGAGGAGCCGAGTCCGTCCCTGCGCGCCGCGCTCGCCGGTCACCTGCGTCGACACCGCGGAATCGCGGGTGCGGAGCCCCTGCTGTTCGACAGCTCGCGCTCGGCGATCGCGGCCCTGTGCGCGGCGTTCACCGCCGCGCCGGGGCACGACCGACCACCCGCGGTGTTCCACATGGAGGACCCCGGCTACCGCGGCGCGCGACTGATGGCCCGCGAGCAGGGCCTCGACGTCCGCCTGCACCCCGCCGAGCCGGGCGGCCTCGACGCCGCGCGCCTGGGCACCGAGCGCGCGATCGTGTTCACCACGCCCGCGCACCAGTTCCCGCTGGGGCACCGCATGAGCGTGGACAGGCGGGTCGCGCTGGTGGAGTGGGCGCGGCGGACCGGGTCGCTGGTGATCGAGGACGACTACGACGGCGAGTTCCGCTACGGCGTGGCACCCCTGCCGGCGCTGGTCACGCTGCCCGGCGCGGCCGATCACGTCGCGTACGTGGGCACGTCGTCCAAGTCGGTGGCGCCCGACCTGCGGGTGGCGTGGTGCCTGCCGCCCGCGTCGTTGCGGCGCGGGGTCGAGCGGTGGCTGGTGGTCCACCGCCGGGGCCCGTCGTCGTTGCCGGCCGAGGCGCTCGCGGCGTTCCTGGAGTCGGGGGCGATGGACCGCCACCTGGCGAGGGCGGCGCGCGTGTACGCCGATCGTCGCGGCCGCCTGGTGGCGGCGCTCGCGCGCGAGTGTCCCGGCCTGGAGGTGACGGGCGTCGAGGCGGGCCTGCACCTGTGCGTGGTGCTACTCGGATATGACGACGACGAGGTGGTCCGCGCACTCGAGGAGAGGGGGTGGCGCACCCGCCCGCTCAGCGGACAGGCGGAGAGCCACGCGGTGGCGGGACTCGTGCTGAGCTACTCGAGGCTCACCGCGCGGGACGCGGCCGAGTTCGCGGTGGACCTGCGACGGGTTCTCGATCGGCTGGCCCCGCGCTGACCCGTGACGCCCGCCGCGTGCTCGGCCCGGGGGCACGATGCACCCGCCGAACCCCCGCCGCGGGTTCGCGGTACGCCCGCCGAGCGGGTGCGGTCCCCGCCGTGCGGCCATACAGTGAGCCCGCGAGCAATCCGCGGCGAGGGCGCAGAGGAGACGCACCATGGGCACATCATTCTGGCGACGCACGACGATCGATCCCCCGGCGGCCGAGTTCCCCGAGGGCGAGCACGTGGACCTGGTGATCGCGGGCGCGGGGTTCACCGGCCTCATCACCGCGATGATGGCGGCCGCGCGCGGGCGCTCGGTGGTGGTCCTCGAGGCGCACACGGTGGGCGCCGGCGCGAGCGGGGCGACCACCGCCAAGGTCTCGGTCCTGCAGGGCACGCGCCTGTCGACGCTGCGCTCGAGGCACGGGCTCGAGACCGCCCGTCATTACGCCGAGGCCCATCAGTACGGGCTGGACTGGTGGGCGGAGTTCTGCGAGACGCACGGCGTGTCCGCCCAGCGCAGGTCCGCGCTCAGCTACTCGCGTGGCGCCCTGGGGACGGCATCGTTGCGCAAGGAGAAGCAGACGATGGACGACCTCGGTCTCCCCGCCCGGTGGCACGACCGACTGGATGTTCCCTTCCCCGCTCGATCGGCCGTGGAACTGCCCGACCAGCTGCAGATCGATCCCGTCCAGGCGCTGGCCGCGCTGGTCAAGGCCGTGGACGCGCTCGGGGTGCGCATCGTCGAGCACTCCCGCGTCACCAAGGTGACCCCGCGGGGCGACGGCGCGGACGCCCACGCCGAGGTACGCAGTGACCGCGGGATCCTCACCGCGCGCGACGTGCTCCTGGCGACGTCCGGTCCGTCACTGGACCGCGGCCCGACGGTGGCGACCATGGAGGCCGAACGCTCGTATCTGTGCGCGTTTGAATACGACGGCGGCCTGCCGGAGGGCATGTACGGCTCGGTGGAGACGCCGGTGCGCTCGCTGCGGACCGTGCCGACCGAGAACGGGGAGGTCCTCTTCGTGGGCGGCAACGGCCACCGCACCGGAACCGCCGCCCCCACCGGATCCAAGATCGAGTCGCTGCGGGAGTACGCGGAGAAGTACTTCCCCGGCGCGCGGATGACCCACGGGTGGTCCGCGCAGGACTTCCACCCGGTCGAGATGGTGCCCAGGTCGGGACCGCTGCCGTGGGGGAAGGGCCGTGTGCACTACGCCGGCGGCTACAGCAAGTGGGGGGTCAGCGGGTCCGCCGCGACGGCGGGGATCATGGTCGACCGCCTCGAAGGGCTCGACCCACGCGTGTCGTTCGGCAAGCCGACTCTGACAGGCATGGTCAAGACCGCGCCTTCGATGTACGCCGACCTGCCCGTCCACATGGCCGCCGCCGCGGCGAAGTCGGTGGTCCGGCGCCCGCGGCCGAGTGTCCGACCGATGGGAGAGGCGACGGCCGACGACGGCGAGAAGTGCACTGTCGGCCTGCTGTGCCCGCACATGGGCGCCGTGCTCAGCTGGAACGACGCCGAGCGCTCGTGGGACTGCCCCTGGCACGGGTCCCGCTTCACGGCGTGTGGTGAACTCATCGAGGGCCCGGCCACGAGCGACCTGAAGCGCCACGACACCGCCTGACGGCCCCGCCCCACGGGTCTGCGGCGCCCGCCGCCGGCCCTCACCGCCACACACGTAGAGAGAAAAGGAACACCGATGAGCCCCACCGACCAGGGCCCGAACCCCTTCGTCGTCGACATCGAGGAGGCCACACTCGCCAACGACAACTACCGGACCACTCTCTGGACGGGCTCGCACATGCAGCTCACCGTCATGAGCATCAAGCCGGGCGACGACATCGGGCTCGAGGTCCACGACGACCACGACCAGTTCCTGCGCGTGGAGGCCGGCCGGGGCCGGGTCGAGATGGGTCCGGCGAAGGACCAGCTGGACTTCGTGCGCGAGGTCTCCGACGACTGGGTCATCCTCGTGCCCGCCGGGAGCTGGCACAACGTCACCAACATCGGCGAGGACGACCTCAAGGTCTACTCGCTGTACGGTCCGCCCGAGCACGAGCACGGCACCGTCCACCCGACGAAGGCGGACGACGACCACCACTGAGGGCTGGCCGGGGCGGTCCCTCCCTCCCGGGCGCGGACCCGCCGCGCATGACACGCTGGTGACGTGAAGACGCCGGTACCTGACTATCTGCTCGAGATCCGCGACGCCTGCTCGGACGCCGGGGAGGGTCGGCTCGCCGACTACATCCCCGAGCTCGCGGCCGTGGACCCGGACCGGTTCGCGGTGGCCGCCTGCACGATGGACGGGGTCGTCTACACCGCCGGCGACGCGGACGCTGAGTTCACCATCCAGTCGATGAGCAAGCCGTTCGTCTACGCGCTCGCCCTGCGCGACCGCGGGATCGAGGCGGTGCTGGAGAAGGTCGAGGTGGAGCCGTCCGGCGACGCGTTCAACCAGATCTCCCTCAACCGCGACACGGGCCGGCCGCGCAACCCGATGATCAACATCGGGGCGATCACCACGCACACGCTCGTCGGCCCGCCCGGCGCCTCGGAGGACGAGCGCAGCGAGGTCATCGCGGACGGGTTGTCGGCGTTCGCGGGTCGGCGTCTCGAGATCGACGGCGCCGTGTGCGAGTCCGAGCTGCGCACCGCGTTCCGCAACCGCGCGATGGCCAACCTGGTCCGGGCCGGCGGGATCATCGAGGACGACCCCGACGAGGCCGTGCGCGGGTACACCCGGCAGTGCGCGTACCGGGTGACGGTGCGAGACCTCGCCGTCATGGCCGTCACGCTGGCCACCGGCGGCGTCAATCCGGTCACGCGCGAGCGGGTCGTGTCGGCGCCGGTCGCGAGGCAGGTCCTCGCCGTGATGGCGACGTGCGGGATGTACGACGCCGCCGGCGACTGGATGTCCACGGTGGGGATCCCGGCGAAGAGCGGGGTATCCGGAGGGATTCTCGGCGCGCTGCCAGGTCAGGTGGGGCTGGGGGTGTTCTCGCCGCGGCTCGACGAGCACGGGCACAGTGTCGAGGGCGTGCGCACCTTCGAGCGGCTGTCGCAGGACCTCGAGCTGCACCTCATGAACACCACGGTCACCGAGGTCGAGGCCGTGCGGTCGGTGCGGTTCGACGAGATCTCCGGCCGACGCACGTTCCGCCTGCAGGGCCCCATGACCTTCGCCAGCGCCGAGCAGGTGTTGCGGCGCCTGGCCGAGATCCCCGAGGGGCCGGGCGAGGTGACGCTCGACCTCAGCCGCGTGTCCTCGGTCAACACGAGCGCCCGGCGGATGCTGCTCGAGGCGATGCGGCGGCTGTCCGCGGAGGGGCACACGGTGGGGCTCGCGGATCCGGGCCGGCGCCTGCCGGAGCCGGACCTCGGCGACGGGACCCGCCCGGTCACCCGCCGCGCGGCGCGCTGACCGTCCCCGTGGCGCTCACCCGCCGCTGGGCCCGCTGACCGGCCCGAACTCGTGCCCCTCGCCGGCGGCGAGGTCGCGGAGCCGCGCCAGCTGGTCGCAGTAGTGGGAGGCGTCGCGCGAGAGCGCCTCGGCCGCGCCGGCCAGCATCGACTCCAGTTCCGGGAGGGTCAGTCCGAACGGCACCCACCCGTCGCCGTGGTCGAGCGCCCGCCGCAGGGACCGCCGGGTCCGCCCGCCGATCCAGAGCGGTACCCGGTCCTGGATGGCGTGCGGCCTGACGATCACGGCTGAGTAGTCGTGAAACCGGCCGTGATACTCCGGCTCCGGGACCGAGAGGGAGGCGCGAAGCGCGGCGAGTGCGTCGTCGGCCCGTGCACCGCGGTCGTTGAACGGCGCGCCGAGGAGCTCGAACTCCTCCTTGAGGCTGCCCACCCCGAGGCCGAGGATCACCCGTCCGCCGCTGACCGCGTCCAACGTCCCGTAGCGCTTGGCGATCTCCAGGGGGTGGTGGTAGCCCAGCACCAGGACCTGGGTGGCCAGCCGGATGCGGGTGGTCCGGGCGGCCAGGTAGCCGAACGTGGCCAGCGGATCCCAGTAGGTTCCGCCGCGTACGGCGGCGGTCTCGGTGGGGACCGCCACGTGTTCGCTGCAGGTGAGGTGGTGGAAGCCGAGCTCGTCGGCGGCCACCGCGATGCGGGCGATGTCCTCGATCCCCGCTGAGTGTTCCCACGCGGACGCGGTCGGTGGATAGACGGTGACCACCGGAGTCGAAATACCCAGTCGCATACCGCGGAGTCTGCCCTGTCACACCCCGGCCCCGTTGGCCGCGAGCGCCGCGCGGACCGTGTCGGGGGCGGTGGTCATGGAGTGCTCGAAACCTTGCGTGCGGCGCGCGCCGTTCATGAAGTGCGCGCTCAGGCCGGCGAGGTCGGCGGGGGTCGGCAGGATCGGCACGACGGTCGTGCCGCGGGCGCGGACGGTGGCGATCTCGGCGTGCAGGACGGTCGACATCGGGCGGCGGATCATCCGGTACTCGAGCGAGCCACCGGGTCCGGGGATGCGGACGCCCGGTGCCGACGCCATGGGGGCGATGACGTAAATGACGTCCGCCTCCTCGGGGGCGATGAGGTCGACCGAGGCGGTCGAGCCCATCCCGCCGTCGACGAAGATGCGGTCACCGATCGGCACCGGCGGCATCCAGCCGGGCGTCGCCCACGAGGCGCGCAGCGCCTCGCCGACGGTCGCGATGGGGGAGCCGGGCGCGCCGAACACGACCCGCTCCCCGGCGCGGACGTCGTAGGCCACCATCCGGGCGGCGGGGTGGGGCAGCCAGGCGCCGACCTCGAACTGCTCGGCGAGTCGCTGCAGCCACCCCGCGTCCGCGCGTCCGGTGGGGGCGATGCCGGTGAGGCCGGCCAGCCCGGCGCGCTTGCGTAGGAGGCCCGGGTTGAGGAGGGGGAACCGCGGCAGCGGCGGCACGCTGGGCGGAGTGGAGGCGATGTGGTCCCGCAGCCTCGGGTCGGTCGCCCGGCCGTACTGCATGTCGACCAGTTCCCCGACGGAGACCCCGCCGGCGAGCATGGTGACGAGTTCGGCGCCCGCGGAGGTGCCGAGCATGACGTCCGCTTCGCGCGGGTCGACGCCGGTCTGCTCGGTCAGGGCGTGCATGGCCGCGATCGCCCAGGCGGCCCCGATGGTGCCGCCGCAGCCGAGCACGATCGCCGTCCTGCTCATGCGGCGGACTCCTGAGGGCTGCGGCTCCCGTCCGCGCCGACCCTATCCACGGGGCTCGGCGACGAACACGGGAATCGTCCGATCGGTCTTCTCCTGGTAGTCCGCGTAGTCGGGGTACACCGACACCGCACGCGCCCACCATTCGTCGCGCTCGGCGCCGGTGACCTCGCGGGCGGTGTAGTCGCCGACCCGATCCATGTCCTGCACCACGACGTGCGGGTTCGCGGCGATGTTCCAGTACCAGAACGGATGAGTGGGCGCGCCGCCCTGGGAGGCGACCAGCGCGTAGGCGCCGTCGTGTTCTACGCGCATGAGGGGCGTCTTGCGCAGCTTGCCGGACTTGTTGCCCACCGTGGTGACGATGACGACCGGGATCCCGCCCAAGTCCGAGGCCTCGTCCCCGTTGGTGCGTTCGTATTGTTCGACCTGCGTGCGCACCCATTCGCTGGGGCTTGGTTCGTATTCTCCGGTCAGCGGCATGGAGTCTCCTCGGGTCGATGATGTCCTCACCGTGAGTGGGACCTTACCGGCCGGAGCGCTCAGGCGTACCGGTCCGTGAACCGGGCGACCGCGTCGACCACCGCGAGGTAGCGCGGCGAGCGCACGGCGTCGAAGCCGTGCTGCGCGCCGGGCAGCTCGGCGTAGATCACCGGGTTCGGCGACCCCGCGCGCAGGTGCCGCACGAGCCGCCGCGAGCCCTTGACCGGCGTGTACGTGTCCAGCGTTCCGTGGATGATCGCCACCGGCGGTGCCCCCGACGCCGGGTGCCGCACGGGGTCCGAGACGTCCCGGGTCGCACTGCCCAGCCGCCCGTAGTACCCGTAGAGCCCGACCGCCGCGGCCAGCGTGGTGTCGACGTGCTCGAAGCCGGGCTGGAAGCGTGGATCGTTCGCGGTCAGCGCGGTCATCATCGCGATGTGGGCGCCGGCCGAGCTGCCCGCCACGACGATCGGCGCATCGGCCGGGATGTCGTGCGACGGCCCCTCTGCGCGGATCCAGTGGATAAGCCGCTTGATGTCCACCAGGTGCTGCGGGAAGCCCGACTCGGGGGTGGGCGACAGGGTGTAGGTCGCGCTGATGGCGGCCCAGCCGCGGCGGGCGTGGTCGAACAGCATCGCGCGGGACTCGCGGCTCGGTGCGCCCGCGCGGAAGTGGCCGCCGTGGATGTGGACGAGCACGCCGCGCACCCCGCCCGACCCCGCGCCGGCACCGTCCGCGCGAGACCCGGCGCCAACCCCGCCGGCGCCATCAGGACGAGTGCTTGCACAAGTGTAGAGATCGAGCCGGTTCGCCACGGGGTCCGGTCCGTAGACCATGCCCCGGCGGGCGCGCACCCCGTGCGGCGGCAGCGGCCACGGACGGGCCAGCACCGTCGGCCAGGGCGTGCGGTGGCGAGGGGCGGGGCTCGTCGCCGTCGCCGTACCGCGCCCCTCCGTGCCGACCTGCAGCGCACCGTCCCCTGGCGCCCGCTCCCGCAGCGCGCGGTCCAGGACGGGCCGCGCGGCGAGGTGGCGCGCGAGCACGACCCCCAGCCCCGCGCAGGTCAGCGCGGCCATCCCCGCGCCCACCAGGTCGGACGGATGCCGCTCCCGGCGGCCCAGCGCGCTCGCCGTGGTCGCGCTCACGAGCGCGCCGATGTGCAGCGGCATCTCGAGCGCCGGCAGGCTCGCCACCCACCCCGCGGTGGCGGCGGCGAACGGCCGACGGATCGGGCGAAGCGCGAGCACCGTGGACGCCGCGGCGGGCGCGACGAGCGCGGGCAGCGGGACGCGGGTGGGTCGGGGCACGGTCACTCCTCGAGCAGGTCAGCGCGTTCCCAGGCCGCCACCGGGCCCGGAATCAGGTCGAACATCGGGTGCGGCCGCGGGGCGGCGAGCCGGTCCAGCCACGGCGGATCGCGCTCGATGACCTTGGCCCGCAGGTGCGCCCACTCCAGCGCGAGCTGGCCGTCGGTGAGCGGCAGGCGCTCGGGCCCGGGCGGCAGGACGACGCGCGTGCGGTCGAAGCGGTAGCCGCGCGCGTCGGCGGCGTCGGCGAGACCGTGGAGCCACGTGGCGATCCCCGCGACCGGGTCGGCGAGCGTGCGGAACCGCTCGAGCTGGGGATGCGCGCGATAGCCCTTCGTCATCCCGCGGAGTACCTTCTGGGCCAGGAGCCCCTCGCGCCACCCGGCGACGAGCGCGGCGCGGTCGAGCAGGTCGGGATGGATGCTCCACAGGCGCACCCCGGCGAGTATAGGGACGGCCGCGCGGCGGGGGCCGGCGTGCGTGGCGGCGGGCGCGCCCGGAGGGGAAGGGACGAGACCATGACGACGACGACAACGCCGACGCTCGACGAGGTGATGGCCGAGCTCGCCGAGCTCGAGGACGCCCGGATCCGGGAGGTCAACTCCCGACACGGGGACGACCACGGGGTCAACCTGACGGCGCTGCGGGCGGTGGCCAAGCGGGTGAAGAAGGACCAGCCCCTGGCGGTCGAGCTGTGGGCCACCGGCGACTCGGCCGCGCGGCTGCTGGCGATCCTCGTGTGCCGCCCGAAGGAGTTCTCCGCCGACGAACTCGACGCGATGCTGCGCCAGGCCCGCACGCGGAAGGTCCACGACTGGCTCGTCGGCTACGTGGTGATGAAGGGCCCGCACGCCGAGGACCTGCGCGTCGCGTGGCTCGACGATCCCGACCCGGTCGTGGCCTCCGCCGGCTGGGCGCTCACCGCCGACCGCGTGGTCAAGAAGCCCGAGGGGCTGGACCTGTCCGGTCTGCTGGACGTCATCGAGGCCGAGATGGCCGACGCCCACGAGCGGCTGCAATGGGGGATGAACACCTGCCTGGCGCAGATCGGCATCCACCACCCGGAGCTGCGCGGGCGGGCGCTGGAGATCGGTGAGCGGCTGGGGGTGCTGCGCGACTACCCGACGCCGCGCGGCTGCACCTCGCCGTACGTGCCCGAGTGGATCGGGGAGATGGTCCGCCGGCAGCAGGGCTGACGCCGCGCGCGGCGAGTGGTCACAGACGCCGGTTTCTGGCGTCAGCGACCTGGGGGAGTTTCAGCGCTGCGCGGTAGATCGCGGCGTGGACGGCCGCGACGGCGGCGTCCTCGGCGTCCGGCGAGCGCGCGGGGACCGGCGGGCTGCCGAGTGCGGTGTCCAGTGCCGCCCGGAGCTCGGCGATGTCAGGTGACCCGGGGTCGTACGAGGCGACGTCGTGGCCCCACTGCTCGACCAGATACCCGATGCGCGGCACCACAGGCGGCAGACCCAGGTCGCGGCACAGCTCCAGCCAGCCCGAATGCGTGCCGTGGCGGTGCGGAAGCACGAGGGCGTCGAACCCGGCGAGGGCGGCGCACAGGGCGGCCTCCGGTAGGTGGTCGTGCGCCCGCACCTCGATATCGGCGCGCGCGGAGAGGCGGTCGAGCACGAGCGCGTCGGCGTGCCGCGGGTGGCGGGGATCGCGGGCGGCGGCGAGGGCATCGGCGCGGACCATCACGACCAGCCGGGCGCCCCGCGGCAGTGCGTCGGCGAGCGCGGGCAGCAGCTCCTCGGCCGCGACGCCCGCACGCAGTGAGCCGAGCACCACGCCCACCGTGCGGACTCGCTCGGGGCTGCCGTCGGCTGGCACGTGCTCGGCTCGTGCGGCCAGGTCCTCTCGGCGGACGCGTTCGTCGCGCTCGCGGCGGAGCGGCTCGGTGACCGCGGCCGGTACGAGGCGAGGATGCGGGACGACCTGCGCGTCGACGCCCCATCGCTCCCGGATCTCAGCGGCGGCGCCGACGGTCAGCGTGAGGACGGCGGAGGCTCCGCGGACGAGATGACCGGTGCGCTCGAGATGGGCGGCGGGGTCCGGCTCGTGCGGGTTGGTCAGGTCGTGGACGGTCACCACCAGCGGCATCGCCCGCGCCCGCAGTGCCGCGACGAACTCGGCGATCTGACCGGGCGAGCGGTGCTCGTACCCGAAGTGCACGTGCACGAGATCGGCATCGTCGAGGACCTCGGTCCGCTCTGCCGCCTCCAGCGCCGGATGTGGCCACCAGCGGGCGGGCTCGGCCGGGTCCAGCACCGGGTCGTCGAGCACGACGACATCGGCGGCGGGCCCGAGGGCGTGGCGGACGTAATCGTGCCCGGCGGGCACCGAGCGGACCCGCATCGACGGGGCGGGGGAGACGCCTGAGTTCACCTCGACACCGTGCCATGCGCCCCCGGAGCGGCGATCCCGGGCCTACTACTGTCGACGCGGTGAGCACCCGCGACCGGCCGACCGTCATGGTGATCGGCAACTGCCAGGCCGACGTCTACCGCGACCTGTTGCGCGCCTCGGACGAGGTCCGGGTCGTCGACGTGCGGCCGGTGTACGAGATGACCGCCGCCGACCTGCCGGGTCTGCACGCCGACCTCGCGCGCACGGACGTGCTGATCATCCAGCCCGTCCGCGATGACTACCGCGACCTGCCGCTCGGGCATCACCAGCTCGCCGCGCTGCTACCGCCCTCGGCGACGGTCGTTCTCGTCCCCGTCCTGCGCTACGCCGGTCTGCACCCGTACCAGGTGCTGGTCCGACCGCCCCGCGACCGGTCGCTGGCCCCGCCACTCGCGCCGTACCACGACCTGCGCACGATCCTCGCCGCCGCGACCGGCGACCGCGGCGTGCTCGAGGCCGCGCCGACCGCCGAGCAGGCCCGGGCCGCCGCCTGCGACTCGGTCGAGGCCCTGCGGGTCCGCGAGCAAGCGCACGGCACGCTGGTCGCCTCGGACCTGCTCGACGGCGTCCCGCACTGGCACACCATCAACCACCCCGACCGGCGCACACTGGCCACGGTGTTCGACCGCATCCTCGAGCGGCTGCCCGCGGGGATGCTCACCGCCCCGCCGCAGATAGGCGACCGCGAGCCCCTCGGCGCCACGCGCGCGCCCGTGGAGCCGGCCGTCGCCCGCGCACTCGGGGTGGCCGGATCCGGCGGCGACTGGTTCGTCGACGGCGCGCCGGTGCGCACTCAGGACATCATCGACGCGCATCTGGCCTGGTACGCGGCCACGCCGGGAGTCGTCAAGGAGGGCCTGCGCCGCCACGCCGACCGCGTCGACCTGCTGGGGCTGCGATGACCGCGCCGAAGGACGCCGCCGCGAACAACGCCGCAGACCCCGCCGCTGCGAGCCCCGCCGCCCAGCATGACGCCGCCCCGGGACCCGGGGCCCCGCTGACCATCGCCCTCGGCCCGTCCGAGCACGGGGTGACCCGCTTCGCCGTGGACAGCGCGCGCGCCGCGGGCACGCCGGTGCTCGAGGTCGCCGCCGTGGCCGGGCTACCTGCCGCGCTGGCCGGGCGGGCGCGCGTGCCCGTGCACCTGCACATCACTGACCCGCTGTTCGGCCGCACGCCCGACGAGGCCGCTACGGCTGTGGAGGCGCTCGCCGCGGACCGGCCCGTCGGCGTGACCCTCCACGACGTGCCCCAGCCCGCGGAGGGAGCCGAGCGGTGCCGCCGCCGCACTCGCGCCTACCAGCGCATCGCCCGGGCCGCCGGCCTGGTCGTGGCGGGTTCCGAGCACGAGCGGCGCCTCTGCGCGGACGCCGGCATCGCCGTCGACGCCGTCATCCCGCTGCCCGTCCCCGACCTCGGGCCGCCCGCCGACCTCAGCCCTGACGCGCGGTCGGTCGGGGTGTTCGGGTTCCTGCACCCGGGCAAGGCCGTCGACGTGGTCGCCGAGGCCGTCGCCGCCCTCGCGGCGGAGGGCGACGTCGACGTCGTTCTACGGCTGTTGGGCGCTCCCGCCGACGGGCACGACGACTACGTCGAGGCCGCGCTGGAGACCGTCCGCGCCGCCGGCGGGCGCGCCGAGGTGACGGGACGGGTCGACGACGAGGACCTCGCCCGCGCCCTCGGCGAGGTGACCGTGCCCGTCGCCCTGTTCCGCAACGTGTCGGCGTCCGGGTCGCTCGGCACGTGGGCCGCGGCCGGGCGCCGCCCCCTGGTCTGGGACTCGGACTACATCCGCGAGATGGAACACGACCGCCCCGGCTCCCTGCTCATCACCGACGGCACCGACCTCGCCGACGTCCTGCGGCGACTGCTCGACGATCCCTTGCCCACACGCATCCCGCCCCCGCCGCCGGGGATCGAGGAGCTCGGACGCGCGTACCGCGCGGCGTGGGCGCAGTGGCCGGCGGGAACCGGGGGGGCTCGCATGACCCCGAGCACCTCCGTGCGCGGCGGCATCGACGTGGTCATCCCGTACTACCGCGACCAGCGCATGCTCGACCGGATCCTCGCCGCCCTTCGCGGCCAGACCGGGCTCGACCACCGGGGCGCGCCGCGGGTGATCGTCGCCGACGACGGCTCGCCCACCCCGCCGACGGTCCCGCCCGGGGTCACCGTCGTGCGGCAGGACGATCGCGGTTTCCGTGCCTCCGCCGCACGCCACCTGGGTGCGGAGGCCGGCGACGGTGAGCTCCTGCTCTTCCTCGACGGGGACACCGTCCCCGGGCCCGGTTACGTCGCCGCGATGTGCGAGGCGCTGGAGGGCCGGCCCGACCTGCTGGTGGTGGGGCGCCGTCGGTACGGGCGCTTCCCGGATCTCGCGACAGCCGTAGAGCCCACCGAGGTTCTCTCGGACCCCGAGTGGCCGGCCAGCTACTACGCTGAAACCGCGAACCTCACCCGGGGCGAGGACCTGTGGCGCGGCGTGCTGTCCGCCGTGTGCGGCTTGCACCGCCGCCTCTACGACCTGGCCGGCGGCTTCGATCCGGACATCGTCGGCTACGGCGGCGAGGACTGGGACCTCGCCTGGCGCTGCGAACAGACCGGCGGCCACCTGCTGTACGTCCCCGACGCCGTGGCCTGGCACGACGGCCCCGACTGGTCCGGCCGCGCCGACTCGGGCGAGCGACCCGGGACCGACCGCGCCGACGCGGGCCGGCGCTCGAACGACTCCGACCACCTCGCCCAGAAGAACGCCGAGACCGCACGCCTGGCCCCGCTCATCGCGTCGACGCTCACCCGGCCGGCCGGCGGGATCTACGCGCTGCCCTCGATCGCCGTCCACGTCCACGCCGCCGACCCGGCGTTCGGCGGGACCGGCACGGCCGCCGCCACCTGCGCATCCCTGCTCACCTGGGGCGATGTCGCGGTGACCGTCGACCCCGCCACCCCCGACGCCGCCGTGATCGCCGCGCTCTTCGCCGACGACTCACGCGTGGACCTCCGCCCGCGCAGCCCGTGGTGGCGACCGGGGACGCCGGTGGCGGGACCTCGTCGTCGTCCCCCCGTCCTCGTCGACATCCACCGTCCCTGTGCGCTCGGGGCGCTCGACGCGCGGCGGCTGCGCGCCCTGTGCCCACCCGAGGGGAGCGTGACCCTGGACGACGACGAGGGGCGCACCCTCGCGAGCATTCGCAGCTCCCGGGCCCTGGCGCGAGAGCAGGAGTGGGGCGAGCGCCCTCCCGCAGCGCGATCGATCGCCGCGGCGGGCGTCGGGGTCCACGGCGTGGGAGGCGACGGCGACGGTGTGCGGCTCGAGCGGATCATCGGCGGATGGTGACGGTCGGATGGTGCGTCGGGGGTGACGCGCCGGTGCCGCAGCGGTGGCGCGGGGGCCCCCGGCAGGACACTATTCAATGTTCTGGCAGCGCCCGGACCGGTCGGGTGCCACGAGAGGACGAGGGGGGCTGTGGACGCCGGTAGCGAGCAGCGTCTGGACATCGCCGTGATCGGGCCGTCCCGGTTCCCCATACGGGAGCCGTACGCCGGTGGGCTCGAGGTGGTCGTGGCCAAGGAGGTCCGGGCCCTGCGCGCCCGCGGCCACCGGGTGACCCTGTACGCCGCCGCCGGCAGCGACGGGCACGACCCGCGGTTCGAGTTCACCGCCATGGCCACCGCCACCGGCCGCGGCGACAGCTACTACCCGCCAGGCGGCTACGAGGCCGACTCCGCCGAGTTCGAACGACTCATGGACCATGTCGCCGTGGCCGGCTACGACGTCGTGCTCAACCACAGTCTCAGCCACGTCCCGCTCGTACGCGCCGCCGAGATGGGCACGCCCATGATCACCACGCTGCACTGCCCGCGGCTCGAGCGCATGCAGGAGGCCTTCGACCGGTTCGGCGCGGCCACCGGTCAGGTGCTGGCCGTGAGCAGATCCGTCCTCGGTACCTGGCGCGTGCCGCAGGGGGCCGACGTCCTGCCCAACGGCGTCGACCTCGCCACCTGGCGTCCCGGGCGCGCGGCCACTTCGCGCCGCGCTACGTCGCGCCGTGCGGTGTGGACCGGCCGGATCGTGCCCGAGAAGGGCCCGCACCTGGCCGTCGAGGCGGCCCGGCTCGCGGGTATGCCGCTCGACCTCGCCGGCCGCGTCGGCGACGACCGGTACATGCGTAGAGTTCTGCAGCCCCGGCTGCGGGAGGCCGGTGAGCTCGCGCACCACCGCGGCCCGCTGGGGCGCGACGCGCTGGTGCCGCTGGTCGCGAGTGCGGCCGTCGCCCTCGTGACCCCCTGCTGGGAGGAGCCGTTCGGACTGACCGCCGTGGAGGCGCTCGCGTGCGGCACCCCGGTCGTCGCCCTGGCGCGCGGCGGCGTCCGCGAGATCCTGCGCGGGCAGCCCGGCGTGATCCTCGTCGACCCCGGCGACGACCCCGCGTCCGCGCTGGCCGCCGGCATCCCCGCCGCGCTCACCCTCGACCGGGCCGCGACCGCCCGCGCCGCCGCGGCCGCGTTCTCCCACGACGCCCGCATCGACGATCTCGAGGAGCGGCTCCAAACGCTGCTGGTGGGCGTGGCGTCATGATCGGGATCTACGCCCACCACCACGGCAGCGGGCACGTGCAGCGGGCGCTGTCGGTGGCCGCCGCGCTCGACGACGAGGTCACCATCCTCACCTCCGCCCGCATCGCCGACGGTGCTGTTCCCGATCCCGCGCGCATTCGGATCGTCGCGCTGCCGTTGGACTACGACGAGGGCGGGCACGGCGCGGGCGGCGCGAGTGCCGCTGCCGTGGCCGGGGCCGGCTGCGGCGCGGACCCCGACCCGACCGCCGGTGGGCGGCTGCACTGGGTCCCGCTGCGCCAGGCCGGACTGCGCCGCCGGATGGCGATGATCGCCGAGTGGGTCGACCGTCACGCGCCGACCGTGTTCTGGTCCGACGTCTCCGTCGAGGTGACACTCGGCGCCCGACTGACGGGCACGCCCGTGATCTCCACCGTGCTACCCGGCCGCCGAGACGACGCCCCGCACCGGCTCGCCCACGGGGTCTGCACGGCGCTGGTGGGCGGGTGGCCCCGCGCGGCCGGCGCGCCCGTGCCCGCCGGAGCGACACATCCGCTCGTGCCCGTAGGCGGCGTCTCGCGGTTCGCCGGTCGGGATCCGGGCGCCTTTTCGCGTCCGGGCGGGCGCCGGGAGACACGGCCCCGGGTGTTGCACCTGCGCGGTTCCGGCGGAGACGGTCACGACGCGCGGTGGGATGCCGTGCGCGACGAACTCGGCGAGGTCGACTGGATGTCCCTCGGCGGTCCCGGCGGTCGCTGGGTGGCCGACCCGTGGGACGAGCTGTGCCGCGCCGACGTGGTGATCAGTGCGGCCGGGCAGAGCTCGATCGCCGACCTCGCCGCCGCCGACGCGCACGTCGTCGTCGCACCCGAGGAACGGCCCTTCGACGAACAGGACGCCACCGCCGCCACCCTCGCCCGGCTGGGCCTGGCAGAGGTCGTCGGCCGTGGTGACTCGGTCGACCAGCTGACGGGCGCCGTCCGGCGCACCCTCGAGGCCGCCCGCTCCACGCCGGGCGCGGGCTCCGGGCTGCGCGAGGCGTGGGAGGTGGACGGCGCCGCCGAGCGGCTGGCCGGCGTGCTCGAGGCGGTGGCCGACGGGCGGGAGCCGGGGGTCGGCGGGCGGGAGCCCGGGTCTGACTGGCGCGAGGCGCTGGCCGGCGGGTGCGAACAGGGAGCCGAGCGGCGCGGCCCGCAAGCGGGTCCCGCGGAGTCGACGGTGGGAGCGGCGCGATGACCACCGCGGCGTCGATCGCCGTGGTGACGGTATGCACGCCGGGCCGCGCCGAACACCTGTGGTCCCAGCGCCGCGCGATGGCCGCGCACCTGCCCGGTGCCCGGCACGTGGTGGTCCTGCCCGACAGGCCCGGCAGTGGGGAACTGGCCGACGAGCTGTCCGACGAGGGCGTCGAGATCGTGGGGCTGCCCGCCGGGCCCGACCTGCCGGTCGCCCGCAGTCGGAACCTCGGTGGCGACCGGGCGGCAGACCTGGGAGCCAACCTGATCGTCTTCCTCGACGTGGACTGCATGCCCGGCCCCGAACTGGGTCGGCGGTATTCGGAGATCTCCGACGGTGTCGTAGGACTCGGGCCGGTGACCTATCTACCGGAGTCCGCGGGCGCGCCCGACCCGGCCGACCTGCCCGCGTCCACCGACCCGCACCCGGCCCGCCCGTTCCCCTCCCGCGGCACGCGGCGACTGGAGCCGGATGAGTTCGGGCTGTTCTGGTCGCTGTCGTTCGCGGTGCGGCCGGACCTCTGGCGCCGGATACGGGCGGATTTCGGTGGGTTCGACGAGGCTTTCACCGGATACGGCGCCGAGGACACCGACTTCGGCCGCAGGCTGCTCTACCGTCGCGTGCCTGTGGTCCTGGTGGCCGGTGCGCACGCGTACCACCGGTGGCACCCGGTGGTCGATCCGCCGGTCGATCACCTGGCCGACCTGCTGCGCAACGGGGCGCACTACGCCGAGCGGTGGGGGGAGTGGCCGGCGCCGGGCTGGTTCGAGAAGTTCGAGCAGATGGGGCTGGTCCGCAGAGTCGGCGATGGCTGGGAGGCCGTGCCCGGCGCGACCGGCGACACCGACGGGACGGGCGCCACCGCGGGCTGAGCCGGCACCGGCGGGCGGACGGCTGGGCCGGGTTCGTCGGAGTCGCCGGGGAACGAGAAGAGCGTTCCGCACACGTTCCCCGCGTGGGAGTGTGCGGAACGCTCTTTTCGATGGGGCCCGCGGGCGGGTCAGCCGAGGAAGGCCTGATCCGACAGGGTCGCGCCCTTGATGTTGGTGAACTCGCGCAGCAGGTCCTGCACCGTGAGCTTGGACTTGGCCGCGTCGTCGGCCTCGTACACGATCCGGCCCTCGTGCATCATGATGAGCCGGTTGCCCAGGCGGATGGCCTGCTCCATGTTGTGCGTGACCATGAGCGTGGTGAGGCCGCCCTCGCGGACGATGCGCTCGGTGATCGACGTGACCAGCTCCGCGCGCTGCGGGTCGAGGGCCGCGGTGTGCTCGTCGAGCAGCATGATGCGCGGCTGCGTGAACCCGGCCATGAGCAGCGATAGCGCCTGCCGCTGACCGCCCGACAGGAGCCCCACCTTTGCGGTGAGACGGTCCTCGAGGCCCAACTCGAGCATGGCGAGCTGCTCGCCGAACTGCCCGCGCCGCTTCCTGCTCAGCCCACGCCCGAGACCACGACGTTGACCGCGGAGGAGCGCCAGCGACAGGTTCTCCTCGATGGTGAGGTTCGGGGCGGTCCCGGCGAGCGGGTCCTGGAACACGCGGCCGATGTACTTGGCGCGCTTGTGGTCGGGCAGGCGGTTGACGCGCACGCCGTCGATGTCGATCGCGCCGGTGTCGACCGGCAGCTTGCCCGACACGGCGTTGAGCAGGGTCGACTTGCCCGCGCCGTTGGAGCCGATCACGGTGACGAAGTCGCCCTCGCCGAGCATCAGCGTCAGGTCGTTGAGCGCCCGGCGCTCGTTCGCGGTGCCCGGGAAGAAGGTCTTGGACACTCCGGTGACGGACAGCATCGTCAGACCTCCTTGGTGCCGGGGGCGGTGGAGTCGGGCCCGGCGGACCCGGTGGCGGCAGCGTCGGCCGCCGTGCCGGGACCCGGATCGACCGCGGCGCCGACGCCGGCCACGGCGCGCTCGTTGGCGGCGACCGGGGTGGTGGGCTTACGACCGAAGCGGCCTCCCACGGACTTCCAGCGGGGCAGCAGCAGCGCGATGACCACGAGCAGGGCGGTGATGGCCTTCATGTCGTTGGGGTTCAGGCCCACCTCGAGCGCCGCGAAGATGATGAGGCGGTACAGGATCGCACCCACGATCACCGCGAACACGGCCAGCCACAGGCGACGCTGGCCGAGGATCGCCTGACCCAGGATGACCGAGGCCAGGCCCACGAGGATGAGGCCGATGCCCATCGAGATGTCGGCGAAGCCCGAGTACTGCGCGATGAGCGCGCCGCACATGCCCACGAACCCGTTGGACAGGGCCAGGGTGAGCGTCTTGGTGAAGTCGGTGGAGACACCGAACGACGAGATCATCGGCCCGTTGTCGCCGGTGGCGCGGATCGACAGGCCGAGGTCGGTGGTGAGGAACCACAACACGACCAGGCCGAGCAGGATGACGGCCACCGCGAGGACGGCGACGCCGCCCCAGGTGCCGAGGATGCCGGCCTCACGCAGCGGCGTGAACGCCGTGTCCTGCCGGAGCAGCGGGACGTTGGCCCCGTCCATGATCCGCAGGTTGACCGACCACAGGGCGATCATGGTGAGGATGCCGGCGAGCAGTCCGTCGATCCGACCCTTGGTGTGCAGCAGGCCGGTGACCATGCCGGCCAGGAACCCGGTGCCGAAACCCGCGAGGGTCGCGAGCACCGGGTTCCAACCGGCGAGGAGCCCCATCGCTGCGGTGGCGGCGCCGGTGGTGAAACTGCCGTCGACGGTGAGGTCGGGGAAGTTGAGCACGCGGAAGGTCAGGAAGACCCCCAACGCCATGACCCCGTAGATGAGGCCTACCTCGACGGCCCCGATCACTTGCGATCAGCCTCGGCGAGGATGTCCTCGGGGATGGTCACGCCCTGACGCTCGGCGGCGGCCTCGTTGACCACGTAGGTGAACTCGGTCGCGGTCTCCACCGGCATGGTGGCCGGGTCCTCGCCGTCGCGCAGGATGCGCAGCGCCATCTCGCCGGTCTGGCGGCCCAGCTCGGTGTAGTCGATGCCCAGGGTGGCGACGGCACCGCCCTCGACGGTGCCCTCCTCAGCGGCGATCACCGGGATCTGCTTGTCCTCGGCGACCTGGACGAGCGAGGCGATGCCGGCCACGACCATGTTGTCGGTCGGCACGTAGATGGCGTCGACGTCACCCAGCGCCTCGACGGCCTGCTGGATCTCGTTGACGGTGGTGACGGTCTGGGTGACGATCTCCAGCCCGAGCGGGCCGGCGGCCTCCTCGGCCTGATCCACCTGGACCTGCGAGTTGACCTCGCCGGAGGCGTAGACGACGCCGACACGCTCGGCGTCCGGCACGAGCTCCCTGAGCAGCTCGAGCTGCTCGGAGATGGGCGCGGCGTCCGAGGTGCCGGTGACGTTGGAGCCCGGCTCCTCCATCGAGTCGACCAGCTCGGCCGAGACCGGGTCGGTGACCGCGGTGAACAGCAGCGGGATGTTGATGATGTTCTGGGCCATCGCCTGAGCGGCCGGCGTGGCCACCGCGAGGGTGAGGTCCAGGTCGTCGGCGGCGAACTGCTGGGCGATGGTCAGCGCGGTGGCCTGCTCGCCGTTGGCGTTCTGCTCGTCGAACTCGACCTCGACCCCGGCCTCGGAGAAGGCCTCCTTGAACCCGGCCGTGGCCGAGTCCAGGGCCGGGTGCTGGACGAGCTGGTTGATGCCGATGCGGTAGGACTCGCCACCATCGCCGGCGGCGTCGTCACCGCCGCCCGAGCAACCTGCGAGGACGAGAGCCGAGGTGGCGACCAGTCCGGTGAACAGCTTCGCGCGTGTGAATGCCATGTGCCATGCCTTGTCTGTGCCGTCTGAGCCTCCCGGGTGGGTACGCGAGGGGCCGGATGCGTGAACGGTGCTGGCACATGAGGGTACCGGGTCGCCCCGGCACGATGAGCCCGGACTCACCTGACGGGCTGCGGGCCCTCCTCCGACTCGGCCAGTTCGCGCTTCCAGGTACGGAAGCCCTCCTCGGTCCGGCCACGTCGCCAGTAGCCCGAGATCGAGGCCCGGGCGGCGGGCACACCCCGCTCCTTTCTCAGGTACGGCCGCAGGTGCTTCATGATCGTCTCGGCCTCGCCGTGGACGAAGACCTGCACGTCGCCGTCCGGCCACGGCAGGTCACGCACCGCGCCGACCAGCGGGGCGTCGCCGTCGATCAGCCCCGGGCCGGCGTCCGTCGAGGGGGTCCCGCGGTGGATCCAGGTGACCTCCACGCCCGCTGGCGCGGCCAGGTCGACCTCGTCGTCGTCGCCCCCGACCTCCAGGAACACCGCACCCATGGCGTCCTCCGGCAGCGACTCCAAGGCCGCGGCGACGGCCGGCACCGCAGTCTCATCCCCGGCCAGCAGGTGGAAGTCGGCCTCCGGGTCCGGACGGTAGCCGCCACCCGGACCGCGCAGCGCGACCTGCGTGCCCGGGGTGACCGAAAGCGCCCACGGGCCGGCCACTCCGGCGTCGCCGTGCACGACGAAGTCGATCCAGATCTCCCGCGCGACCGGGTCGCACCGCCGGACGGTGTACGTCCGCACGACCGTCTCGCCGGCGTGCGGCAGCTCGATCTTGACGTAGCTGTCCGTGTCGGCGCGGGCGGCGAACGAATCGAAGCTCTCGCCACCCAGGACCACCCGGACGAGGTGGGCGGTCACCGTCTCGGTGCGCAACACCGTCAGGACGGTCGGGGCGGGGGACTGGCGGTCGCGGGCCACTCGTACTCCTTCGTCGGGGTTAGGTGACCCTATCTTTCCAGGTTTCGGCGATTCGGGAGGGGCTGCGGCGCGCTGGATATCCGTGTAAGATATATGTGATCGGATCGAACGGTCGACGACGGGGAGTGGATGATGACCGCAGGGACGCGAACCGACATCGCGAAGGTCGAGGACCGGCGGATCCGGCGTCTCCCCGACATCTCCACTCACCTGGCGTTCTGGCTGCCCGCCGCGAACGTCGTGATGCAGTTGGCGAACCCGGCCGTCGGGTACGGCGTCGTCGAGAGCCGCGTCGACAGCGGTCGCGGAGACCTCCGGCCCATCAAGCGGGGGCGCACCACCGCCCAATACCTCGCCGTGGCCACGCTCGGCAGCGAGAAGGACCGTCAGTTCTTCCACGAGGCCGTGCACGAGATCCACGCCCAGGTGACCTCCACCGAGTCCAGCCCGGTGCGCTACAACGCCAACCACGCCGGTTACCAGCTGTGGGTGGCCCTGTGCCTGGTCCGCTACTACACCGACCAGTGGGAGATGCTCCACGGCCCGCTCAGCGAGGCGGAACTGGACCGCATCATCGACATCGCCCGGCCGCTCGGCACCACGCTCAACGTCCCCGAGGCCCGCTGGCCGTCCACCTGGGCCGAATACGAGCAACGCTTCGTCGAGGGGCTCGAGGACGTGACGATCGACGACACCGTCCGCGAGTACCTGCAGTCGCTGACGAACTTCCGGGTGCTCGAGATCAGGATGGGGAAGCTCGGGACGCTCGCGCACAAGACGATCGGCCCGTGGAACCTGTCCATGACCAAGTTCGCCGTGCCCCGGCGCATCCGCGACGAGATGCACTGGGAGATCACCCCCGGCGACCTGCGGCGACGCCGCCTGGTGCTCGCCGCCTCCACCGCCCTCGGCAAGGTGCTCCCGAAGCCGCTGCGCGCCTACTACGCCTGCAATATCCTCGACCTGCGCGTGCGGCGCGCGCTGGGGATCAGCGTCTTCTAGCCGGTCGGGCGCCGGCCGGCGGCCGCCATCGGCCGGGTGTCGGGCGCGCTACAGGCCGAGTTGCTCCAACCGGGCCGAGATCCGCGGATCGGTGCTCGGCACCGGCGCCTCCTTGTCCACCCACGAGTCGCCGTCGAAGTACAGGCGGAAGATCTTCTCCGCCGTCCTCGTGGCCAACGCCTGCGTCGACAACGTCGGGTTCGGCCCACCCAGGGAGTTGGCCAGCGCCGAGTTGTCGGCGATGAACAACCGCTTGACCCACCGGGCCTCCGCGTTGACGTCGAGAACCGAGTTCTGGTCCGACTCGCCCATCCGCATCGAAGAATGCACGTGGAGAAGCAGGGGAGCCCAGTCGAGGCGGTAGACCTTCCTGGCGCCGGCGGCGCGCATGATCTCGGCAGCGCGATGAACCATGAACTCCCGGTTCTCGAGAGTGCGGCGCTTGCGGTGTCGCAGAGAGACGTCGATCTTCGCGGGCGCGCCGTTCTCGTCGGCCGGGAACAGTGACGGGGTCACGCGGTTGCCCGGTTCGACGTGATCGTCGGTGATGACGAGGAAGTTGAGCAGATTGTCGATCCCCCCCATCATCAGCTCCTTGAGCTCATTGCCCACCAGGCGGCCGGCCGGCCCGTCCCAGGGGCCGGTGAACCCCCGGCCGTTGTCGTAGTAGCCGCGGGAGCCCGAGTCGGAGAGGCTGAGCGCGAAAGCCTGGATCGCCGGACCCAACCCGACGTTCTCGATCCCGCCGCGGCCGGGGAAGTCCACTCGCGCCGAGGAGTTGGCACCCTTGGAATTGCCGGTGTACTCGTCGAAGCTGCCGACGATCCAGTCGAAGAAGTGGTCGGTGTGCCCGCGGCCGACCCAGTCGTTGGGGTTGGGCAGGCCGCTGTTGAACCACAACCGGGGGCTCTCGGTGGCGCCACCGGCGAGCACCACGACGCGGGCGTCCTCGGAGAAGATCTCCCCGGTGGCGTTGTCCCGCCAGGTGACCCCACGGGCCACCGTGTGGGCGCCCTCCTGCTCGTGGCGGATCGACTGAACGAAGCTGTTCGCGAGCAGCTCGAAGGCGCGGCCGCCGGGGCGGACGGCGTCGGCGGACAGACCGAGCGGGACGTAGCTGTTGTCGGTCGAGCGCTTGGCGAACTGGTTCCGCGGTGCCTGCCGGGGCAGGTAACACCCCTGGAAGCAGTGTCCGCAGAAGCTGCAACCGGTCGCCTGCGGGTAGTTGAGCAGATTCGGGTCGTCGGTCTTCCCGGCGTTTCCGCCCGGCTGCAGAATGGCGTTCTGCTGTGGACGGAAGGCGTTCCGGGTGATGTTCCTGGAGGTCTGTAGGGGCAACCCGTAGTTCTCGCAGCCCCGGAAGGTCAGCGCCTCCTTAGTCCCCATGGCGGCGGTCTCGACGGGCAGCGTGGCCTCCACCCATTCGAGGTAGGGCACGAACTCGTCGTAGGTGAACGGGAACAGGTGTCCGGTGTCGTACTCCGCGGCGTCCGCGCCGGAGTAGCCACGGAAGACGCCGGGCATGGGGCGCGGGCTGTTGCCGTAGTAGTGCTGGGTGGTCCCGCCCACGCCGGACAACTGCCAGACGAACATGTTGGTGGTCCACTCCCGGAACCACGCCGGCTTGGAGCGGTCCTCGGGGCCGAACCGGAGAAAGCCGTTGTTCGGGTTATTGGCGTCGTTCTCCGCGTGCGACCACTCGTTCTCCGGGTCGGCCTGGCGGGGGCCACCCTCCAGGACGAGGACGTCGAGTCCGCGCCCGGCCAGTTCCGCTGCGACGACCGGGCCGCCGCCTCCCGCGCCGATGACGACGACATCACGCATCTGCCGGCACCTCCGTCCGATTCTGGTAGTAGCCGATGAACTCGTCGTGCCCGTCGACCAGGCCGTTCGGTCGATAACCGGTGAGGTCCCACGGCACCGGGCGCGGGTCGACGGTTCGGGTCTGCGGGTCGTAGGCGTGCTGCTCCGAGTACACGCCGAAAGCCGTCCCCTCGAGGAGGATGCCGCCGGCGAACTTCAGGAATCCGGACGCCGATCCCCGCAACGGCACCGGTAACGCGCCGTCGATGATCGAGACGAGTTGGGGCACCGGGCCCTCGATGCCCTCGAGTACGCGGAGCTTGTCGGTCAGCGAGAGTCGAGAGAACGGGGAACCCAGCGGGCCGACGATCGTCTGCGGCGCGGCGAGCAGCGCGCCGGTGTTGAGCAGGAGTGCCACCGGCAGGGACAGCGGGAGCACCTGGTCGCTGTAGACGTACCCGAGCACCTGGTCGATCCGGCGTCCGTCGGGCTCGCTCAGTCCGAGGAAGGGGCCCGTCTGGACGCCCAGATCCGAGAGCGCCTGGGCGACCCCCAGGGCGAGCGGGCGCGCGAGCTGGTCCCCCATGCCGAGGTAATTGTCGAAGAGGTCCTTCATGAACTCGCCGCCGCCGACCTCGATTGGTCCCGGGTCGGTACGCGGGGTGCCCTGTTGGAGCGACCACGGGTCAGGGCCGGGCATCACCATCACGCACAGTCCCCGCATGGTGTCCAGGGAGAACGCCTCCACCGCGTCGAGCGCCGCGCTACCCGTGCCCTGGGCGGACGCGCGGGGAAGGGCGCCAGGGAGCGGGCCCCCGGTGGGCGCCAGAGCTCCGGGAAGTGCGAGGCCGAGACCGACGGCGGCTCCGAGCATGGACGCCCGCGCGAGGAACGTTCTCCGGCTGAACTCGTCCATGCCTCCGCCTCCCCCCGATCGCACTGTGGAGACACGGTAACTATGTGACGCAGCTCACGCCACCGAGATTCAGGGAATTCTCATCCCTCGTTGGCGCGGAGATCGGGGCGGTTCGTATAGGGCAGCAGGCTCGACGAATCGCCCAGGTCGTCGCGACCGATCGCGCCGAGGCTGCCGTCCTGCTGGAGGATGACGGCGGCGACGTCCTCCAGTGATCCCTTTCCCGACTGCCGGGCGGCCGTGTGGACGTCCTCCTCCAGTAGGCGGTGACTCCGCAGGGCGCGGTGCTGCATCTGACCCCGGTAGTAGAGCAACACCGGTGGGTTGTCGAGCAGCGATCGGATCCGCGACGACCGCGCGCGGGCCGCGGAGAAGACCCACTGCAGGGTGACCAGCAGGACGAGCACGAGGACGGTCTGGGCCAGCGGCACCGAGGTCGCGGTGAGCGTGCGGCCGAACGCCGACCCGATCGTGACGGCCACGATGAAGTCCAGCGGCGTCATCTTGGCCATCGTGCGCGGGCCGGACACCCGCAGGATGATCACCAGCGCGACGAAGCCGCACACGACCATGACCACGGAGTGGACGACCGGTTCCCAGCCGTCCCAGAACAGAGTGGAATCCATGGCCGGATCGTGCGCCACCGGCGGTCGTGAGACAACCGCGCGGGGTGTTGTCCGCCACACAACCTTGCACGGACTGTGCAATCGTGCAATGCGCGTGCAAAACTGCGAAGGTTCGCGAGCCGCACCTACGCCCCGAGGAGCCCAGCGCATGGCGTCATTTCTCTACCGGATCGGCCGATCCGCCTACCTGCACAGGTGGAGGTTCATCGTCGCGTGGCTGCTCATCATCGCGGGCATGGGCACGGCCGCCGCCACCCTGTCGCAGCAGACCACGAGCAGCTTCGAGATCCCCGGCCTCGAGTCGATCGAGACGCAGGAGGAGATCCAGGAGCGGTTCCCCGGCTCGCCCAGTCAGCTCGACGCACCGACGGGCACCGTCGTCGTCCGGGCGCCCGACGGCAGCACGCTCACCGATCCGGCCGTGGCGGAGGACGTCGACGCCTTCCTCGCCGAGGTGCGCGAACTCGACTTCCTCACGGGCACCGAGGCGATCGTCAACCCGGTGATCGCCGCCGAGGGCATGCGTCAGCAGATGACCGAGGCCAAGGCCGCGCAGGGCATCCCGCAGGAGAAGATCGACGCCGACTTCGCCGCGCTCAGCCCCCTGAGCGAGGACGAGACGACCGGCACCCTCCAGCTCCAGTTCGCCGCCGAGACCACGATGAACGTCGAGACCGAGGACCGCGAGGCGTTCGCGGACCTCGTCGCCGAGCACCAGGACGGCCTGACGATCGCCTACTCGGGCAACGCCTTCCAGACCTCGGAGATCAGCGCGACCGGCGAAATCATCGGCATCGCCGTGGCCGCCGTCATCCTCACCATCACCTTCGGCTCGCTCATCGCGGCGGGCCTGCCCCTGCTCGTCGGCGTGGTGGGCGTCGGCATCGGCATCGCCGGCATCTTCGCCGCCACGTCCTTCACGGACACGATCAGCAACTTCACCCCGACCCTGGCGTCGATGATCGGCCTCGCCGTGGGCATCGACTACGCCCTGTTCATCGTCTCGCGCTTCCGCACCGAGCTCGTCAAACATATCGGCGGCAACGATCTCGAGCCCAGGGAGCTGGCGCAGCAGCTCAAGACCATCCCGTTCCGGGAGCGCGCGCACCTCGCTGGGCTCGCGGTGGGCAAGGCCGGTTCCGCCGTGGTGTTCGCCGGTCTGACCGTGCTCATCGCGCTCGCCGCGCTGTCGATCATCAACATCCCGTTCCTCACGGCGATGGCGCTGTCCGCCGCCGCGACCGTCGCGGTCGCCGTCTTCGTGGCGATCACCCTGCTGCCGGCCGTCCTCGGCGCCGTCGGTACCAAGGTCTTCGGCGCCCGCGTCCCGGTGGTCAAGGCGCCGGACCCGGAGGACGAGAAGCCGACGATGGGCCTGACCTGGGTCCGCCGCGTCCGCAAGCACCCGATCCTGCACGCCGTCGTCGGCGTGGTGCTCCTGGGTCTGCTGGCGATCCCGGCCGCGCAGCTGCGGCTCGCCATGCCGTCCGACGGCACGATGTCGCCCGGTACCCCCAACCGCACCGCGTACGACCTCACGGCCGAGGCGTTCGGCCCCGGCCGCAACGCGCCGATGATCGCCCTCGTCGACACGCTCGAGGTCCCGGCGGAGGAGCGTCCGGCCGCGTGGGCCACCGCCGTCGAGAACATCCAGGCGGTGGACGGTGTCGGCAACGCCCAGATCACCGAGCCCAACGAGGCCGGCGACGCCGCGCAGGTGCTCATCACGCCCGAGTACGGGGCGACCGACGAGCAGGCCGCGACGGTGCTGGACAACATCCGCGCGGGCATCGGCGAGTTCGAGCAGCAGACCGGCGGCACCTACTCCGTCACCGGCGTCACCCCGATCTACGAGGACATCTCCGAGCGCCTGTCCGAGGTGCTCCTGCCGTACATCGGCATCGTCCTGGCGCTCGCGTTCATCCTGCTCATGCTGGTCTTCCGCTCGATCTGGGTCCCGCTCATCGCGGCGTTGGGCTTCGGCCTGTCGGTGGCGGCGACCTTCGGCCTCACCGTCGCGCTGTGGCAGGAGGGCTGGGGCGGCATCATCTCGGACCCGCAGCCGATCATCAGCTTCCTGCCGATCATCCTCATCGGCATCGTGTTCGGCCTCGCGATGGACTACCAGGTCTTCCTCGTCACCCGCATGCGCGAGGGCTGGGTCCACGGCAAGACCGCGCAGAACGCCGTGGCCAACGGGTTCAAGCACGGCGCCCGCGTCGTCACCGCGGCCGCGCTCATCATGACCAGCGTCTTCGCCGCGTTCATGACGATCGACGAGCAGTTCATCAAGGTGATGGGCTTCGCGCTGGCCGTGGCCGTGCTGTTCGACGCCTTCGTCGTCCGCATGACGATCATCCCCGCGGTGATGTTCCTGCTCGGCGAGAACGCGTGGAAGATCCCGCGCTGGCTCGACCGGATCCTGCCGTCCGTGGACGTCGAGGGGTCGGCGTTGGAGGACGTCGGTGCGGACGGTTCCCGCGGGGCCGGGGACCGCGCCGGGGAGGGTGACGACGACGAGGTGGTCCACGCCGACGCGTTGGCCGTGGGCCGGCATTCCGCCGAGACCGTCTCCGACCAGTCCCCGGGCGCCGGTAGGCATGAGCTCGACGGCGACACCGACGGTGGTGGTGGCGTCGGGACGCGGGCCGATGGCTAGCCTGCGGGAGCGGAAGAAGGCCGACACCCGCACCCGTCTCTCGGCGGCCGCCGTGGAACTCCTGGTCGCCGAGGGGGCGGAGGGGGCCACCGTCTCGGCGATCGCCGGGCGGGCGGGGGTCTCCACCCGCACGTTCCACAACTACTTCGCCCACCGCGAGGACGCGTTCGTGCACTTCCTGCGCGAGCAGATCGCCGAGTTCGTGCGGCAGGTGGACCAGGCGGACGCGGACCTGACCCCCGTGGACATCTTCCGGACCATGTTCCGGGAGCTCTACGGGCGCTCGTCGGACGACATCGAGGCCGCCGAGAACCTGCTCGTGGCCGGGGAACAGATCGGCATCATGCTCTCCAGCGATGCCCGGACGTGCCTCGCGGAGCAGATCCTCGACCCGCTGTACGACGCGATCGGCCGCCGGGAGCCGCAGCTCAGCCGGTTCCGCGTCCGCGTGCTGGTGGACCTCAGCCTGGCCGCCGGGGCGTCGGTGCTGCGCCACCGCCCGCGCGGCGGTCGGCCGGACGGCGGCGCCGGGCAGAACGACGCGGGCGAGCAGGACCGCGGCGGGCAGGACGAGCAGAAGAGCCGCGCGGGCTACCTCGACGAGGCATTCGATGTCCTGGAGAACGGCGCGGGGAACCTGCTGCGCGGCGGCGAGCGCCGCTAGGGCGAGTCGCGGTCGCGGTCACCGGGGGGCCCGGCGGCCGCGACCGCAGCAGACCACCTCGCCGTCGACACCGGCCCGGGCGCCGAGCCCGCGCAACCGCGCGGCCAGGACGTCGGGCGGCGGATTGTGGTGGCCCAGGTGCACGGCCACCACCTCGGTCGCGTCGGCCACCGCGCCCACCTCGCGCAGTCGCGCGAGCATCCCACCGAACCGGGCCAGGCCCAGGTGCGCGGGGGAGAGCTCCTCGCGGTCGCCGAGGGTCTCCTCGAGGAACACCGCGTCGAAGCGGGCGTCACGGACCGCGGCGAACCAGTCCTCGTCCCACGGACCGGTGTCGGTGGCCCAGAGCACGCGCGTCCCGTCCGGGCCGGTGAGGTCGTAGAGCACGGCGTCGCCGTCGCGGAAGACCCGGTGCCGGGCCGGCAGCACGCGCACGTCGTAGCCGCCCACGGTGAGCCGGTCCCCGGCAACGACCGGGAGGAAGCGCACCGGGTCGTCCGGACCGACCCACGGACGGCACACCTCGAGCGCGTCGGCGGGACCGACCACCTCGAGCCCACCCGCCTCCGGAACCCACGAGCGGTAGAGCAACGCCTGCGGACCGAGATGGTCGGCGTGGGCGTGGGTGATGACCAGATGTCTGACCGACGCCAGGGTGCGCCCGAGCCGCACCGCCGCGCCGGGGGCCTCCGGGCCGCAGTCGATCAGCAGCTCGTCGTCGACAAGCGCGCAGGTCTGGCCGCGCACCACGCCGAGCCGGCGTGCCTCGCCGCACGACGTGCACCGGCAGAACGGGTTGGGCCAGCCGTCGGCCGCGCCCGTGCCCAACAGCACGACCTCCATCACGGCGCGCCTTCCCCGGGCTCCGCGCGCCCGGGCGCGCCCTCCTCGCCGAGCCCCGCTCCCGCGCCGCGCAGCGGCAGCACCGCCGGGCCGTCGGGGCGCGCCAGGACCTCGACGCGCGCGCCGTACACCTGCTCCACCCGCTCGGCGGTGAGCACCTCCTCCGGCCGGCCGTCGGCCACGACGCGCCCGCCGTCGAGCAGCACCAGCCGCTCGCCGTAGTGCGCGGCCGAGGTGAGGTCGTGCATGGCCGCGACCACCGTCAGCCCGCTCTCGCGGCGCATCGAGTCGACCAGGTCCAGCACCTGCTGCTGGTGACCGATGTCGAGGGCGCTGGTGGGCTCGTCGAGCAGCAGCACCCGCGGCTCCTGGGCGAGCGCCCGGGCCAGCACCACCCGCTGGAGTTCGCCGCCGGACAGCGTGGTCGCGGTGCGCGCGGCGAGCTCGTGCAGATCCAGGCGGTCGATGACGCTCTCGACGATCTCGTGGTCGCGGGCGCTCTCGGTCCCGAACCGGGCGATGTGCGGCGTGCGGCCCAGGTGGATGAGCTCGCGCGCGGTGACGCCCTCCGGCACCACCGGGCGCTGCGGCATCATCGCCACCGTCCGCGCGACGCGGCGGCGACCCGCGCGACGCGGCGCGAACCCGTCGACCTCGATGCCCCCCGACGCCGGGATGAGGCCGGCGAGCGCGAACAGCAGGGTTGTCTTGCCGGACCCGTTGGGGCCGACCAGCGACACCCAGGAGCCGGCGCGGACCGACAGGTCGATGCCGTGCAGGACCGGGGTGCGGTCGCGGGCCACGTGGAGGTCCCGGCAGGCCAGGGCGGGGCGGTGCCGGTCGGCCGGGCTCTCGGGCGCCCGGCGGGCGGGGTCGGTCCGGCTCACATATGCCCCCGGCTGCGGCGCAGGACCACCAGGAAGAACGGGGCGCCGATCGCGGCGGTGACCACGCCGATCGGCAGCTCGGCCGGGCTCATGGCGGTGCGCGCGACGACGTCGGCGAGGATGAGGAACGTCGCCCCGGCCAGCAGGGACGTGGGCAGCAGCAGCCGGTGGCCGGGGCCGATGAGCATGCGCACGGCGTGCGGGATGACGATGCCGACGAAGCCGATGAGGCCCGAGACCGAGACGACCGCCGCCGTGCCGAGGGTGGCGACGCTGATGAGGATGAGGCGCACGCGCGCCGGCGCGATGCCCAGGGTGGCGGCCTCGACGTCGCCGACCGCCATGACGTCGAGCATGCGTCGGAACAGGGCGATCACCGCCACCGAGATCAGCACGTACGGCAGGACCGTCCGCACATCGGTCCAGCCGCTCGTGGTGAGGCGGCCGAGCATCCACGAGTACACCTGCCGCAGCGTGTCGTCGTGACGCTGCATGAAGAAGGTCTGGATGGCGCTCGCGAACGCGGCCACCGCGACGCCGGCGAGGATGATGACGACCTCGCCGCGCCCGCCGCCCACGCTGCGCCCCAGTGCGTACGTGGCCATCACGGCGATCATGCCGCCGGCGAACGCGGCGGGCGGCACCATCGCCGAGCCCATCGCGCCGCCGACGACGATCGCCAGGGTCGCGCCCAGGCCGGCGCCGCTGGACACGCCCAGCAGGTACGGGTCGGCGAGCGGATTGCGGAAGACGCCCTGGTAGGTGGCGCCCGCGATCGCCAGCGTGGCGCCGACGATCGCGCCCAGCACGACGCGCGGGATCCGGATCTCCCACAGGATCACCTGCTGGCGCTCCGTCAGACCGGAGTCCACCGCGATGAACGGCAGGCGGTCGAGCAGGTCGAGCAGCACGCCGCCCGCGGTGAGCCCGGCCGGGCCGATGAGCGTGCCCAGCAGCATCGCCGCCCCGAAGAGCAGCGTCGCCCCGCCCAGCACGAGGGCGTGGCGGGGCGACGGTCGGGTCACGGGGCCGGCTGGTTCGCGGGCTGGTCGGCGGGGATCTGCGCGACGATCGCGGCGACCTCGCGCATGAAGTCCACGATGCGGGGGCCCCAGCGGCTGGCAAGGTCCTCGTCCACCACGTGGACGCGGTCCTCGCGCACGGCGGTGAGCCCGTCCCAGCCGGGACGCTGCGCCACGGTCTCCGGGGTTACGCCGCAGCACTGCCCGTCGGCGAGGAAGACCAGGTCCGGGTCGGCCTCGAGGATGAGCTCCTCGGACAGCTGCGGGTAGGTGTCGTCCCCGGTGGCGATGGAGGTCAGGCCGAGCATGGAGTAGACCTCGCCGACGTAGGTGGCGTCGGTGACGGTGTAGTACGTGTCGTCCAGCTCGTGGAAGTACGTCAGCGGAGTCTCGCGCTCGGGCACGGAAGCGACGATCCCGTCGATGTCGGTCTGTATCTCCGACACCAGCTCGGCGGCCTCGCCGATGTTGCCGGTGGCCGCGCCGACCTGCTCGAGCTGGGTGTACGTCTCGTCTAGGGTCTGGGCGGCGGGCAGCTGGAGCACCTCGACGCCCGAGCGCTCGAGGCCGGCCACGATGTCGGCGTTGTCGTCGGTGAGCACGACCAGGTCGGGGCCGTAGCCCAGGATCGCCTCGAGGTTGGGCGTGTAGCCGGACAGGTCGGTGACCGGCGCGTCGGAGGGGAAGTCGGACCGCTCGTCCACCGCCACCACCTGATCGCCCGCGCCGACGGCGTAGAGCATCTCGGTGGTCGTGGGGCTCAGGGACACGATGGCCTGCGGCTCGTCGGCCGCCGCGCCGGCCTTGTCGGCGGGGACGGGGTCCTCGCCGTCGGAGCCGCTGCACGCGGTGGCGACGAGCGCCAGGGCGGCCAGGGGCGCGATCAGCAGGGAGCGGGCGCGACTGGTGCGTCGGGGGCTCTGGGCGTGGCCGGCGCGAGGGGCGTCCGGGGCGCCGGTGGCGTCCGGGATATCCGGCCCGATCGGGGCACTGTGGTGGTGCATGGCATCCTCCGCGGCTCGGAGGACGAAAACAGCTCGGGCCGCGGCGGTGGGGCCGCTGCACGCGACCGTCCTTCGTCCGAGGTCAGTACGTACGGCTACCGCGGCACCGGCCGACCTGGCTCGCCCGTCCGGGGACGGGATCACAGTTGCGGGACAGCGTCGGATTCACACCGACTTCCGCCGAGTTGCCGCGGGGCGCCCGGCGCAGGGGGCCGGACCTCTCGAGGGTAGCCGAGCAGGCGCGGCGGGCAGAAGCTGCCGCCTCGCCGACCGGCGTCGCCACCCCGCCGCCGAGCTTCCGAGCGGAAACCGCCGCGTCACCCGCCCAGCACGACCCCCTCGCGCCGCGGGTCGGCGCCGCCGACCAGCGTGCCGTCGGACTGACGCAGGATCGCCGAGAGCCCCGACGACTGCTCCTCGGTGGAGACCTCGTGGCCGCGTTCGGCGAGCCACCGGGTCAGCTCGGAGTCGTCGGTCACCGCCGGGTGCTCGCCGCCGATCGCGGTCTCGGGAGAGTTGATCGCGCCGAACGACGGGGAGCCCACGGCCTGCTGCGGGTCGAGGTCCCAGTCGAGCATCCCGACCAGCGTCTTGACGACGAACTGGATGATTCGCGACCCGCCGGGCGACCCGACCACCGCTCGCAGTTCACCGCGCGCGAGGGGCGTGCCGTCGAAGACGAGCGTCGGGGCCATGGACGAGCGCGGCCGCTTGCCGGGCTGGACGCGGTTGGCCTGCAGTTCCCCGGCCTCGTCGCGCGGCTCGGCGGCGAAGTCGGTGAGCTGGTTGTTGAGCAGGAACCCCTCGACCATCTGGAAGGAGCCGAACGCGGACTCGACGGTCGTGGTGAGCGCGGCGGCATTGCCCTGCGCGTCGACGATGCTGATGTGCGTGGTGCCGTGCTCGGGGCCGGTGAACACGCCGCGGGCATCGAAGGGGAAGTCGCCGGGCTCGGCCTCGCCCATGGAGCGTTCGGTGTCGATCAGGCCGGCGCGTCCGGCGAGGTAGCCGGGCCGCAGCAGGGTCATCGCAGAGCCCAGCGGCGGCGGCACGAAGCGCGGGTCGGCGATGTAGACGTCGCGGTCGGCGTAGGCGAGCCGTTCGGCCTCGGTGACCAGGTGCACGGCCTCGGGCGCGGGCAGGCCGCCGTCGGGGCCGACGTCGGTCGGCGGGTACGCGGCGAGGTCGGACTCGGCGAGCATGGCCAGGGTCGAGGCGACGGCGGTGCCTCCCGAGGACGGCGGCGCCATGCCGCACACCGCGTGGTCGCGGTACGGGCTGCACACGGGGTCGCGCGTGACGGCCTCGTATCCGGCCAGGTCGTCGAGGGTCATGGCGCCGGGCGTGATGCCCTCGCGCTCGGTGCTGACCTGGTCGACGATCGCCTCGGCGATCGCGCCGGTGTAGAACGCGGCGGCACCCTCGGTGGCCACCGCGGACAGGGTCTTGGCATAGGCGGGGTTGGTGAGGCGTGTCCCGGCGGGTTTGGGGGCGTCGCCGTCGAGGAAGTACCCGGCGGCGTCCGGGTCCCGGGCGAGGTCCTCGGCGGACGCGGCGATCGACTCGGCCAGGCGTGGGCTGATCTCGAAGCCGTCGTCGGCCAGCAGCACCGCGGGGTCGAACAGGTCGCGCCATTCGCGCTCGCCGTGGTCGGCGTGCGCTGAGTCGAGCAGGCGGAGGATGCCGGGCACGCCGATGGACCGCCCGCTTCGCCGGGCGTCGGGCTGCGGGGCGCCGGTGTCCTCGGGCGAGATGTGCCGGAGGTAGTCGCCGGTGGCGGCGGCGGGTGCGGTCTCGCGGCCGTCGTAGGTCTCGACCTGGCCGAGGTCGGCGTCGTAGTGCACGAGGAACCCTCCGCCGCCGAGTCCCGACGACTGCGGTTCGACCAGCCCGAGGACTGCCTGGGCGGTGACCAGGGCGTCAGCGGCGGTGCCGCCGTCGGCGAGGACCTCGCATGCGGCCCGGGTCGACAGCGGGTGCGCGGTGGAGACCGAGTACGACGCGGTGGCGACGGGCCGCATCCCGGTGCGGAACCCGGTGGCGACCTCGGGGTTCAACGTGATGGGCCCCTCGGGGCCGGCCTGGCCGTCGCCGGTGCGGGCGACGGGTGTGCCGCCGCCGTCCTGCGCGCACGGCGCGGTGTCCTGGACCGGGAGGGGCTCGCCGCCGAGCGTGCCGGGCCGTCCGGAGGTGGCGCGGTCCGGGGGCGACGACGACGAGGTGGCCGTCGCGTCCTCCTCGGCCCCTCCGGGCTCGGTCGAGCAGGCGGAGATCACCAGGACGGGCGCGAGTCCGAGCGCGAGGACCGCGCGTGCGATCCGTCGGGTTGACCGTGAGCGCATGGGCGGGCCGCCTTCCCGAGCCGGATACCTGACCCCAGACTGCTCCGGCGGCGCGGTCGGTGTGGCGCTTTCGCCCGAGACGGGACGGGTCCTCCGGCGGGGACGCGGCAGGGGAGGATGGTCGGTGACCCACGAGGCACTGACCGACGACGCCCAGCGGAAGGACCACCAGATGACGACGACGAGTTCTGCCGGCGACGGGCCTGCGGCCCGGGACCTGCGCGAGCAGGGGTTCGCGGCCAGGCGCGAGGTGATGGGGGACGCCTTCGTCGACCGGGCGATGGACCGGGCGGCCGGGACGGCGTCGGAGGCCATCCAGTACGTGGTCACCGAGAACGTGTGGGGCAACATCTGGGACCGGCCGGGCCTGGGTCGGCGGGACCGGAGCCTGCTCAACATCGGGATGCTGGTGGCGCTGCGCGCGAACGCCGAGCTGGCCGGTCACGTCCGCGGGGGCCTGACCAACGGGCTGACGCGGGAGGAGATCACCGAGGCCGTCATCCACGCGTCGGGGTACTGCGGGGCGCCGGCGGCCCTCTCGGCGATGAAGACGGTCCAGGAGGTGTTCGACGCCCTCGACGAGGAGTCGTCTGGCGCCTGACCTCGGTGTCGTGGTTCTTCTACACGGTCGCGGGCGATTCCCCCGTGAGCGGGTGGTAGGGAGGGGGTGGGGGTAGTCTCGGCCTGAAGAGTGACCTACGGCATACGCACGTGGCCCGCAGGTCACGCACGCCCAGCGAGTAAGGAGCCCCTCCCATGCGCAGCACGATGATGCCGGAGCAGCTGAACATCAGCACGATCCTGCAGTTCGGTTCGACAGTCCACTCCGACGCCGTCGTCACCACCTGGACCGCGGAGGGGCCGCGCAAGATCTCGTTCGGCGACCTCGGCAAGCGCGCTGCGCAGCTGGCCCACGCCCTGCGGTCGCTGGGAATCGACGGTGACCAGCGGGTCGCCACGTTCCAGTGGAACAACTCCGAGCACATGGAGGCCTACCTGGCCATCCCCTCGATGGGCGCGGTGCTGCACCCGCTCAATATCCGGCTGTTCCCGGACCAGGTGGAGTTCGTGGCCAACCACGCCGAGGACAAGGTCGTCATCGTCGACCCGAGCCTGATCCCGCTGCTGCAGCCGCTGCTGCCGCGGTTCTCCACGGTCGAGCACGTGATCGTCACCGGTGGCGCGGCCGATACGCTCGAGGCGCCCGAAGGGATGACGGTCCACGACTACGAGGCGCTCCTCGCCGCCCAGCCCACCGAATTCGACTGGCCGGAGGTCGACGAGAATTCGGGCGCCGCGATGGCGTACACCTCGGGCACCACCGGCGACCCGAAGGGCGTCGTCTACTCGCACCGCTCGATCTACCTGCACTCGATGCAGGTGTGCATGTCCGACGGCATGGACATCTCGTTGGACGACAACGTCCTGGCGATCGTCCCGATGTTCCACGCCATGTCGTGGGGCCTGCCGTACGCCGCGTTCATGGTCGGCGCCTCGCTGCTCATGCCGGAGCGGTTCCTGCAGCCCGAGCCGCTCGCCGCGATGATCGCCTCCGAGCGTCCGACGTTGGCCGCCGCCGTGCCGACCATCTGGATGGCCCTGGACGCCTACAGCGTGGACCATCCCGTGGACATGTCGAGCTTCCGCGCGGTCGTCGTGGGCGGCAGCTCCTGCCCGCCGGAGCTGATCCGCAAGTTCAAGGAGCACTACGGGATCAACATCATCCACGCCTGGGGGATGACCGAGACCTCGCCCATCGGCACGCTGTCGCGGCCCAAGGCCGACCTGCCGGAGGAGAAGCAGTTCCAGCTGCGTACCACCCAGGGGCGCTTCCTCGCAGGTGTCAAGGCGCGGATCGTCGACGACGCCGGCAACGAGCAGCCGTGGGACGGCGAGTCCGTGGGCGAGCTGCAGGTCCGCGGCCCGTGGATCACCGGCAGCTACTACAAGGTGGACGCGACCGACTCGTTCGACGACGGCTGGCTGCGCACCGGCGACGTCGGCTACGTGCGGCCCGAGGGCTTCCTCCAGCTGACCGACCGCGCCAAGGACATCATCAAGTCCGGCGGCGAGTGGATCTCCTCGGTCGAGGTGGAGAACTACCTGCTCGAGCACCCGGCCGTGGCCGAGGCGGCCGTCGTCGGTGTGCCGGATCCCAAGTGGGACGAGCGCCCGCTGGCCACGATCGTCGTCAAGGAGGGCATCCCCGACCCGGACGTCGAGGAGCTGCGCGCGCACCTGGCGGAGCGGATGGCCAAGTGGCAGGTGCCCGAGCGCTTCGCATTCGTCGACGAGATCCCCAAGACCTCGGTCGGCAAGCTGGACAAGAAGCGCATCCGCGCCTCGCATTCGGAGGGCCAGCTCGAGGTGATCAACGCCCTCGAAAGCTGACCGCGGCCCCGCCGCCCGGGTCCGCCGGGCGGCGGGCGCCCTTCGCCCATCGAGAAGACGGTTCCGCACGCGCCCACTCGGCCGATGCAGGTGGAACCGTCTTCTCGTCGGACAGCGGGGCTGCCGGCCGCCCGGCTGGCGCTCAGCTCACCTATCGGATCCCTACGACACCTATCGGATCCCCGCGTTGGCGCGGACGGCTCCGCCTGCGCAACTGACCTCGCCCGCACCCGGAGCAGGCTCGGGCGGGGCGGGCAGAGGCGCGTCGTGCTGGTGGAACACGAGCGCGGGCGGGGCAGGCCGAGGCGGATCGCCCGGCCGGCGGGTCAGGCGTGGACGCGCGAGAGCGGGCGCAGTGAGACGGGCAGGCCGTCGCCGGGGTAGGGCAGCGAATCGTTCTTCATGGGCGGGGAGTAGTCCAGCGGCACCGACCACTCGAAGTGGCGCAGCAGCGCGCTGAGCACGAGCTTCGACTCGAGGTTCGCGAAGATCATGCCGAGGCACTTGTGCACGCCGCCGCCGAAGGGCTCCCACGCGAAGCGGTGAGACTTGTCCTCCCGCCGCTCCTCGGAGAACCGCTCCGGGTCGAAGATCTCCGGATCCGTCCAGTACTCGGGCATGTGGTGTGAGTACAGCGGCATCACCGAGGTGAGCCGGCCGGCCGGGATCTCCACGCCCAGGACCTCGGTGTCCTTGACCGTCTTGCGGGCCAGCACCGGAACCGGTGGGTGCAGACGCAGCGTCTCCTTCATCACCAGCGCCAGATCGGGCAGCTCCTCCAGCTCGGCCAGGCTCGGGTCCGGGCCCAGCGCCAGGCACTGCCGACGCAGCCGCTCCTGCCATTCCACGTCGCGGCCGAGCTCGTAGACCATCGACGTCACCGTGCTGGTCGTGGTGTCATGCGCGGCCATCAGCAAGAAGATCATCTGGTTGATGATGTCGTCGTCGTCGATCCCGCCGGAGGCGTCCGCCACCTGACACAGGGCGGAGAACAGGTCCTCACCCGGTTTCGCGCGGCGGGCCGGAAGATGGCGGCGGAGGAACTCCTCCAGCAGTCGGCGGCCACGGGTGGCGCGGCCCCACTTGGTGAACGGCACCGGCACGGTCGACCGGACGTACCCGTTGGCCGCCTGCACGCAGTCGACGAACGCCGTGTTCACGCGGTCGAGCTCGCCGGGAGCGGCGTACTCGGCGCCGCCCATGAACACGTCGGTCGCCAGGTCGAGCGTGTGCGACTTGAGTGCGGGGTAGATCTGGAACGCCCGATCCGGCGACCAGGACGAGATCCCCGCGTCGACGAGGGGCGCGAGCGTGCGGGTGTAGCCCTCGAGCCGGGGACGGGTGAACGCCTCCTGCATGATGTGCCGGTAGTGCTTGTGCTCCTCGAAGTCGAGCAGCATCAGCCCGCGGTTGAAGAACGGTCCCACCAGGTATCCCCAGCCCGGTCCGCTGGCGAACGCTTTGTCGCCGTTCTGCAGGGCGGCCTGGCACGCGTCGGGCCCGATGAGAGCGGTCCAGGTGCGGCCGAGGAGGTTGAGATCGGAGACCGGGCCGTGGTCGCGATAGCGACGGGCCATCGCGGACAGCGGGTCGTGCACATATTCCAGCGTCTTGCCCAGCACCGGCAGGTGGGAGCGCAATGGCGCGGGTCCGGGACGGAAGACCTTCTCGCGCGGATCACCGGGGATTGACATACAGCACCTCTGTGTCGGGATATTCCCCAGTGTGTGACACGCCTCACGCGTTGTCACGCGATTTCCGAAACCGGCGGTGTCGTTTCTCTGTCGCGCGCCGGGTCAGGCCCGGTCGACCAGCGCGCGGATGTCCACGCCGTCGGGCAGGGCGCCGTACTCGGCCGAGCGGTCGTCGCCGAGGCGGGCCAGGCAGAACGCCTCGGCTACCGGGGCCGGGGCGTGGGCGAGCAGTACCGCGGCCTGCTGGGCTAGCGCCATCGACTCGACCAGCCGGCGAGCGATCCCCGGGGCCGCGCCCGGATCGGCGGCAGCCCGGCCGATGAGCCCGCGCACCCGCTCGACGTGCCGGTCGTACAACTCGTGCGAGCCCAGCTGCGCTGCCAGCTCGGCATCGAACGCCGCCACCGACTCCGGCTCTCGCGCCATCGCCCGCAGCACGTCCAGTGCGATGACGTTCCCCGAGCCCTCCCACACCGCCAGCACGGGCTGCTCCCGGTAGCGGCGCGCGAGCGGGAACGCCTCGGTGTAGCCGTTGCCGCCCAGGCACTCCAGCGACTCGTAGGCGTGGTTCGGCCCGCGCTTGCAGACCCAGTACTTCGCCACCGCGGTGGCCAGCCGACGGTAGGGGACGAACTCCTCGTCGTCGTACGCCGACGCCAACCGTAGCGCCGTCCACGTCGCGGCCTCGGACTCGAGCTGCAGGTCGGCCAGGACGGCCGCCATCGCGGGCTGGTCGACGAGCGTCGCGCCGAACGCCGCCCGGTGCCGGGCGTGCCACGCGGCCTCGGCCACGCCCTGCCGCATGCCCGCCGCCGCACCGAGCACGCAGTCCAGCCGCGTGCGACCGACCATCTCGATGATCGTGCGCACGCCGCGGCCGGGCTCGCCGACCATCCACCCGAGCGTGCTGTCGAACTCCACCTCGGAGGAGGCGTTGGACTTGTTGCCGAGCTTATCCTTGAGCCGCTGCACGAGGAACGGGTTGCGCTCGCCGCCGGGCAGGACGCGCGGGACGAGGAAGCAGCTCAGCCCCTCCGGCGCCTGCGCCAGCACGAGGAACGCGTCCGACTGCGGCGCCGAGCAGAACCACTTGTGGCCGCGCAGGACGTGGCAGCCCGAGTCGCCCGCGCCACCGGAGCCACCGACGGTGACGGGCTCGGCGGTCGTTGTGTTGGCGCGTACGTCCGAGCCGCCCTGCTTCTCGGTCATCGCCATCCCGAACAGCACGCCCGACTTGGTGGCGGGGTCGCGCAGCTCGGGGTCGTAGACCCGCGAGAGCAGCGCCGGCTCCCACTCGGCGGCCAGCTCAGGGCTCAGCCGCAGCGACGGCACCACGGCGTGCGTCATGGACAGCGGGCAGCCGTGCCCGGCCTCGATCTGCGAGACCAGCATGAATCCCGCCGCCCGCTCGACGTTGGCGCCCTGCCCGGGGTCGGCCCACGCCGAGGTGTGCAGTCCGTGGGCGACCGAGTACTCCATGATGCGGTGGTAGGAGGGGTGGAACTCGATCTCGTCGACGCGGTTGCCCCACCGGTCGTGCGAGTGGTGCACGGGCGTATGGATGTTGGCGAGCTCGGCGTCGTGTTGGTACTGCGCGGTGCCGACATGCCGGCCGATCTCGTGGAACCTCTCGACCCGCGCGTGCGGCGAGAAGGTCGCCACCGCCTCCTGCAGCGCAGGGTTGAGGGCGAACTCGTCCACGTCGACCCGCGGCGGCGCCTGGTTGAGGACCTCGTGCGTGGCGTGGTGGCGCTGGCTGGTGTGATCGAGCGACGTCGTCATGGCGGCGGCTCCTAACTCTTGAGTACTCAGCTCTTGAAGTACTCAGCTCTTGAAATACTCAGCTCTTGAAATACATAAGCTGCGTGCCCGTCGCCAGCAGCGTCCCGCCGCGGCCCCACAGGCGCGCGGCCTCGTCGTGGTAGTTGCCGTGGAAGCGGTGCGAGTGCACGCTGCCCAGCAGGAAGTCGGTGCCCTGGGCGGCGATCTCGTCGGCGGTGGCCAGGAAGTGGATCGTCAGCGTCACCGTGCCCGCGGGGACCGGCCGACCGAGCCGCAGGAACGCGCGCGGGAAGAACGAATCGCACATGGCCGTCAGCGCGAGATGGTCGAGACCGCGGGCCGGGGCGTCGCGGATCCACATCGTCGTCGTCGACCCCGGGCTCTCCTCGCCCGCCGCGACGGCGTCCCATCCCCCCTCGACAAACCGCATGTCGTAGTTCTCCACCCACTTCACGCCGCGGTCGGCGCCGGCGGAGGGCACCTCCTCCGGCGCGGGCACGGCGGGCGCGGCGGCTTCGGTCTCCGACCACGTCTCGCGCCGCAGCCCGGTGATCGCCGTGGCGGTGGTGACCACGTCGTCGCCCTGGCGCATCTCGATCCACCAGTGCTGGTTGGAGCGGTTGGTGCGGGCGGGGCGGGCCTCGATCTCGAACTCGCCCTCGGCGACGGGCCCGGCGTAGTTGAGGGTCAGCGCGAGCGGGTCGCCGTGCCGCTCGGGGTGCTGCAGGACCGCGGCCAGCATCGTCGCCGCGGTGGTGCCGCCGAACGGGCCGACCATGTTGGCGTACGCCTCGTGAGTGCGGCCGCGGTAGAGGTTCTCGCCGAGCGGCTCCAGCGCCACCACCTCATCGAGCACGTGCGTGGCGGTGTCCTGACTGGTCACGGGGCCTCCTGTGGGGCGGGCGGGGCGTCGACGCCGGGGGCGCTTGCGGGCGGCGTTGGGCTCACCGTACCGAGAGAAAAGGCGACGACGACGAGGAACGCCCGTCGCGCCCGCGTGGGCCGACGGCCATAGGATCGGGTCATGCCGATGATCGATGCGAAGAGTCCCGAGTCCGTCTCCACCGCCGCCGTCGTGGCCACCGGGCTGCTCGGCGGGTGGCTGACCGCGCGTGAGACGGGGATCCGTCCGCTCGGTGGGGTCGTGCTGGCGGCGGCGGGCGTGTGGGCCGGTCGCTCGTGGGCGGCCAAGACGGACGTGCCCACCACGGTGGGGCTGTCGGCGCTGTACGTGGCGGCGTTCGGCGCCTCGCACCCGCTGGCCAAGAAGATGGGGTCGTGGCCGGCGGTGCTCACGGTGACGGCGGCGGCGTCGGGCGCGGCGTACGCGCTGGCCGACGCGAAGTAGCGGCCGGCCGTCTGCCGGCTCGCTGCGCGGCTCCGGAGCGCGCCGCCGCCCGGCTCAGGCGTCGAGGAAGATGTCGAGCTCCAGTTCCTCGAGCGGCCCGCCGTAGACGGAGAAGTCGGTGACCCCCTCCTCGGTGAGGACGTCGTCGTCGATGAAGAAGTTGCCCGTGCACTCGCGGGGATCGCGCGTGAGGACCGCGTGCGCGGCGTCGGCCATGATCTCCGGCGTGCGGCTCCGCGCGACCATCTCCTCGCCGCCGAGCAGGTTGGCCACGGCGGCGGTGGCGATGGTGGTGCGCGGCCACAGGCTGTTGGCGGCGATCCCGCGGCCCTTGAGCTCCTCGGCCAGACCCAGCGTCACCAGGCTCATGCCGTACTTGGCGATCGTGTAGCCGAGGAAGCTGCCCGCCCACTTGGGATTGAGGTTCAGCGGCGGGGACAGCGTGAGGATGTGCGCGGCGTCCGAGGTCTCAAGGTGTGGCAGCGCCGTCTTGGACAGCAGGAACGAGCCGCGGCAGTTGATGTCCTGCATGAGGTCGTACTTCTTCATGGCCAGGGCCGGGGTGGGGGACAGGTCGATCGCGCTGGCGTTGTTGACCACGATGTCGATGCCGCCGAACGCCTCGACCGTCTTGTCGACGGCCTCCTGCACCGAGTCCTCGCTGCGGACATCGCCGACCACGGCCAGGGCCTTCCCGCCCGCCTCCTCGATCTGGGCCGCGGCGGTGTGCACGGTGCCCTCGAGCTTCGGGTGGGGCGTGTCCGTCTTGGCGAGCATCGCGACGTTCGCGCCGTCGCGGGCGGCGCGCAGGGCGATGGCCAGGCCGATGCCGCGGCTGCCTCCGGACATCAGCAGGGTTCGTCCGGCCAGGGTGCGAGTGGAGTCCGTCATGGCCCCGATCCTCTCCGATAACCGCCGACCGCGGGGCGGGTATCGGCTACCGATCGCCCTACTTGACGCGCCCCCTAGTATAAAAAGCACCTCACAAATGGGTGTGGCTCCGACCGTGCAGGAGACGCGCGATGACCGGTCGCCCCGAGCTCACGGCTTCCAGGACGATGATCGTCGTTCTGACGGCCGCCCTCGCCGTGCTCGTGGTCGGGGCGGGCGTGGTCGTCCTGGTCCGCGGCGGCGGGTCGCGGTTAGGACAGGCGGCCGTCGAGACCGCGCCGTCGGCTGCCGTGACGTCCCCGGGGTCGCCCCGGATGTCCAGGCTCGTTCCGCTGTCGTCCGCGCCCGAGGTGACCGGGGTGCTGGAGGTGACGGGGCCGGAGTGCGATTCCGCCGTGATCAACGCCGACCTGCTGTTCCCGAACAGTGGCGCGCGGATCATCGACTGCCAGGCGGGGTGGGCTGTCATGGCCAGCGCTGTGTCGGGCGATCCGTACTGGGTGGCGTACTCGGGCGGCAGGTGGCGACGGGCCTCGGACGTGTCGATCCACCTGGGGACCTGCCCGGCCGAGGCGATCGCCAAGGGCGTGCCGGCGTGGATGGCGCAGAAGCACCTGACCAGCTGTGCGCCTTCCGAGCGACCGGGCCCGGCGGCACCGACGCCCACACCGACGGCCGCGCGGACGTCCGTGGTGACGACCTCGTCCGCGCCCCCCGCCTCGCCCACTCTCACCAGTGCGCGGACCCGGTCCCGCACCCCGGCCGACGACCCCACGTCGTCGGCGACGAGTTCGAGGCAGACCAGCGTCACCACGCCGACGTCGTCTCCGACCAGTGGCACGACGCCGTCCACCGCGGCGGATGGCGCTCCCGGTCCGGACGGGGAGTAGCGACTCGGGGCGGCACTGGTCGACCCCGGCAGGCCCGGCGCGGGCTCACTCCCGGTCGTGGAAACGTGTTCCACTTTCGTCTGAGGCGGGCAGAATCGAGGCCATGCAGCCAGCGCAGTCGCCGACGTTCACCGAACTCACCGAGGGCCGCCCCGTGCCGCCCATGGCCGCCCGCCCGGGCCCCGACCTCGCCGCGGCGGGATTCACGGAGTCCGAGTGGGCCGCGTCCGGCGAGGCGGTGTCGTACTCGGTCGGCGAGCTGCCCACCGATGGCCGGGTCACGCTCGCCGAGGCCGACTCCCAGCCCTACTGCACCCGCGTGCTGGTCCGCCGCCCGTCCGCCGAGCGGTTCAGCGGCGTGGTGCTGGTGGAGTGGCTCAACGTCAGCGGTGGGCAGGACGCCGCGCCGGAGTACACCTACCTCGCCGAGGAGATCGTGCGTGCCGGGCACGCGTGGGTCGGGGTGTCCGCGCAGTTCATCGCCGTCGAGGGTGGCGACGCCGCGGTGGGCATGGGCGGACAGACCGGCGGCCTGCGGGCGCAGCGCAGGGACCGCTACGGCGACCTGCATCATCCCGGCGACGCGTACGCCTACGACATCGTCACGCAGGTCGGTCGGTACTGCCGTGGCGGCGACGCTGCGGCCGGCACCAGCGGCCCTCGCAACGCCGCCGCGCCCATCGTCGGCGGGCCGCTGGCCGGGCTCGCGCCGGAGACGGTGATCGCGATCGGGGAGTCGCAGTCGGCCATCGCCCTGACCTCCTACATCGATGGCGTGCACCCGCTGGCCGGTGTGTTCGACGGGTTCCTGCTGCACAGCCGCGGCGGCGGCGCCCTCCCGTTCGACGACCGCGGCCGCGCGGCCGGCATCTCAGCCGCCGTCTCCTCGCAGACCCTGCTCCTGCGCGACGACCTCGACACGCCCGTCCTGGTCGTGCAGGCCGAGGGCGACCTCGGCGGCCTGCTCGACTCGGCCCGCGCCCGCCAGCCCGACTCCGAGAAGATCGTCACCTGGGAGATCGCCGGCCAGGCCCACGCGGACGCCTACCAGCTGGGCGAGCTCGCGGGCATGGTCGACTGCGACGCCGCGATCAACAGCGGCCAGCAGGTGTTCGTGTGCCGGGCCGCGCTGCGCCACCTCGTCACGTGGATCGGCGGGGGAGCGCGCCCGCCGGTCGCGCCGCCGGTGGAATATGTCGACGACGAGGTGGTCCCCGGCGACCTGGGCATCGGCCGCGGTGGCGTGAGAACGCCGGCCGTGGAGGCGCCGGTCGAGAAGTTGGTCGGTGCGCCCTATCCGCACTCGGCGCCCTTCTGCATGTTGCTCGGGCGCACCGAGGTGGTTCCGGAGGAGCAGTTGCGGCGGCGGTGGGCGGATCGCGAGGAGTACCTGCGGGCCTACACCGAGGCCACCGACCGGCTCATCGATGAGGGCTTCCTGCTGGCCGACGACCGCGACGAGATCCTCGCCGACGCCCGCCCCGAGCGCATCATCTGGTGAGAGGAGCCGGCACGGGCTGCCTCGGCCGAAGACACGGGCCTGATCGCACCTCTGTCACCGGTGGCGGCGTCGGCTGACCCCTGACACAGTGGCCCGGCTGCGGTGGAGGCCGTCCCCGAGATCCGGGCGAAGGCCCCTCGCAGAGTGAATGAAGAGGCGGCAATGAGTCAGGAAATCGACCACGACGACGAGGTCCGCTGGTCGCAGGTGGAGGATGCGTTCTTCGTCGGTAGCCACCGGGGGAACTTCGTGGGTTACATCGATCAGACGTCGGACGGCACGTTCAGGAAGTTCGACGAGATGTCGCAACCGCGAGGTGAAGCACGCACGCTCGAGAAGTCGATGACGTGCCTGAACGACCTGTACTTCGCCACTGCTCGCGTAGCGGGCGACCGATGACGGCGGGCCGGGGCCGGGAGAATGCGGAGCTGGGCGAGACGCTCAAGTATCTGGTGTACAGCAGTGTGCCCTCGCGGCCGATGGAGCCCGCCGATCTGGAGGCGATCCTGTACACGGCGCGGAGGCGCAATCTGGACGCCGGGATCACCGGATTGCTCCTCTACCGCAACAACACCTTCATCCAGTTCCTGGAGGGCCCACCCGCCGAGATCGACTCCCTGATGGAGGACATCTCCGCTGACGACAGGCACGACCGACTACAGGTCCTGGTCGTGGAGCAGACGTCCCGACGCAGTTTCGGTGACTGGAAGATGGGTTTCGGGATGCCCAAGGAGACCCGGCCCACGGGTGTCGACGGTGTCCGCGACAGTTTCGACGATCTGACCAGCGGCTCGAGCTACGACGAGGTCCGTCGGGCCGCCCAGGACTTCTCGATCTGGTTCAAGGTCAAGGAGCGCGCCATCTCCTACTGAAGTGTGCGGGCCGGAATCGGGTCCTGTCCCGTAGCGCTTCGGCGAGTCTTGCGGCCACGTGGCGTTGCCAGCAACCACAGCCCGAAGCCTGCGATGATGAGTCCGACCGCTGCGAGGGCAGACGGTCCCCGCTCGATAACGCGCTCGGAGAGGGCGAGACCTGCCTGCGGGCCGTCGACGAGGGTTGCTTCGCACCGGCTCGTCACGAGTCCGGCCCACTCGGTGCTGTAGTTCCAGTGCGTCAACTGCGTGGCGCCGGACTCGAGCATCGACATTCGGAACGTACAGGTCTCCATAGGGGAGCTAAGTAGGAACGCGGCGACGTAGAGTGCCAGGCCAACGACAATGCCGACCAGTGCAGACGCCCGGGTGGCCGCTCGTCTGGGACGGACGAACGGGGTTCTTCTGGCGGGCAAGGCGCACCCCTTCGATAGCGAGGGACGTGTCAGCCGTCAACGTATCGTGCCGCTGCCTCTGAGGGGGCGATCTGGCCTCTCCGGCAGGGGCGTGCGCTCCGGGGAGCGCGTCAGCAGGATGACCGCCACGAAGAGGGCCTGCGCTGCGACGTAGGTGGCCATCACGAGCAGGTCGCGCTGTGGCCAGTCGACGAGGTCGGGGCGGAACGCACCCAGGGCGATGAGCCCGTCGGACAGTACGAACAGCGCTCCGCCGAGCCCGCCTACCCAGCCGTGGTCCGCGGCCAACCACGCCACCGCGAGTAGGAGCATCCCGTAGACGAGGACGGCCGGCGCGAACGCCCCTGCCTCGGGCACCGTCACCGCCAACAGCGCCACCGTGACCACGACGAGCAACAGCGTCCACGCCATGGGCGCCCGACCCCGCTCGACACGGGTGAACGCCACGATCCACAAAACCTGGGCCACCGCGAACCCGCCCACCATCGAGAGGAACTCCGCGTCCTCCGGCACGACCCGGGGCAGGGAATCGCCCACCCAGCTCGCGGCCAGAGCGCCCAGAGCCCAGGGCCAGGCGGGCCCGCGATCGTCGCGCGGCAACGCGAGCAACACCAGCGCGAGCGCGGGCATGAGCGGGACCTGCGACCACGCGGCCGCGGTCGCCGCCCCGGCAATCAGCGCGACCAGGTGGACCCCGGTGACGACCACGATCGGAACCCAGCTCGGCCTGCGCATGCCGGAACGGTATCGCGGGCGGGGGCGGACGGTGGGGCGACGGGTGGGCTCGTCGTCGTCGCCCCTCTCCCCGGCCTTCCTCCGGGCGCTCCCCGGCCGCTCCCCGCGCGCTACCCGGAACGCCGGCGGGACAACACGGCGTGGGCCACCAACGCCGCCATCACCACCGCACAACACACCACGCCCACGCCGAACGCCATGGTGATGCCCTCGTCCGTCGAGTAGATGGAGGCGGATGCCTACCAGCTGGCCGAGCTCGCGGGCATGGTCGACTGCGGCGGCGCGATCAACAAGGGACAGCCGGTCGAGAAGTCGGTCGGTGCGCGCTATCCGCACTCCGCGCCCTTCTGCATGTTGCTCGGGCGCACCGAGGTGGTTTCCGACGAGCAGCTGCGGCAGCTGTGGTCCGATCGGGACGAGTACCTACGCGCCTATACCGAGGCCACCGACCGGCTCATCGATGAGGGCTTCCTGATGGCCGACGACCGCGACGAGATCCTCGCCGACGCCCGCCCGGAGCGCATCACTTGATGAGAGGAGCCGGCACGGTCGATCGGGCGTAGCGCCGTTGGTCCACGCCCCGGGGCGGGAGCGCACGATAACCGCGAGCCTCGATGAACGTGTGTCCCGAAGGCGCGGCACTTCGGCGAGGCGAGGCTGCTCGACGCGCCGGCCCTGGGGCACTCATGACAATCGATCGTGCGACCGACGTTGTCCTCACCGGGTTCGCCGGCAAGCTCCTCGTCGACCCGATGGCGGCCCACTTACCCGCCTTGCCAGCCACGCCGCGGCCAGCGTGAATCCGAGATGGAGGAGAGGGGCGGTTCGGTTAACGCCGCGCCAGTGACGGCACAGTGCCGTATCGCTTCTTGTACGCCGCCGCGAACCGACTCGCTGATGAGAAGCCCCAACGTGCCGCCACTTCACTGACTGTCAACAGCGGGTCAGCGGTGAGGTCCGCATGAGCCCGCTGTAACCGGATATCAAGCAAGTGCTGGGTGGGAGAGCGGCCGACCCACCGCTGAAACCCTTCTTGTAGCCGCCGCGAGCTGGTTCCGGCAAGGGAGGCCATGTCGGCAGCGGTCCAAGCTCGCGCTGGGTCATCGTGGAGCGCTTCGATCACCCGTCGGACCATTCGTGGCCGGGCAGTGGAACCGATCCCGCCCTCGAGGCAACACGCTTCGACGAGCCCCACTGCTACCGCGCCGGCAAGTTGGCGTCGTACGAGCCCGCTGTCGATGAAGAGATCGGAGTCGTGCACGTTAGTGGCGAGGCTGACGACCAGGTGATGCCAAGCCCTGGCTCGTCCCACAGTCAGGGACATCTGTTCCGGCAGTAACGTACGCACGTTGCCTCGGTCGGTCCCTAATAGTCTTTCGGTTTCAACTTCCAGCCATGAACTGTCGAACTTCACTCCGATAAGGGTGCAGGTGGCGTCCCAGTGGCTAATCAGGGAGGGAGTGTCCGCTGAGAAGAGTGTGCCCTGGCCGACCACCGAGGTGAGTGATCCGAACCGACCTCGGCTTTCCAAGTGCCCGGTGATCGGCATGTTCACCTCGAACGCCCCCGGATAGTCGCACTCGATAGCCACATCGGCACCCCAGCCGACATGGCCGATGAGGACTGGTCCGAGATCGAGTGTGCGCAGCGTCAACCGGGGTTCGTAGGCGCCGCCGAGGAGGCGTAACTCGTGCGGGAAGTACTCATGCGCGACTGCGCGTGAAGCCTGCCCCCAGTCTCGAGGTGAGGATCGCAGACGACGGACCATGGCCGAGAGAGTACCTGAGACTCAGGTCACAAAGTCGCCGCGCAACGCGTATAGGTGTCGCGCTTTCCGTGTTGTCGCAGTGATGTGATCGACCTAACTTGTGGACGTCCCAACGGCCCACTCTCGAGGAGCACCCTTGACCGCCACCTCGCACGATCTGTCCTGGCTCGATGACGTCACAATGAGCGAGCTCGAGCGCAACCCGTATCCGACGTATGAGCGACTGCGTCGCGAGGCGCCGATCGCGTACGTCCCGGTCCTCGGCTCGTACGTCGCGTCTACCGCTGAAGCCTGTCGCGAGGTGGCCTCCAGCCCCCATTTCGAGGGCGTGATCACCCCGGCTGGCGGGCGCACGTTCGGTCACCCGGCGATCATCGGAGTCAACGGTGACATCCATGCCGAACTCCGGGGCATGGTCGAACCACAGTTGCACCCCTCCGAGGTGGACACCTGGGTCGACGACCTGGTCCGACCGATTGCCCGCGACTACATCAGCAAGATCGAAGACCGCGGCCACGCCGAACTCGTCGGTGAATACTGCGAACCGGTGTCCGTCCGGTCCCTCGGCGACCTTCTCGGACTTCAATCGGTGTCCTCCGACAAGCTGAGGGAGTGGTTTCACAAACTGAACCGCTCGTTCACCAATGCCGGTGTCGACGAGAACGGCGAGTTCACCAACCCCGACGGTTTCACCCCCGGAGACGAGGCGAGGGCCGAAATTCAGGCGGTCGTCGACCCGCTCATCGACAAGTGGATCGAGCAGCCAGAGAACACCGCCATCTCGCATTGGCTGCATGACGGCATGCCGCCAGGCAAGACCAGAGAGCGTGAGTTCATCTACCCGACCATCTATGTCTACTTGCTCGGCGCGATGCAGGAGCCCGGACATGGCATGGCCTCGACGCTAGTAGGTCTCCTCGGCCGGCCCGATCAGATGGAAGAGGTAGTCGATGATGCGAGTTTGATCCCGCGCGCCGTCTCCGAGGGGATGCGCTGGACCTCTCCGATCTGGTCCGCCACTGCACGGATCAGCACGAAGGCAGTCACCATCGCTGGCGTTGACCTCCCCGCCAACACCCCGGTGATCCTGTCTTACGGCTCAGCTAACCACGACACGGGAAAGTACGACGCTCCTACCGAGTATGACCTGCACCGGCCCCCGCTGCCGCACCTTGCCTTTGGGGCCGGCAACCACGCCTGCGCTGGCATCTACTATGCCAACCAGGTGATGCGCATCGGTCTCGAGGAGCTCTTCGAGGCAATTCCCAATCTCGAGCGCGATACCCGCGAGGGAGTGGAGTTCTGGGGTTGGGGCTTCCGCGGTCCGACGAGCTTGCACTGCACCTGGGAGGTGTGAGTGATGGCCCCCGCGATCAGCGTGGCGGGTCGCCGCGTCGAGTGTCTCGAGAACCAGTCGATCCTCGAGGCATTGCTCCGCGCCGGCGTGTGGATGCCGAACTCCTGCAACCAGGGGACCTGCGGCACCTGCAAGCTCCAGGTTCTCAGCGGCGAAATCGACCACCGAGACTCTCCTCAGGAAACCCTCTCGTCGCAGGAGCGGACGCAAGGACTGGCCCTAGCCTGTCAGGCCCGTCCGCTCCGCGACACCGAAGTGGCACTTCGCGGTGCCGACGAGACCCGCAGTACGCACGTGCTGCATGACCTCGCGGGCACCGTGGCCAAGGTCGAAGAGATTGCTCGTGACACTCGCCGGATCCTGATCGACCTCGACGAGGCGCTTGAATTCTATGCCGGCCAGTACATCGAGCTCACCGTCCCCGGCACCACTGAGCGTCGTCAGTACTCGCTCGCCAACATCGCCGACGAGAACACAGTGCTCGAGCTCCACGTGCGCCGCGTCCCCGGCGGCCTCGCCAGCGATAAGTGGCTTTTCGGGACCGTCGCAGCCGGAGATCGGGTCGAGGGGCTGGGTCCGTTAGGCGACTTCCACGTCCCTCCCACCGAAGAAGACGCCGGCGAGCCGATGGTTCTTATCGGCGGAGGCACCGGCCTGGCCCCGCTGGTCGGCATCGTGCGCACTGCGCTGGCCCGGCATCCGAGCCGTGAGGTGGTGCTGTATCACGGCGTGCGGGGTCAGTCCGACCTGTACGACGGCGGTGTTTTCGCCGAGTTGGAAGCGACGTATGCCGGCTTCCGGTTCGTCCCCGTCCTCTCGGACGAGACCTCCCCCGAGCATCGCAACGGCTTCCCGACTGACGCTTTCCTGGAGGACATCGCCAGCTGCCGCGGTTGGTCCGGATGGCTCTGCGGTCCGCCTCCAATGGTCGAGGCTGGTGTGAAAGCGTTCAAGCGTCGCCGGATGACACCACGCCTCATTCATCGCGAGAAGTTCACGCCCGCCGACGCACTCGCCCGCGCCTGATGAAAAGGACCGACATGGCCGTCCTTACCGTCCTCTACGGGCAGCCCACCGACCCGGGGGCTTTCCGCCGCCACTACGAGGAGATCCACGTTCCGCTAGCCAAGGCACTCCCAGGTGCGACCGACGTAAGCTACACGCTCCACGTCGACACTCTCGCCGGGGAGGCAGTATTCGCTAGCTTTCACGCAACCTTCCCGACAAGGGAGGCGCTCGATGCCGCACTGGCCTCGCCAGAGGGGCAGGCCGCTCAGGCAGATGTCGCCAACTTCGCGGACGGGGGTGCCACCATTCTGGTCGAGCATGACTGATCAGTGCGGGGTGACTGTCTCCGTCATCGAGCCATCCCCCATTGTGATTCCCGTGTGGTGAACTGCTGTGCTCTGCTGACGGGCCGCGTGCCGGCGAGCACGGCTTGCGCGCAACCTCATCCTGCCCTCGGCTCGCTCCGATCAGTGCGTACGAATTGCAGAAACCCCAGAGGGGAGCGACCGCAGTCGGCGGCCCCCCAAGTGTCTGCGGCGACGAGGCGAGCCATCAACATTCAGCGTCCACCGCCGATAATATCCCAATCCTCCAAGGAGAAGCATGTCCACCATCGCAGTCCCGAGCGCCGCCGGCTCCGGAAGCGCCGCCACCGACAAGTTCAAGGGCAATCGCTTCACCTCCGACACCTCCCAGGAGCGGGCGGCCGCCATCTACAAGGATGTTCTGACCAAGCTGTCGGAGGTGATCTATGAGCACGAGGTCACCTACGACGAGTACCGCGTCCTGAAGCAGTGGCTCATCGAGGTCGGTGAGGGTGGCGAGTGGCCGCTGTGGCTGGACGTCTTCCTCGAGCACTTCATCGAGGACTCCAACAGCCGGATTTTCAGCGGCACCAAGGGCTCCATCGAGGGGCCGTACTACGTGCCGGATGCCCCGAACCTGGGCTCCAAGGGCGTCATGCCGATGCGTGAGGACGAGAAGGGGACCCAGTTCATCTTCCGCGGCCAGGTCCGTGACCTGGATGGCAAGGGCATCGAGGGTGCCACGGTCGAGCTGTGGCACGCCGATTCCGACGGCTACTACTCGCAGTTCGACGACGGGCTCGGGATCCCGACGTGGAACCTGCGTGCCACGTTCAGCACCGACGCCGAGGGGCACTTCCACATCACCACGGTCCAGCCGGCGCCGTACCAGATCCCGCACGACGGGCCGACCGGTGAGTTCATCGCCAGCTATGGCGGCCACCCGTGGCGTCCCGCGCACCTGCACCTCAAGGTGACCGCGCCGGGCAAGCGCCTCATCACCACCCAGCTGTATTTCGAGGGTGGCCAGTGGGTCGACGACGATGTCGCCGGTGCGGTCAAGCCGGAGCTCGTTCTGCATCCGGAGCCCAACGCCGACGGCATCGACGAGGTCGAGTACGACTTCGTGCTGGATCCCGTCTCCGAGAAGCGCTACGTGGCCTGACCGGGCCCGACTCGCGCAGTACCCCTCCGTCAGCCCCGGTCGCCACGAGCGGCCGGGGCCTCGGCGGTTCACCGGCCGACCCAGCAAAGGACCCCCATGTCTGACCTGACCATCCGTTCCGTGGAGACGCGGATCCTCGACGTGCCGCTCATCCGGCCGCACAAGTTCGCGACGACCACCGCCACCGCACAGGCGATCCTGCTCGTCTCCGTGACCACCGAGTCCGGGGTCGTGGGGTACGGCGAGGGCGTGACGCCGGGCGGGCCCTGGTGGGGAGGCGAGTCGGCCGAGACCATGCAGGTGCTGGTCGAGAAGTACCTCGCCCCGGTCGCCGTGGGCCGGCGGGTGGACGAGATCCCCGCCGTGCTCGAGGCGATGGAGGGCGTCGTCGCCCGCGGCCGCTTCGCCAAGGCCGCCCTCGAGATCGCGATGTTCGACGCGTGGGCGCGCGCGCTCGACGTGCCCGTGCGCTCGCTCCTCGGCGGAGCGGTGCGGGACTCGATCGAGTGCACCTGGGCGCTCGGCGCGATGCCGCTCGAGGAGATGGTCGCCGAGATCGACGAGCTCATGGCGGCGGACCGGCACCGCACCTTCAAGCTGAAGATGGGCGCGCTGGAGCCGGCGGAGGACGTGGCCCGGATCGCCGCGCTCGCGGAGCGGCTGAACGGTCGCGCCGGCCTGCGGGTCGACATCAACGCCCGCTGGGACCGCTTCACCGCCAACGTCCACCTGCCCGCGTTGGTGGAGGCCGGGATCGAGCTCATCGAGCAGCCGACCCCCACCGAGCAGGTCGAGGTGCTCGCCGAGCTCAACCGGTCCCTGCCGGTGCAGTTCATGGCCGACGAGTCGGTCCAGTCGCCGCACGACGCACTCGAGGTCGCCCGCCGCGACGCCGCCGGGGTCATCGCCGTCAAGACCACCAAGCTCGGCGGGTTGACCCGGGGCAAGGAGACGGTCGCCATCGCCCGCGCCGCCGGGATCGCCTGCCACGCCGCCACCTCCCTGGAGGGGCCGATCGGCACGCTCGCCTCGCTGCACCTGGCATGCGCCGAGCCCGGCTTCAACTACGGCTCGGAGCTGTTCGGCCCGCTGCTGCTGGCCGAGACGTACGTCACCACGCCGATCCGCTACGAAGAGGGCCGCGTGCACCTCCCGGAGGGGCCGGGACTCGGCGTGCAGCTCGACCACGACGCGGTCGAGCGCTTCACCCGCCGCTGATCACCGCCCGACCCACACCACAGACACGAAGGAGAGGCCGACAATGGCACTGTTCCACGTCCGGATGGACGTCAAGATCCCGCACGACTTGGACCCGGAGGTGCGCGCCGAGACGGTGGCGCGCGAGAAGGCGTACAGCCAGGAGCTGCAGCGTTCGGGGAAGTGGAAGGAGCTCTGGCGCATCGTCGGCCAGTACTCCAACATCAGCATCTTCGACGTCGAGTCGGCCGATGAACTCCACGAGCTGCTCCAGGGACTCCCGCTGTTCCCCTACATGGACATGGAGGTCATGGCGCTGACCCGCCACCCGTCGCGCGTCGACTGAACACTCCCAGGCCAACGACTTCGCATTATCGACATATCGCCGGGCGGCGCCGCCCGGCGACGCACACAACTCATAGAAATCACATTCCCGAAGGAGAAAATCCATGTCGCAGACCGTGAAGGGCGTCATCGCCCGTAGTAAGGGCGCCGAGGTCGAACTGGTCGACGTCGTCGTTCCCGATCCGGGCCCCAACGATGTCATCGTGCGGGTGCAGGCGTGCGGCGTCTGCCATACCGATCTGGCGTACCGTGACGGCGGCATCAACGACGAGTATCCGTTCCTCCTGGGTCACGAGGCCGCCGGTGTCGTCGAGTCCGTCGGGGAGCGCGTCACGCACGTGGCCGAGGGTGACTACGTCGTCCTCAACTGGCGCGCGGTGTGTGGCGAGTGCCGTGCGTGCAAGCGCGGGCAGCTCGAGTACTGCTTCAACACTCATAACGCGTCGAAGCCGATGACCCTCACCGACGGCACCGAGCTCACGCCCGCACTTGGTATCGGGGCGTTCATCGACAAGACGCTGGTCCACGAGGGCCAGTGCACGAAGGTCGATCCGTCGGCCGACCCGGCGGTCGCCGGTCTGCTCGGCTGTGGCGTGATGGCTGGCATCGGTGCCGCGATCAACACCGGCAGGGTCACCCGCGGTCAGTCCGTGGCCGTGATCGGGTGCGGCGGTGTGGGCGTCGCCGCGATCGCGGGCGCGCGACTCGCCGGGGCCTCCGAGATCATCGCGGTGGACATCGACGACACCAAGCTCGAGTGGGCCAAGGACTTCGGGGCGACCCACACGGTCAACTCGACCTCCACCGACCCCGTCGCCGCGATCCAGGAGCTCACCGGCGGTTTCGGTGCCGATGTGGTGATCGACGCGGTCGGCCGGCCCGAGACGTACGAGCAGGCGTTCTACGCCCGCGACCTCGCCGGCACGGTCGTCCTCGTGGGAGTTCCCACGCCGGAGATGCGCCTGGAGCTCCCGCTGCTGGACTTCTTCGGCCGCGGCGGGTCTCTCAAGTCCTCCTGGTACGGCGACTGCCTGCCCGAGAGGGATTTCCCGATGCTCGTCGACCTGCATCTGCAGGGTCGACTGCCGCTGGAGAAGTTCGTCTCCGAGCGGATCGGTATCGACGCCGTCGAGGCGGCGTTCGACGCCATGAAGTCCGGTTCCGTACTGCGATCGGTGGTGACGTTGTGAGTGAGACCTACACCAGTGCCGGCTACGCCGGCGGGCTGCGTATAGAGAAGGTCGTCACGAGCGGGATCTTCGCTCTCGACGGCGGCGAATGGGAGGTGGACAACAATATCTGGATCCTCGGGGACGACTCCGAGGTGTTCGTGATCGACGCGGCCCACACGGCCCAGCCGATCATCGACGCGGTCGGGGGGCGGAAGGTCAAGGGCATCCTGTGCTCGCACGCCCACAACGACCACATCACCGTGGCGCCGGAGCTGTCCGAGAAGCTCGACGCCCCGATCCTCGTCCACCCGGGTGACCAGATGCTGTGGGACGAGACGCATCCCGACGTGTCCCACGGTGAGCTGCAGGACGGTCAGCAGTTCGAGATCGCCGGCACCCGCGTCGAGGTGATGAACACCCCTGGGCATTCGCCGGGTTCGTGCGTGTTCCACGTTCCCGAGGCGGGTGTCCTGTTCTCGGGCGACACACTGTTCTCGGGCGGGCCGGGCGCCACCGGCCGCTCCTACTCGGACTTCCCGACGATCATCACCTCCATCCGCGAGCGGATCCTCACGCTCCCCGCGGAGACCCTCGTGCACACCGGTCACGGTGACGGCACGAAGGTCGGCGACGAGTCCCCGCACCTCGAGGAATGGATCAAGCGCGGGCACTGACGGGCTTCGGTGCGTTCGGGTCCGACTCGGTCGAGTGGGCTCGGGTATGGATGTCGAGCATCGCCAGGCCGCCGGGATCCCGTCCCCGCAGGAGACGACTCTGCGGTGCGTGCATACACCGCGCGCAGGGTGCCTACTGACGCGAGTGAGATCCGGCTCGATTTCGTGGTCCACGGCGAGGAGGGTGTCGCCGGACCATGGGCCCGCACAGTCCAGCACGGTGCGAGTGTGGTCGTGAGCGGTGCGTGGCGGCTATCGCCCTGACCCGGTGCGCGCGTGACGTGGCCGGGCGGCGACGTGCAGGTGTTCGCCCGCGGCGAGTCGGATGCGGTGACGAAGCACGTGCGACCGCATCCGTGCCGGGAACGTGGGGTCCGGCCGAGAGCGGGCATCGATCTCCGGCTACTGGGGCCGTAACCGCCCCGAGGGAAGGGCTTTCGGACCAGGAGGAGAGACCTGGTGGAGTCGAAGGCAGGCTCGGGGGTGAAGCCACTGGGTCGATCGGCGATCACCGGAGGGGCCTCGGTCGCAGCCAGGGCAGGGTCCCGGTTGCGACCGAATACGGCCCTCCCGTGCAGGACGCCGTTGCGAGTCGTCAGCGGCTGCGGTGACGTTGGCCGGGGAGATCCCCGGGCTAAGCGGGTGTCGGGCGATCTGTGGCGACGACGACGACTTTCCGGTAGCCCCGCGAGGTGAGCCACTGGCCCGAGATCGTCTCAAAAAATCGCCGCCGGAACCGTCCTCGGCCCAGACCGAGCAGGAGTCAGCGGTGCTTATTGGCCGGTGCGGGCGCTGGCCAGGCTGAGCTTCAGGGCTAGGAGCACGATTGCCAGTAGTAGCCCGGTCCAGGCGACCGGGCCGGATGCGACGACGAGACCGGCCATGGCGGAGGCGGCTGCGCCGAGGACGAACTGCCCGGCGCCGAGGAGTGCAGCGGCCTGGCCCGTGTTCTCTTCTACCGAGGACAGGCTGTTGCTCATGAGGGCGGGCTCGGCGACACCCAGGCCCAGCATGATCACGGCGACGGTGGCGACGAGTACTCCGATCGGCGCGCCGACGACGGTCACCAGCACCGCCAGCGCGGAGCCGACGCCGGACAGGACCACGCCGGTGACGGCCAGCGTGTTCTGCTCGAGGCGCTTGGCCAACCGGTTCGCGCCGAACGCGCCCGCCATCAGGGCGATGCCAGTGCAGGAGAACAGCATCCCGAACGCTTCCGAGCTGACACCGTAGTCGTCCTGGTAGATGTAGCTGGCGCCGCCGATGTAGGCGAACAGCAGCATGAACATCGAGACCACGGCCGCCCAGGGCAGGACGAACGTGCGGGAGGTCAACAGTGTCCTATAGCCACGCGCGGTCGAGCCAAGCGCCACGGGTGTGCGACGCTCTGCAGGGTGGGACTCCTTCAGAAAGGCTGCGGCATAGAGCATTGTCAGTACGCCGAGGATCGCCAGGGTCCAGAAGACCGAGCGCCATCCGAGCACGGCGTCCAGCCACCCGCCGACGGCGGGGGCGACGATCGGAGCCAGTGCGGTGACCGTCATGAGGACGGCGAACAGCTGAGTGGCGGCATGGCCCGAGGCCCTGTCCCGCACGGTGGCGTTGGCGACGACCGCCCCGAGCGCCCCGCCGGTGGCCTGGAGGAGGCGGGCGATGATGAGCCAGCTCATGCTCGGAGCAACAGCGGCGAGCACGGAGCCGGCCACGAACAGTCCCAGACCGATGAGCAACGGCCGGCGGCGACCCACTGCATCCGTGATGGGCCCCGCCACGAGTTGGCCGGCCCCGAGCAGGAGCAGGTAGCCCGTGAGTGTCAACTGCGTGGCCCACACCGGAGCGGAGAACTCCCGGCCGATGTCCGGCAGGGACGCGAGGTACATGTCGATCGCGAACGGCACGAGGCCGACGATGGCGGCAAGGCCCACCACCACGGTGGGTGCCGCGGCGCGAGGAGAGGCGGGTGTCATGGTGTGGTTCATGGGTGATTCCTTTGAAGAATCCGAGGGCCCTCTGACGCGGGGAGTGCGGGTGACCGGACGAGTCGTCGCGTGCCGCCGGAACGACGACACTAACCCATAGTGATACGATCGTATAACAATGTGAGGGGATCACAGATGTCAGCCGCACAGGTGCGAGGCCAGCAGCGCCGCTCAGCCATCTTGGACGCCGCCACGTCTCTGCTGTTCGGCTCCGGCATGTCGGCGGTGACCCACCGCCAGGTCGCTGCGGCTGCGAACGTTCCGCTGGGGTCGATCCGCTATTACTTCTCCACCAGAGAGGACCTGCTCCTGGCCGCGGTGGACCGGCTCGAGACTGAACGCAGTTTGGCAGCCGACAAGGCCCTGGTTGAGGCGTCGGAGAGTGCCACGCCGCGTGAGGCTGCCGAGTTGTTCCTGCTCGCCTTCTACGGTCCCGACCTGAGCGATAGGCGCTTGGCGGGGTATGTGGGGATCGTCGTGGACTGCTCGCGCGAATCCGAGCGCCTCTCACTGCGCATGCGCGAGCACCGGCAGATCATGGACCGACAACTACGCGACCTGCTAGACGCCTGCGGTTACCGACACGTCCCGGTCTCACTGGCCACGGCCGTCGTGGACGGAAGCCTGCTCAACGCCGCAGCGCTTCGCCTGAGCGACCTCGCGAACATCGCAGTCCAAGAACTCACGCCACTATTGACCCGTTCCGGATGACCGGCCCCACCTCGTCTCGAATCGGTAATTTCTGAAGCCGGACTTGTGGCTACCCATGAACAAATAACTTCGCGTAGTTGCTGGCGGTCCTTCGGGGCGCACATCTTCGACACCGCTCCGGACGCCGGCGACGACCGCAGCGCAGGCGAGGTGCGTGAGCGGCGCGGGACGGGCGAGTTCGCCGCCTTCGCGAGAAGCCACAGCTGGCCGCGTTCGGAGTCGACGCGGACACGGTCGGCACGCAGGAGGACCGGCACGGCGGCAGCCGACGGCAGAAGAAGTGAGGATGGCCGTTTGGGCCAACGTGGCGCGGCAGGCGGCCATACTCGACTGATGGCTATCGATCCCCGCGGAAGAGACCTCAAGCGCTACCTGGAGGAAGACCCCGGCGGTCCGGTGGTGATGCTGAACCTGCTCCGGTTCGCCGACGGCGGGCGAGAGGACTACGCGCGGTACGCCGCGGCGCTGAACGAGACGTTCCTCCCCCGCTACGGCGCTGAGGTTCTCTACGCGGGTGACGGTTCCACAGTCCTGGTCGCCGAGACCGGCCAGGACTGGGATGCCGTTCTGTTGGTCCGATACCCCAGCCGCGCCGCGTTCAGCGAGATGGTCGCCGACCCCGAGTATCAGACCGTCACGGCACTGCGTACCAGCGCGTTGCAGGAAGCGGTGCTCCAGGCCACTACCCCCTGGGCCTGACTCCGATCCCGAAGGCACGTCGATTCCGACGCGCATGGCCGCGTGCGATCGCGCGCAGAATGCGGGACGCCGGGGCTACTGATGGGCTCGTCGTCGTCGCCCCAGGACGGCGTGGAGCACCAACGCGAGCATCACCGTCGCGCAGCAGATCACACCCACGCCGAACGCCATGGTGATTCCCTCGTCGGTCGAGTACGCGGAGTCGGAGGGGTGCGCGGCGAGGACGGCGGCCGACAGTGCCGCGCCGATCGCGCCACCGACCGTGCGCAGCACCTGGTTGAAGCTCACCGCGCTGCCGAGCTGGTCCACCGCCACGCTGCGTGCGATGAGCGCGGGCATCGCGGCGTAACCCGAGCCGATCCCGGCACCGAAGAGGAACATGCCGATAGCCAGCGTCCAGAAGTCGCCGTGCCGCAGCCACAACAGGACCGATGCCACCGTCATCACGGCCGCGCCGACGGGGAGGAAGACCGCCATGTCGTAGCGGCGGGACAGGGCACGGACCGTGCGGTTGGCCACGAGACTGCCCGCCGACAGGGGCGCCATCATGAAGCCCGCCCACATCAGCGGCACCGCCAGGCCGAAGCCGGTGTCGGCGGGCGCCTGCGCCACGAGGCTCGCGATGGACAACCCGATGTACATGGCGGTGCCCAGGCCGATCGCGGTGGCGTTGGCCAGCAGGACCTCGGGCCGGCGGACCACGCGGAGGTTGACCAGGGGGTGCAGCGTGCGGATGCTGTGCACGATCCAGAAGAGGAGCGTGTTCAGCGCGACCACGAGGACGACGAGCGCCGTCGCCGACCCCCAACCCCAGGTCTGACCCTCGGAGATCCACAGCAGCAACGCGGCCAGACCGCCGCCCAACAGCAGGGCCCCGCCCATGTCGAACGGCGTGCGGGGCGCGAGCGGATCGGGGCCGGCGGGGATGAAGCGCCAGACGCCGATCGCCGCGGTGGCCACGAACAGTGCCGCGAAGGCGAACGCAGCCCGCAGGTCGAAGGTGGCCGCGAGGATGCCGGTGAGCGGGTAGCCCAGCCCCATCCCCACCGACACGGTGACCGAGAGGGTCGAGATGGTGGGCTGCGATTCGGTGTAGGTGAGGTGCCGGCGGGCCAGGGCGATGGTGACGGGCACCGTGCCGTAGAGCAGTCCCTGCAGCGCGCGGCCGATGAGGAAGACGGTGAAGCTCGGCGCGACCGTGGCGATGATGGACCCGAGGAAGATCACACCCAGACTGGTCAGCAGCAGTTTGCGGGTATGGGGGCCGTCGGCGAGGCGACCCATGATCGGGGTCGCGACCGCGCCGACGAGCAGGTTGGCCGTGAGCATCCACTGCGCCGTGCTCACCGGGATGCCGAACTCCGCGGAGACCGACGGCACCAGCAGCATGCCGAGGGAACTGACAATCGAGCTGGTCAGCGCGGCGTAGACGAGGGCCTGGACGAACCAGCGGGGCGCCGGGCGGCGGTAAGGAGTCATCGCGCGTCCTCGGACTCGAGGCGGCGGAGCAAGGGGATCGCGGCCGCGAGACGGTCGCGCTCGGCGTTGTCGAGGTGGTCGGCGATCGCGTGGGCCAGCCAGTCCTGGCCCGCGGCCCACTCGGTGCGGAGCTGCTCTTGCCCGTCTGCGGTGATGGTGACGAGGGTCCGTCGGCCGTCGGCGGGGTCCGGACTGCGGGAGACGAGTCCGAGATCCTGCAGTTCGCGGACGGCGTTGGCGACGGCCTGGTGGCTGATTCGCTCGAGGCCGGCCAGGTCGGTCGCGGTCAGGGGCCCGCGCTGCTCCAGGCGGGAGAGGATCCCGACCTTGCCCATCGACAACGTCCGGTGGGAGTTGAACCGTCGCCACAGGGGACGCAGCGCGTGGCGGAGATCGTCGGCCAGGGCGTCGATGTCGGGTGGTGGGTCGGTGGGCGGGTCTGCGGGCGTCACTCCGGCGAGTCTACAACCGAATTGCGCAACCTGCTTGCGCAAGCGTAGGGGGCGGACGGTGGGGCCCATCGAGAAGAGCGTTCCGCGCACCTGTCTCTCGGTCGATACGTGCGGAACTGTCTTGTCGACGTCGGGTCCGGGGCCGGGCCGCCAGCCCCGGGGCCCGGTGGTCCGGAGTCGCTGGCCTCAGTAGGTCCCGCAGTTGCTCGGCGCCGGGACGCCGTTGACGCGGTCGTCGAGGTAGCGCAGGTTTCCGTCCAGTCCGGTGAGCATGGGTGCGGCGTGACCGATCACCAGGCCGGGCGCGACGGCAGGCATCGGGTCGATGACCATGTCCACGGTGGCGCCCTGCGCGCACCAGTCGCGACCCAACTGTTGCGACTGGTGGCCGGGGACGACGTCGTCGTTCACGGGCGAGAGGACGCGCACGGGAGTCGTGGGGGCGAGCCGTCCGATCCGCTGGCGATCGAGGAATTCCATGAGTACCGGCTCGGAGCGCACGATGTCGCCGGCCGACTGTCCTGAGACCGTGTAGTCGGTGGTGCGCTGCTGGAAGAACTGGACCGCGGTCTCGCCGATGCACTGGTCGGCGGTGACCGCGAGCATGGCGCGGCCCCGGTCGTTGAAGTACGGGTCGATGACCGGCCCCATCCCCGGGTAGGCGTCGAGCAGGCTGTTGAGCGAGTAGCCGATCACTCCGGCGATCGCGGTGCCGTCGACCTGCTCGAGGGTGGCCAGCAGGTCGGCCGGCGGCGAGCCCGCGGCGGTGCCCACCAGGTTGACCTCCGGCGCGTACTGCGGGTGCAGTTCGGCGGCCGCGGCGACGGCGCCGCCGCCCTGTGAGTAGCCGGCGAAGACCGTGCGGGCGTCCGGGGCTATGTCGGCGCCCGGCACCGACGCCGCGACGCGCGCCAGGTCGAGCACGGCACGCGCCTGGGACTCGCGATTGATGTACGAGTGCAGGCCCGGCGTGCCGAGGCCCTCGTAGTCGGTCATGGCGACCGCGTACCCGCGGGCGAGCAACGCGTAGGCCTGGATGAGCTCGTACCCGAACCCCACGCCCGGCGGGTCGGTGCGGACGGTGGCGAGATTCTGGAAGGTCTTGGACGGTGCGCAGTGGTCAGCCTGGCCCTGGGTGCCCGGCGCGACGACGGCCAGCGGACGCGACCCGGGCCCGGTCCACGGTGCGCGCGGTTGCAGGTAGGCGCCGGTCACGGCGATCGCTTGGCCGCGCGACCCGACGGAGGTGTACATGATGCGCTGCGCGTCGGTGGACAGCGGCCCGGCGGCGTCGGAGATCGGCCCGGCGCCGGGGATCGGCGGGAGCGCCCCGGCCAGCGGGAACGGCTCGCTCTTGATGAGGGCGCCGGGAGTGCTGGGAGGCTCGGCCGGCGGCTGGTAGAACGAGGGCACCGGGTCGTTGGACGAACCCTGGGCGCCGGCGGCCGGCGCGGTGAGGGCGCCCGAAGCGAACGCGGTGGCGATTGCGGTGGCGAAGGCGGCTGCGCGGAGCGCGGTGCGGCGAAGTGTCACGGTCCCCCCGGACTCATATGGCGTGGATCACGATAAAGCGGAGCTTAGTCGGGAATCGCCCGTCGCGGTGAGATGTCGTCGGAGGGTGGCCCGTCGTCGTGCGACGGCGCGGAAGGAGCTGCCTCGCGGGCGACCGCGATGCCTGTCGCCCACCCGGGTGCTGAGCCGCAGTCGGGCGGCCGGAGCGGCCCCGCGTGCACGCCGGGCCGGTCGCGACGACGACCACCGAGGGGGCGACGCGTCCCCAGGCCGGCGCCATCTCGATCACGTGGCGCCGCAGGTCGTGATCGGGCGGATCGGTGAAGGTCTCCGGGGCGCCGTGGAACAGCGGACGCGGGTCCCGGTGCTCGCGCCAGGCCCGGTAGCGCTCCCTCCAGCGGCTGGTGTGAATCACCAGGTGGCCACCGGCGCCGACCGGCAGCCACCACAGGGCCACGCGCGCCTCGCCCGCGACCGGGCGCTCCGGATGCATCGCCACGCGGGGAGAATAGACCCCGGGCTGCCAGCGCGGACCCGCCTGAGCGGCTACCGGCTGCAGGCTCTCCCGGAACCGGTAGCGCAGTCCGGCGACATGCAGATTCCACGCGAGGTGCTCGCGGCGGATCACGGGGTTGCTCTGCTCGTCATGTCGTCAGACGATGCGGCCCGCCCGGCCGGCCTCTCACTTGTCGCGGCTCTTGCGCGTCTCCTTGTCGTTGGCCTTGCGCAGCGCGTCGACGAGCTCGTCCTTCGTCATGTCCGAGCGGCCCGGGATGTCGAGCTTCTGGGCCTGCTCGTAGAGGTGCTCCTTGGTCGCGTTGGCGTCGACGCCGCCCTCGGACTTCCCGGACGGGTTCGGGCCCCCGCTCTCCGACTTCGAGTCCGACGGCCCGGAGGAGTCCTTGGGTTCCCAGTGGTCGCCGACCTTCTCGTGCGTGTGCTTCACCGCGCCCCAGGCGGTGCGGGCCACGCGGGATTCGCTGCTGTACTCCTCCTCGGCGGAGTCATAAGCTTTGGCGAACGTGTCCTTGGCCTTCTGGTCGCTGCGCTGGAGGGTCGAGGGCAGTTCGCTCTCCTTGGCGTGGCCGTCCTTACCGGTCTTGGGCATGACGTCTCCTCTTCTGTTCAACTGACGAGAATCTGAGTGGCGATTTCCTTGAGCTTCGCTTGGGCCCACGTGGCCTGACGCGTGGTCTGTGGCTGACATTCCTCCGCGACGGCGAGGAGATCGCGGTGTCGCAACCCCTGGGCCGCCTGGGCGATGAGGAGCCAGTCCATGGCGACTCCTGAGGCCTCCATATAGACCGTGCGCAGGTCCTCGAGAAGGAGCAGTTCTGCATCGCCGACCCGGCCGATGACCTCGCTACCCTTCTCCCGCACCTTGGCGGCCGGTCCCAGCTCGAGCCGGGGAGCGGGGTCGAGGTCCTGGTCGTAGTCGCCGCCGATCCGGGCGATCTCGGCGATGTGGGTCCGCGACCAGGCCACGAGATCGCGGGCGACGTGGTGGATTTCGTGGTCCACCCGGTGGCGCTCGGAGGTCTGGAGCAGTTTTCGCCCCAGCGCGACCTCGGAGCGGTGCAGTTCGCGCAGGACGCGCCCGAGCTTCATGACGCTCCTCCCGCGAGCGCTGTCGCCGCCTCGCTGCGGGCGGTGTCCCCGTCGTCGGCGATCCGGGTGATCCGCGCGGCGGCGGTCTTGAAGATCGGCTGTTTCGACACAGGGTCCCAATCCGTGGGTGTCAGCTCGTTGGCGGCCGTGGCGGGGGCGTCCTCATCCGGGCCGGGGCCGCTGGCGGAATCCCAGTATCCGTAGTGGAACGGCAGGAAGATCACGCCCTGCCGGATCCCGGTGATGCGCGCGGCGGCGCGGACCCGCCCGCGGGGCGTGGTGATCAGCGTGCCGTCGCCGTCGGTGATCCCGGCGGCGGCGGCGTCTGCCGCGGAGATCTCGACCCACACCTCCGGGGCGGCGGACTGGAGTTCGGGGGCCCGCCCCGTCTTGGTTCGGGTGTGGAAGTGATAGATCGTGCGGCCGGTGATCAGATGAAGGGGGTACTGATCGTCGGGGCACTCGTGGGCGGGGACGTACTCCGCGCCCTTGAGCATCGCCTTACCCTCCGGGTTCATCGCCTTGTACTCGGTGGCGTCCTTCGGGGCGCCGGTGACCAGGTCGCGGCCGTAGTTCTCGCAGTAGTCGGGGGAGGCCCAGAACTTTCCGTCCGAGTAGAGCCGTTCGGTGCCGTCGGGGTGGGCCTCGTTGCACGGCCACTGGATGCCGGAGCCGCCGCGGAGCTTGTCGTAGGTGAAGCCGGTGTAGTCGCAAGGCCGACCGCGGGTGCACTCCTTCCACGCCTCGAAGGCGGACTCGGGGTCGTGCCACGTGATCAGCGGCTCGCCGTCCTTGTCTTTCAGTCCCAGCCGCCGGGCGTAGTCTATGAAGATGTCGAGGTCCGGCCGGGCCTCCCCGGGCGGCTCGACGGCCTTCTCCGACAAGTGGACGGTCCGGTCGGTGTTGGTGAACGTGCCGGTCTTCTCGCCCCAGGTCGCCGCTGGCAGCACGACGTCGGCGAGCTGCGCGGTCTCGGTGAGGAAAATGTCCTGCACGACCAGAGTCAGTCGCTCCTGCGAGAGGATCGACCGGATCCGGCGGAGTTCCGGTAGCGAGACGGCCGGGTTCGTCCCGCTCACCCACAGCAGCCGGATCGACCCCTCCTCGACGTAGCGCATGATCTGCATGGCGTGTGTCGGGGCGGTGTAGTGCGGGATGTCCATCGGGTCGACGTTCCAGATCCGGGCGAGATCCTCGACGTGTGCGGAATTGGACCAGTTCCGAAAGGCGGCCAGATCCCCGTCGGCCCCGCATTCGCGGGTGTTCTGCGCGGTGGGCTGGCCGTTCATCTGCAGGACGCCACAGCCTGGCCGACCCAGCATGCCGCGGAGCAGGTGGATGTTGTTGACCTGGACGGCCGCCGCCGTGGCCTGGTTGGACTGGTAGAAACCCTGCAGCACAGTGGACATCAGGCGCTCGGCGCTCCCGATCAGACGGGCGGCGGCGCGGATCTGCTCGGCCGGGACGTCGCAGATCTCGGCCACCCGCTCGGCCGGGTAATCGGCGACCTGCTGCTCCAATGAGGCGTATCCGACGGTGTGCTGGTCCACGTAGTCGTGGTCGACGTGGCCGGCGGCCAGGAGTTCGTGGATCAGGCCGTTCATCAACGCCAGGTTGGTTCCCGGTCTCGGGGCGAGATGGAGGGTCGCGTGCTCAGCGACCGGGGTCGGACGCGGGTCCACGCACAGCAGCTGTGGTGGATCGTCCCCGGCGAGTCGGTCGAGGATCCGCATCCACGTGACGCTCTGGGTCTCGGCCATGTTGTGGCCGTAGAGGCAGATGACGTCGGCGTGGTCGATATCGGCATAGGAGCCGGGCTGGCCGTCGCAGCCGAAGGAGGCCTTGAGAGCCGCGGCGGCCGTGGCCGTGCACAGCCGGGTGTTGCCGTCCACGTGATTGGTGCGGATGCCGCCGTGCGCGATGACGCCGAGCGTGTAGTACTCCTCGGCGAACAGCTGACCGGTGGTGTAGAAGCCGATCGCACTGGGGCCCTGCTCCTCCAGCAGTTCGTTGGTGCGGCCGACGATCCGTTCCATCGCGGTGTCCCAGTCCGTCTCCACGAGCTCGCCGTCCTCGCGGACCAGTGGCCGGGTGAGCCGGTCGGGCGAGGCGTTGGCCTGCCATCCGTACAGGTCCTTGACCCCCACCCTGCCGCGGTTGACCCGGTCGACCGCGCGGCCGCGCACGCCGGCGATCCGGTCGTCGCGGACCGCGATGTCCAAGGCGTCGCCGTTGGAGTGCAGGATCGACGCCGTCTGGACCCACCGCTCCACGTCGGTCTCCGCCACACCGTCGGCCAGGTGCATGTCCACCCGAACGGGCCATCGCTCACCGGGCCCGTAGGGCGTGCGGTCGCCCCACAGGTCGGCGACACGGTCGGGCGTCGACTTGCTCCGTCTCGTCATGACGAGTGCTCAGGTGTCGGCCGGACGACCGCGGTGGAGGAAGGACAGAGCGACCATGCCGATGCCCAGGCCCAGGTGCAGCCAGTTGTCGGCCGTGTTGAGCGGCACGAAGTTCGCCGCCGAGTCGTGGCCGACGAGCATTCCGTAGATCCACAGGACGAGGTAGACGATGCCGCCGACGAGCAGAAACAGGCGGGCTTGAGCCGGGGTGCGGGACATGAGGATGCCGAGCACGCCGAACACCAGGTGGACGACGTTGTGGAGGATCGACACCTGGAACACGCCGAGCAGCATGGCCGTGGATTCGTGGCCGATGAACTGCATCGAGTCGTAGTCGGTGGTGATGCCCGGGATGAATCCCGCGATCCCCACGAGCAGGAACACCACGCCCACGACGAGGGAGGCGAGCTGCACCGGAAGGCGGGGGCGGGCAACGTTTTCGGGTTGTGCGGTCATGACTGCCGTTCCTTTCTCGACTGGTCGACAACGAGAAGCAGGTGTGGTCTCGACCATAGAAAGAACCGCCGCGAAACGACACCGGTAGCGGCGAGCAGATCGCCACCCTTGCAAGGCATACCCTAGGGGGGTACCGTATGAGCCATGACCGAGCACGGATACACCCCCCACAAGGACGACCTCCTCAAGCGGCTGCGTCGCATCGAGGGGCAGGCCCGCGGGTTGCAGCGGATGGTCGAGGAGGACAAGTACTGCATCGACATCCTCACGCAGATCTCCGCCATGACCCGGGCGCTGCAGTCCGTCTCGCTGGGCCTGCTGGAGGAGCACCTCGGCCACTGCGTCGCCGGCGCCATCGAGCACGGCGGCCCCGAGGCCGAGGCAAAACTCGCCGAGGCGAACGCCGCCATCGCCCGCCTGGTCCGATCGTGAGCCGCGCCCGGAACTGAACCAGGTCCGAGCATCACGCCCCACACAGCCGACTGAAAGAAGGAACACCATGTCCGCCACCTACACCGTCTCCGGCATGACCTGCGGCCACTGCGTCGCGTCCGTGAAGGAGGAGGTCTCCGAGATTCCCGGCGTCACGGAGGTCGAGGTCGATCTGGAGTCCGGCCGCCTCGTCGTCGTCTCCTCCGACCCGGTCGATCCCGCGGCGGTCCGCGCCGCCGTGGACGAGGCCGGGTACACACTCACGGAGGCCTGACCGCCATGACCACGAGTGACTCCACCCGGACCTCCGCCGCCGATTCGGCGCGCGCCACCGGCGCGGCGCCCCCCACGACGTTCGTTGAGCTGCAGATCGAGGGCATGACCTGCGCGTCGTGCGCGAACCGGATCGAGCGCAAGCTCAACAAGCTCGACGACGTCACCGCCGAGGTCAACTACGCCACCGAGAAGGCGCGCGTCCGGATCCCGGAGGGCCTGCAGCCGCAGCTCCTGCTGGACACCGTCGAGCAGGCGGGATACCACGCGAGGTTGCCGAAGCCCCGGACTCGTCAGCCCGCCACGGGCGACGCCGCCACCGGCGACGCGTCCGACACGGACAGCGCCGCCGCCGACGCCGGCCGTACGGTCGGCAGCGCGCACAACCAGACCGACGACGCCGCCGGCCCCGATCGGGTCGACGACCTGCGCCGCCGCGTCCTCATCTCAGCCATCCTGTCGATCCCCGTCATCGCGATGGCCATGATCCCGGCGCTGCAGTTCACCAACTGGCAGTGGCTCTCGCTCACGCTCGCCGCGCCGGTCGTGGTGTGGGGCGCGTGGCCGTTCCACCGCGCGGCGGCGATCAACCTGCGCCACGGCGCGTTCACCATGGACACGCTCGTCTCGCTCGGCACGTCCGCGGCGCTGGCGTGGTCGCTGTACGCGCTGTTCTTCGGCCACGCCGGTATGCCCGGCATGACGCACGGGTTCGAGTTCAGCCTCTCGCCCAGCGACGGCGCGGGCGACATCTACCTCGAGGCCGCGGCGGGCGTCACCACGTTCATCCTGCTCGGCCGCTACTTCGAGGCCCGCTCTAAGCGCTCGGCCGGCGCCGCCCTGCGCTCGCTGCTCGAGTTGGGCGCCAAGGACGTGGCCGTCCTCCGCGGCGGCGTGGAGACACGCATCCCGGTGGACGCGCTGCAGGTCGGCGAGGAGTTCGTCGTGCGTCCGGGCGAGAAGATCGCCACGGACGGCGAGATCGTCGACGGCGCCTCCGCGGTCGACACCTCCATGGTCACCGGCGAGTCCGTGCCCGCCGAGGTCGGCCCGGGTGACGCGGTGGTGGGCGGCACCGTCAACGCGAGCGGCCGCCTCGTCGTGCGCGCGACCCGCGTCGGCGCGGACACGCAGCTCGCGCAGATGGCGCAAATGGTCGAGGACGCCCAGTCGGGCAAGGCCGCCGCGCAGCGTCTGGCCGACCGCATCTCCGGCGTGTTCGTGCCTGTCGTGCTGGTGCTGGCGGTGGCGACGCATCTGTACTGGCTGGTCACCGGGGGTGGCGCGTCGATGGCGTTCACGGCCGCCGTGGCAGTGCTCATCATCGCCTGCCCGTGCGCGCTCGGCCTGGCCACGCCCATGGCGCTCATGGTGGGCACCGGGCGCGGCGCCCAGCTGGGCATCCTCATCAAGGGTCCCGAGGTGCTGGAGTCCACGCGCGCCGTCGACACCATCGTCCTGGACAAGACCGGCACCGTCACCACCGGCCGCCACGCGCTGGTCACTACAACTGTCGCGCGCGGCGAGGACCGCGCCGAGGTTCTGCGCCGCGCCGGCGCCGTCGAGGACGCCTCCGAACACCCCATCGCCCGCGCGATCGCCGCGGGTGCGCGCGAGGAGGTCGGCGCGCTGCCGGCCGTCGAGGGCTTCCGGAACCACGAGGGCCTGGGCGTATCGGGCCGGGTGGGTGGCGGCGCCGGTGTCCGCCGTGCGGTCGGCGCGGACGCCGTGGAGGGTGTCGACGACGACGAGGTGGTCGTCGTCGGCCGGCCCGCCCTACTGGCAGAGCGGGGCATGCCGCTGCCGCAGGAGCTGGAGGCGGCCTTCACCGAGGCCGCGCAGGCCGGCCGCACGGCGGTCGCAGCGGGCTGGGGCGGGAAAGCCCGCGGGGTTCTCGTGGTGGCCGATCAGATCAAGGACACCTCGGCCGAGGCCATCGGTCGCTTCCGTGAGTTCGGGCTCACGCCCGTCCTGCTCACGGGCGACAACGCCGCCGTGGCCGCCTCGGTGGCCGCCGAGGTCGGGATCGATCCCGGCCCGGAGACAGTGATTGCCGAGGTGATGCCCGCTGACAAGGTCGAGGTGGTCCGCCGCCTGCAGTCCGAGGGCCGGGTCGTCGCGATGGTGGGCGACGGCGTCAACGACGCGGCCGCTCTCGCCACCGCCGACCTGGGTCTGGCGATCGGCACCGGCACGGACGCGGCGATCGAGGCCTCCGACCTCACCCTGGTCCGCGGCGACCTGCGCTCGGCGGCCGACGCGATCCGCCTGTCGCGGCGCACGCTGGGCACGATCCGGGGCAACCTGTTCTGGGCGTTCGCCTACAACGTCGCGGCGCTGCCGCTGGCCGCGGCCGGGCTGCTCAACCCGATGATCGCGGGGGCGGCGATGGCGTTCTCGTCGGTGTTCGTGGTGGCCAACAGCCTGCGACTGCGGAGGTTCCGCGCCGACGTCTGACCGAGGGGCGGGCGTACCGGCGTGCGCCCTGAACCGGACCCTGAGTCCCCCGTCAGGGGCACTCAGGGTTCCTACTATCGAGGTCATGAATCAGGACGCCGATCTCTCCGTGGCCGTTCCGCGCGACACCCTCGCGCCCACACCCCCGACATCCACTGACGTCGGGCCCACCGACTCCGGCCGAGCCCGGCGCCGGTGGGTGACTGCAGGCTGGATCGCCCACTGGGTGCTGCGCCTCTGGTTGGCCTGCACGTTGCTGATTTACGGCTGGTCCAAGGTGTTCCTCATGCAGATGGGCGTGGCCGACTACGGCGACTCCCTGACGACATTCGGTGAGATGAGCCCGATGGGCCTGCTCTGGCGGTTCATGGCCTTCTCGCCGATCGTGCAGATCCTGGCGGGAGTGGCCGAGGTGGTGGCTGCGGCGCTTCTTCTGTTCCGGCGGACGGCGTGGCTGGGTGGGCTCGTGGCAGCCGCGGTGATGGCCGTGGTCTTCTTGCTCAACATGACCTTCGACGTTCCGGTCAAGCAGCTCACTCTGGTCATGACGCTGGCGGGTCTGGTGGTCGCGGCCCCGTGGTTCGCGCACCTGGGCAGGATCCTCACCGGTCGACCGGTGCCCGCGCCGATGCTCCCCCGCCCCGTGCCCTGGACACGGTTGCAGCGAGTCGCCCGGTGGGCGGGGCCACTGACGGCGGTCGCGGTGCTGGGCGTCTCGGGAACGGTGTTCGCGACGATGACTGGTGGCGCCGGCGTGGCGGCGCCGATGTCACCGGGGCTACCGGGTGTGTACCGGGTCGTCGAGGACACCGCTCCGCCCGCTGACCAGCTCGTCGAGGACGCGCGCTGGCAGCAGGTGGCGTTCGGCCAGCACGGGGTCGAGCACGCGCGGTTCGCCCTGAGGCTGGCGAACGGGGAGTTCTACGAGGGCCGCTACTCCGTGGACGGAGACCGGGTGCTGATCGATCTCTACCCGGCACGGGAGGGAGACCGTCCATTGGTGCGCGAGTACGAACGCACCGTGGTCTTGACATGGGCGCCGGTCCCGGCGGGGGTCGCACTGTCCGGGGAAGGGGTGGACGTCATCCTCGCGGAGGACCCGGAGTCGCGGTACCTGTTCGATCGCGGCTTCAGCTGGGCGCCGACCACTCCGGTCAACCGCTGACCGCCCGTCGGACGGCACCTCCCGTCGGACGCTGGCAGTCGTCTCCGGGGCCGGACTCCGGCTGCGACATCGGCCCCCGCGTGGTTGGGTGGAGTTATGAGGTCTCACATGAATCCCGCGGCCGATACATCCTCCGGGCGCCCCGGTGACCTCGGAGAACCAGGCGGGCCCGCCGACGTCGCCGGCCCGGGCACCCTCGCGACGCCGACCGGCTGGGCACTGCCGGTCATCACCGTGCTGGGCACCGCCGCGGCGATCGTGGCCGCGTTCTTCGGCAGTGGCGCGATGGGTGGCACCCCTATCGCCGAGGCCGCCGGCGGAGTCCTGTCCGCCGACGCCACGCCGGTCGCCCCCGCCGGGTCGGCGTTCAGCATCTGGAGCGTCATCTACATCGGCCTCGCCGCGTACGCCCTGTGGCAGCTCACCCCGACCGCCCGTCGGTCGGCCCGGCAGGCGGCGCTGCGGCCGTGGGCGCTGGCATCGGTGCTGCTCAACGCGGCGTGGATCTGGGCGGTCCAGCTGGAACTGATCCTGGGTTCGGTCATCGTGATCGTGCTGCTGCTGGCCGTGCTCGTGCGCATCCTGTACATCCTCGGCGCGCCGCGGATCGGCGGGGTGGTCGAGTCCGTGGTCACCGACGGCACCTTCGGGCTGTACCTGGGCTGGGTGTCCGTGGCGTTCTTCGCCAACACCTACGCGTGGCTCGCGAGCGCGGGCGTCGACGTGGTGGTCGAGGTGCCGTTCGGCATCGTCGGCATCGTGGTGGCCGCGGCGGTCGGCGTGGCCACCGCGCTCATCAGCGGCGGGCGGATCCCGCCGGCGCTGGCCACCGCATGGGGCCTCGCGTGGGTCGCGTACGGCCGCACCTCGGGCGAACACGAGTCGGCCGCCCTGGTGTGGACCGCGGCGATCGCCTCGGTGGTCGTGGTGGTCGTGGCGCTAGGCCGACGGCTGTCGACGCTGCGGCGCGAGCGCGGCCGCGGTGCCGCCGACCGCGGGGCGCGCCAGCCCGTCTAACCGGCGAAGGCTGCTGAGCGCGCCACCCAGTAGGCGGCGCCGAGTACCGCGCCGAGGATCATCGCTGGGCCGAACGCGATCCCGCTCTTGGCGGTGACCCGTCGGGACGCGAGGAGCACGAGCGCGACGACGGCATTGAGCGCGAACGCGGCGAGGGTGCCGGCGAGGACGGCGGGCCAGCCGAGCCAGCCGAGGAGCGCCCCGAGCGCGCCCGACAGCTTGACGTCACCCAACCCGAGGCCGGACGGGTTGATCAGCGCGAGGACGAAGTAGAAGCCGAGCAGCGCGACGGCCGCGGCGGCGGCCCGTCCGAGTCCTGCCCAGTCGTCGGTGAGCCAGGCGGACACCGCGAGCCCGGCGAACAGGGCGGGATAGAGCGGGCCGACGATCGCGTCGGGTAGCCGGAACACCGCCAGGTCGATCGCGATGAGCAGGCCGCACGCCACCGCAAGCGCGGCGAATGCCACCAGCTCGGCCCAGTTCGTCGCGAGCGCCGCGGCACCGGCGCCCCCGGCCGCGGCGAGCGCCACGTGCAGTCCGCTGCGCAGCCACCGCGAATCCGACTCGGCGAGCCGGCGCATCCACCGGGTGAGCGCGGCGGCGGCACCACCGCAGAGGAGGGCGCAGATCAGGGCGGTGACGGGAGTGGTCACGTCAGGAGAACGCCTCCATCATGTTGATGACGGTCGGACCGAGCAGCACGATGAACAGTACGGGCAGGATGCACACCAGGAGGGGGAAGATCACCTTGACCGGCACCTGCTGGGCCTTCTCCTCCGCCCGCTGCCTGCGCTTGAGTCGCATCTCGGCGGCTTGAGTGCGCAGGACGTCCGCGACGGAGATGCCGTAGGCGTCCGCCTGGATGATCGCTCGGACGAAGCGCCGCAGGTCGGGCACATCGGTGCGCTGGGCGAGGTTCTCGTAGGCGGTGCGGCGCAGCTGACCCACCTGGATCTCCTGCAAGGTGCGGATGAGCTCCTGCGCGAGTGGGCCGGTGCCGTTGCGTCCGGCGCGAGCCATGGCGGAGTCAAAGCCGAGCCCGGCCTCCACGGCGATGGTCATCTGGTCGAGAGTATCGGCGAGTTCCAGCTGGATCTCGTCGTTGCGCTCCTGGCTGCGACTGGTGAGCAGCAGCTCGGGCAGGAAGTAGCAGACCACGGCGGTACCGAGGACCAGCAGGAGCAGCAGCGGCTCGGGCCGCGAGCTCACCATCAGCAGGCCCAGCATCACCACGACGAGCGGCAGGCCGAGCTTGACCACGATGAGTCGCTCGATCGTCCACCCCTGCGGACGGCCGGCGCGAATGATGAGTCGCTCGAGCCGCTTGACGGTCCCGCGTGGGGTGAGTCGCCGGGCGATGTCCACGATCCGGCTGCTGGCCTGCTCCTCGTCGTCGACGGGGCCTGCGGCGACCCCGTACCCCGCGGTGAGTCCGCGTTGCAAGTTCTCCACGGTGCGCACGCGGGCGCTGTCACGGCCGGCGAAGACGCTCCAGGACAATAGGAACATCGACGTGGACAGAACGAACACGGCCAACACGGCGGTCAGCGGCATCGTGGGGCCTCCTTTCGCGGAGACGGGAGAGGGGAAGAGGGAGGGGAAACTGGGGCACCGGCGAGGAGGGGTTGGCCGACGGTCAGAACTTGATGGACACGACCTTGCTCAGCCAGAAGCCACCCACTGCGAGCATGACGACGCCGGCGCCGATCATGCCCCAGCCGAGCATGCTCTCGGTGAGCACACCGATGTAGGACGGGTTGGAGATGAACAGGAAGCCGCCGATTCCGAACGGCAGGGCCATGAGCACGTACGCGGAGAGCTTGCCCTCGGCGGCGAGGGCTTTGACCTGCCGGCGGATCTGGTTGCGCTCGCGGATGGTGTGGCCGACGGCGTCGAGCACCTCGGCGAGGTTTCCTCCGACCTCGCGGTTGATGGCGATGGCCTGGGTGACCCACACGAAGTCCTGGCTGCCCATGCGGGTGGCGGTCTCCTCGAGCGCGGAGCCGAGGTCGCGGCCGACGCGAGTCTCGTTGATGATGCGCGCGAACTCTTCGGAGGTGGGTTCCTCGGCTTCGCGCGCTACGGAGGCGAGCGCCTGCAGCATGGAGTGTCCGGCTCGGAGGCTGCTGGACATGAGCTGCAGAGAGTCGTCGAGTTGGTCGGCGAAGGCGGCGCGGCGCCGCGCGGCGAGGACCTTGAGCAGCCCGACGGCCCCAAGTGGGACCAGGAGGACGAGGAACAGGCCGAGGAGGACGCCGGAGAGCACCAGGCCTAGGGCGAACGCGACGAGGGCCGCGACGACGACGAGGAAGACGTAGTCCTGGAGCCGCATGCGGATGCCGGCTTGTTCGAGCGCGCCGGCGCCGGGGGTCCCGCGGCGGCGCAGGACGGCGTCGATCCCCTCGGTCAGCGCGGCGGCCGCGCGGTTCAGCAGGCCGGGGCCGGCGGACTGGCCGGGCCGGCGGCGCTCGCGCGGGATGTGGCCGGGCGCCGGGGAGATCACCAGATAGGTCGCCATGACGGCGGCGGCGACGAGCGCGACGATCCCGAGGCCGGCGGAGGAGAGCAGGGAGGAGATCATCGGATAGCTCCTGCTCCGTCGCCGGTGACCCCGAAGACACGGGGTGAGAGGGTGATGCCGAGCTCGTTGAACCGGTCGGTGAAGCGCGGGCGCACACCTGTGGCCAGGGGTTTGCCGAGGAACTTGCCGTCAGGGCCGATGCCAGCGGAGTAGTCGAACAGGAATGCGTCCTGCAGGGTGACGGTCTGGCCCTCCATACCCTGGACCTCGGTGACGGCGGTGACGCGGCGGGTGCCGTCGCGCAGGCGGGTGAGCTGGATGATCACGTCGACGGCGGAGGCGATCTGCTCGCGGATGGCCCGAAGCGGCAGGTCCATGCCGGCCATGAGGACGAGGGTTTCCAGACGGGCGATGGCGTCACGTGGCGAATTGGCGTGGACGGTGGAGAGAGAGCCGTCGTGGCCGGTGTTCATGGCCTGGAGCATGTCGAGGGTCTCTCCGCCGCGGACCTCACCCACGACGATGCGGTCGGGGCGCATGCGCAGTGAGTTTCGGACGAGGTCGCGGATGCTGATCTCGCCCTTCCCCTCGATATTGGCTGGGCGGGACTCCAGCCGGACCACATGGTCTTGCTGCAGCTGGAGCTCGACCGCGTCCTCGATGGTGACGATCCGCTCGCCGTCGGGGATGAAGGAGGACAGGACGTTCAGAAGAGTGGTTTTACCGGTGCCCGTGCCGCCGGAGACGATGATGTTCAACCGGGCCTCGACACACGCCTGCAGCAATTCGGCCATCTCGGGGGACAGCGTGCCGAACCCGATGAGGTCGCGGACCTGGAACGGGTCGGCGGAGAACTTGCGGATGGTGAGCGACGAGCCGTTGACCGCGAGGGGCGGGATGACGGCGTTGACGCGGGAGCCGTCGGCGAGGCGGGCGTCCACGAGGGGCGACGACTCGTCGATGCGGCGGCCGATGCGGGAGACGATCCGCTCGATGACCTGCCGAAGGTGCTCCTCGGAGGTGAACCGCGAGGGGTGGCGGGTGATCTGGCCGCGGCGTTCGACGTAGATCATGTCGGGCCCGTTGACCATGATCTCGCTGATGTCCGGGTCCTCGAGCAGCTTCTCCAGCGGGCCGTGGCCCAACACGTCGGCCTGAACGTCGGTGATGAGACGAAGCCGCTGGTCGCTGGTGAGGGGGATGGTCTCGTCCTCGACCACCTTGTTGAGCTCGGCTCGCACCATGTCGTGGAGCTGCTTCTCGGTGAGCGAGGGGTTGTTCAGGCGCGCGCCGATCCGCTCGAACAACGCCGAGGCTGCGCGTTCCTTGAGCGCGATGAGCGGATCGCCCGCCGGGTCCGCGGCGAAGTTCGGTTCGGGAACGGCCGCGGCGTGCGTGCTCGGGGCGGCGGTGATCTCTGAAGGTGAGCCGACAGGCGAAACGGCCTCCGAGTCCGCCGACGCGGGGGCGGAGGTGACTTCTTCAGTGCCGACGGCGCCGCGGACTGCCCGCAGGCGATCGGACAGGCTCATCGTTGGGCTCTCTTTCTCAGAACTCGGTGGCGTCCCCCTACTGGGGTCGGTTCGGTGGTGTCGACGGACTGCATCGCACCCGTGGTGAATCGACCCACCAGCTTGCGCAACTGCTTGGTCGCCGGGTCGCGGCCGTCGTTCTGCAGGAGGGGAACCCCTTGGTTTACGGAGGCCAGCACTCCGCGGTGACGGGGCAGGAGCAGTGTCACTCCGGTGCCGATCGTGGCCTCCACGTCTGACTTGCTCAGCCCGCTGTGGGAGTCGGCGAAGTTGACCACCATGTGGCGCCCCTCGAAGGACAGCCCCAGATCGCGCAAGATATCGAGCTCTTTGCGCATGGCTCGGACGCCGGGCACGTCGAGGCTCGTGAGTAGGAGCAGATCATCGGCCTGGTCCATCGCCGCCAACGCGTGGTCGTTGAGCCCGGGTGCCGTGTCGAGCACGACGTAGCGGAACTCGGCAGCGAGCGTCTGCAGGAGCTGGACGATGTCGGCGGTGGTGACCTCGTCCGCGTCGGCGGGGGAGAGCGGGGCGCACACCGTGTACAGGCCGGTGGGGTGCTGGGTGAGGAAGGTCTTGAGGACCATCGAGTCCTGTACGGCCGGGCCACGGATCACGTCGAGAAGCGTGTAATCCGGGTCGAGGTTCAGCGCGCTGGCCACGTCTCCGAACTGCACGTCGAGGTCCACCAGCACGGTGGACAGGGGAGCGGCACGCGCGAGGCCCACAGCTAGGTTGCTGGCGACGGTGGTCTTGCCTACTCCACCCTTGGGCGAGACCACGGCGATAACCCGTCCCTTGGTGGAGGCGTTGCCGTTGCTGGCGGGATCGCCATGGCCTTGCTGCGCGCCGTTCACCGACTGGACGGCGCGGTTGAGGACGTCTCGGAGCTCGTCGGGGTCGGCATCGGGACGGACCACGTCACGCGCACCCGCCCGCAGTGCGGCAAGGGCGAGGGAGTCGGGCTGCTCGCTGAACAGGATGATCGCCATCCCGGGTACTTCGGCGGAAAGCCTGCCGGACAGGGACAGAGCGTCGTCAAGGCCCGCATCGGTGTCGATGAGCACGATCTGCGGGATGGCAGCTCCGGAGCCCAGCTGTTGGAACAGCTGCGACGGTCCGGTGGGTATCGGTCGCGCACCGATCACCGAGATCCGGGTACGGGCCGCGTCGGCGACGTGCTGCCGCAGTTCGGCGGAGTCGGAGATCAGGAGTAGGTGGCTCATCGGTACGCGTTCCCGGGGTCGACGATGCGAGTGCCGTCAGTCGAGGCATCCGGGTGGACGATGGAGAGCCAGATGCTCCCGTTCTCGGCGGCGAAGATGATGGTTTCCGCGTCGCGTGCGTTGACCGCGAGTGTGACCATCGCCCCGCCGTCGTGCACAGGAGCCGCCGCCGGGTCGTCACTGGCCGCGGTCGACTCCTCGTCACCGTTGCTGCCAGCGGAGGGGGAAAGTCCGCCCTGCACCCGGGTGACCAGAATCTTGTCCAGGGTTAGGTGGGTCTGCTCACCTACGGAGATGAACACGCCCACGAGGTCGCCGGGGGTGACGGTTCCGCCCACGACGCGCGCCGAGTCCAGCGGCAAGGTCACTTGGTGCAGTCCGTCCGGGACGGGAATGCCGCCGAACTCCTGCATCTCTAGCGGGGTCGCGAATCGACCGGCCAGGAGCTGTTCTCCGGCCTGGATGTCGGTAGCGGCAACCAGTCCGGAGAGTTCCGCCAGTGAGCGAACCGCACCGGGCCCGACCCCGGACGACGGGATCTCCTCGGCGGTCACAATGGGTGCAATGCCCTCGGCGGGTGTTCCCTGCGGAATCGGTGCTGTGGCGACCAGGACGCTAACCGGTTCCATTCCGGCGAGCGCACGCTCGTCGGCGTTGTTGACGTAGGTGATGAGGAGCACCCCGCCGAGCACGGCCAGCACGGCTGCGGCCACCGCGGCGATCACGCGACGATTCATTGGTTACTCGCTAGTCGGGTAGTAGGTAGACGGCCGAGGCGCCGAAATTCGGTGCGTCCGGTCCGTAGTCGAAGTCGGGGTCGGAGTGAACCATCGTCGTGAAGTAGCCTCGGATGCAGCGTTCCTTCCCCTTGCACGGGGCATTCCATTCCTGCCCGGAGAAGTAGTACCCGGTGACGTGGAATGCTGCGTATCCGTAAACCCGGTACCAGCCGTTTCTGCCGTTTCCACCGGTGCTGCCTGCGTCGGCGTCGTCGAAGAGCGGGACGAGGATGGTCCGGTCCCGGATGGTGGAGAGATCGCACTGCTTAGGGGTGTTACCTGGTTCGCTGTCCGCCTGGGTGTCTATCCATGTCGTGGTGAAGCAGCTCTTCTTGGAATCCGATTCCAGCCAGCCGAAGCCGCCCGGCATGTTGTGTGAGGACTCCGGGTTTGAGCAGCTGCCCGCGGGCGTTGTGACGATCGTCTGCTCGATCCCCGACGGACGCCCGTTTATGGCACGTGCGTTGTAGTCGCAGAGGGAGATGATGAGCGGTAACGCTGCTGTTCCGCCGGTCGGGGCACCCCAGGCGGCGCTGGCGGTGGTGCTGATCTCGGTGGAATCGATCCCGAGCACCGGTGCGAACCAGTGCTGACGAACCGCCGAGTTGGTTACCGTCACTCGGCCACTCGTTACTGAGGGGATCGAGGCCAGACTCGCAACGGCGTCACCGGAGTTGCTGTTGAGCGTCGCGAACGTCTGGGCCGTGTCTAGTGGCGAATCGCAGGCCCCGCGGCCACAATCTTGCGCTATGGCCAACGCAGCGGCGTCGGCACCAGTTTGGAGTTGCTGCTTTTCGGCGTACGTCGCAGCCATGTCGAGGGAGATCGCCGCGAAACCGAGAAGCGGAACCATGAGGATGGCGACGATCACCGCGACCGCCCCGCGGTCGTCAGTTATCCGAAGCATCGCATGGTCCCCTTACCGGTGAGGGTGAGATTTCCGATGGGCAAGAGGCCCGAGACCGGTGTGAACGGGTAGGTGATGGTGACCGATGCCATTCCTGGTGTGGTCACATCGGAGGTGCAGCCCGTCGTGGGGGTGACGACGATCATCGAGTCGGTGAGGGGGAGGGTCTCTGCGGAGCTCTTGACCATGGTGAGCGCAGCAGTATGAGAATCCTGCAGCGCCATTACTCTCACACCGTCGCGTGCGGCATTGGAGAGGGTGGTCTGGACGTGGTAGGCGCGGCCGAATTCGAGAATTCCGATGACCAGGAGAAGGAGTATCGGAAGTATCAACGCGAATTCCACTGCGGCTGCTCCGCGGTCACGTGAGGACGTGAGCATTGCGGCGCCTGAGGGGGTGGGAGAGGGTGGGGGTCGGGATGCTGGGAACCACAGCCTCGGCGCAGCGCTAGGTTGTCGCTGTGCCGAGGCTGCGATATGCCACGGGGTCGGGTCAGCCGGCAGGCACAGTGACGTTGTCGAATTCGGTCCGACTGTCGAGCTCGTTGCTGGTCCCTGCGAACATGTCGCTGACCGTGTCGCCCAAGAAGACAACGGCGGCGATAATCGCAACGGCGATCAGGCCGACCATCAGCCCATATTCGACAGCGGTCGCGCCGCGGTCCTTGCGGTTGTCCAGGCGATCGGAGAAAAAGGCCTGCAGGGTGGCGAGAGCGTAGTACGCCTGGTTCATGACGAACCCTTTCTTGCGAGGGATCGAGCCCGTGGGCTCGCGGGGAGGGCGCCCCGCGGAGGGCCAGAGGAATCTGTGCGGGGACTGAGAAGAGTATGCATCTCCCTCTCAGGTTCCGCAAGCCTTTGGACAAGTTTGCGTAACGAACATCACACAGCGTGGCGAGTGCGGGCCGCGGAGGGGGTCTCGCTGTCGAGAGTTGCTGCAGGCCAGTAGTTCTAAATGGGAGCGGACGCGACAAAGGCGTGGCCGCCAGGGCGGTCGTCCGACTCAAGTGTTGGCGAATCAACAAAACACCAGGTCATTTAGCCAAGCGGGTGCTTATTTTGTGCTAGCGCTAAGCTTTGGCGTTCGCCCGGTGAGAACCACTGTCATCCAAGGCGGTTGCAGGGCCTGAGCCTCTGGGTAGCGTGACGGCCACGACGCCGTCCGAGGAGGTTCTGATGACCGCACGCACCGTGTCCACCGCCCGCCTTTCGCGCAGAAAAATGCCGCTCGTCGCCCTAGGCGCATCCGCGCTCGTTCTCGCTTCGTGCGGCACAGGAGAAGACTCGCCGGCCGCTCAGGGCGACGTCGAGCCGCAGGTGACCGCGACGACGACCGTGACCGAGGGCGGCATGAATGGTGGCGCCGGCGAGGGAGAGGTCTTCGCAGTTGCCGAGCTGGTCAACCCCGAGGGCGAGGCGCGCGGCACAGCGGAATTCGCCGAGACCGACAGCGGCACGATCGTCACCGTCGACGCCACCGAGCTCACGCCCGGGTTCCACGGCCTCCACATTCACGGCATCGGGCTTTGCGAGCCGGACAGTGAGAATCCCAACGAGCCGGGCGAGCGCGGAGCCTTCCTGTCCGCAGGCGGCCATCTCGCCGGCCCCGACGGCGAAGCGGGCCACCCCGAGCACGCCGGCGACCTCCCGCCGCTCTTCGTGACCGAGGACGGCTCGGCCCGCATCATGACGTTGACCGACCGGCTCGACCGCGACCTGCTGCTGGACGACGACGGCTCGGCCGTGATGATCCACGAGAACTCGGACAACCTCGCCAACATCCCCGAGCGCTACGCGCCCGACGGGCCAGACGAGGAGACCCGCAACGCCGGCGACGGCGGAAGCCGCGTCGCCTGCGGCGTCGTTACAGAGCAGAGCTGACTGGCGGCGCTGCTGAGCGGCAGGCCAGCGCCGGTGGCCGGCCCGCGGTCTCCGGCGTGCGAACACTGGTCAGCGGCTACTTCTGCCGCGCCACGCGACCCATGAGGTAGAACTCGTTGTTCGGACGCATGTCCGTGGCGTTGGCGAGCCGATTGCTCAAGCCGAACAGTCCGGTGATGGCGGCGATGTCCCACGCGTCCTCGTCGTCCAGGCCGTGCTCGTGCAGGGTGGCGAAGTCGGCGTCGCACAGCTCGTCCGAGCGCAGGTTGACCTTGGTGGCGAAGTCGCAGATCGCCCGCTCACGCGGAGTCAGATCGGCCTTGCGATAGTTCACCGCCAGCTGATCGGCGATCTGCGGGGACTTCTTCACGATGCGCAGGATCGCCCCGTGCGCGACCACACAGAACAGGCAGTTGTTCTGCCCGGAGATGGTCACCACGATCATCTCCTTGTCCGCCTTGGACAGGTTCCCCTCCCGCTCCATGAGCGCGTCGTGGTACGCGAAGAACGCCCGCGACTCGGCGGGCCGCCGCCCGAACATCAGGAATACCTCGGGCACGAACCCGGCCTTCTCCTGTTCGGCGAGGATGCGCTCGCGCAGGTCGTCGGGCAGGTCGGCGAGTTCGGCGAGGGGATAGCGGTCCGACACGGGGGCCTCCGGGCGTCGAGGGGTGAGGGGTGGGCTCAGCCTAAGGCCCCCATTCACTCATCGCGGGCGTTGTGACCGTCCCGCCCCCGCAGGCCCCCGACGAGTCAGGTGTCGAGGAGTCGGCCCCAGACGTGGACGTGCTCGATCTCCACCCAGGCGTCGACGCGCGGCCTGTCGCGGGCGGGGTAGGGCTCGCCCGTGTAGTGGCGGGCGAGGGCGTCGATGCCCGACAGGTCCGGGTCGTCGGTGATCTCGGTGACCCGGCCCTGGATGCTCGCGTGGGTGTACCAGTCGCCCGAGTCGATGACCGACAGCGCCACCCGCGGATCGCGGCGGATGTGCTGCAGCCGCACTCGGCCCGCGTCCAGGTTGAGGTGGATCTGATCGTCGACCAGCCGGTACCAGGTGGGCACGGTCACCGGCGAGCCGTCCTTGCGCAGCGTCGCCATCACGCACGGGTTGGGCTTGAGGAGCAGGTCGCGAACGTCGTCGTCCAGGCTGGAATCGGTCATGGCTGGGGTCCTTTCCTTGGGCGGCATGTTCCGTCCCCAGTGTGCGTCGTCAGGCCACGGTCGTCACCCGCTACCAGCCGGACACCCGCAGCTCGGTTGCGCCCGGCTCGCGCGCAGCGTCGGCTAAGGCGTCATCGAACTCGAAGGCAGCTACTTCGCCTCGGAGGGCGCCGGAATGCCCGCGGAGCGACCGCCGGGGCCGGCAAGGAGGGAGCCGACGGCCTCGAAGAGCAGAGGCTGTTCGGCGGCGGCGTCGAAGCCTGTCGGCGCCCCCACCTGGCCGGCGAACCCGTCGACCATCAGCATCACCCACCTCGCCAGCCGGGCCGCGCTCACATCGGTGCGCACGCTCCCGGTGTGCTGGGCCGCGGCCAGCCAGCGGGTGAGCCCGGCCCGCACGATACGGTCTTCTTCGGCCAGCGCGGCCGCGATGTCGTCGCGCCCGACCAGGCCGCTGACGGCGCCGATGAACCCCGCGGCCCGGGGGTCGGCCAGATCCGCCAGCGACCGGCGTACCCAGTCGAATACCACCTCTGACGCGTCGGACCGGCCGTCCTGGGCGTCGAAAAACTCCTGCGTCTCCCCGGCCCCTTCCTCGATGATCGCCACCACCAGTGAGTCCTTGGTGGGGAAGTAATGAAAGAACGTTCCCGAGCCGATGGACGCCTCCCGGCAGATCGCCGCGGTGGTGGCGCCGGCGTACCCGTGACGGGCGAGGATGGTCAGTCCGGCGTCGATGATGTGCAGCCGGCGGGCGCGGTGATGTTCCGGATCAACGGGGCGGGGCATGCGCTCAGCCTAGTTAATAGAGTGACCACTCTGCTAACGTCGAGCCATGTTGCCGCTGCGCCGTCGGATTCTCCCGCTGCTGTGCGTGTTCCTGGGGGCGCCGGTCGCGGCCGAATACCTGCAGGCCTACCTGCCGTTCACCGGCGAACTGTGGGCATCGCTGTTCGGCATCGTCTTCTTCGCGCCCCTTTACGGCGGCGCTGCACTGCTCATCCGGGAGGTCGGGGTGCGATACGGGATGGGCTGGCGGGGCACGCTGCTGCTCGCCGCGGCCTTCGGGCTGGCGATGACCGGCATCATCGACATGTCGATGTTCGGCGAGGAGCGGCCCGACGTGCCGTACTGGGCCGAACTGCGCGAACCGACCCTAATCGAACCGCTTGGCGTCAGCATCGCGGCCACCCTGAGCTGGACGCTCGGGCACGTCATGATGAGCGTGGGTGCCCCGCTGGCTCTGCTCTACGCGTTGGCGCCGGCCCATCGCGGGCGGCCGCTGCTCGGGAAGAAGGGCATTCCGCTCACCCTTTTCTGCGCGGCGGTCATCGCGCTCGCGGTCCATCAGGATGGGCAGCAGACGTACGGCTATTCGTTGTCTCCCGCTCGGGTGGCGGTCGTCCTCGCCGTCGTCGTCCTCCTCGTCGGCGCGGCGTTCGTCGCCCGGCACCGCCCCACCCGCGCGCCCTCGAACGCGGACGACGGCGGACCCGGCACGCAGGCCGAGGGATTCCCGCGCGCCGGTCACCCGCTGCCCGTCGCCGCCCTCGTAGCGTCCGGGTTGGTGGGGAAGGTCCTCGTCGACCTGGCGCCGTCGACGTGGCCCGGAGTGGCCGCCACGGTCGTGCTGGTCGCCTTCGCTGGCCTCGCACTGAGCAGAGCGTCGGTCCGGCGCCCCTGGGGTCCACGCGAGGTGGGATCGGTCGGCGTGGGGCTGGTCATCGGCGCGGTCCTCATCGGCTTCGCGGCGCCGGTGCCCGGTGGCGTGCCCGTCGCGGCCAAGATCGCGCAGAGCAGCGTCCTGCTGATCCTGGCCCTCGCGCTGCTCTGGCTGGTGATCCGCCGGACCGGCCCCGGCTACCGAAGCTCGGCGGCCGGCTCGGGCGCCTCCACCGGACGCGGCGCCACCGTCTCGTCCGAGGGCAGGAACCGGCCCGCCGCGAACTCGCGGCCGTAACCCTCGGCGAACTCGCCGTCGCTCCAGACCACCCGGCCGCCGATGATGGTCGCCGCGACCGCCCGGTCGTTGCGGTTGACCATCCGGCGGAGCCCGCCGAACTCGGGCATGGCTTCCTCGTGGTAGACGAGCGACTCGCCGTCGAGACCAGACGGGTCGATTACCACCACGTCGGCGCGTCGGCCCACCTCCAGGCGCCCCGCGTCGAGGCGGTAGAACTCGGCGAGCTCTCCGGTGAGTTTGCGCACGGCCTCCTCTATCGACAGGAACGGGCGGCCCTTGCGCTGGGCCTGGTGGACGCGCTCGAGCAGCCGGACCCCGAAGTTGTAGAAGGCCATGTTGCGCAGGTGCGCGCCGGCGTCTGAGAAGCCGATCGTCACGCCCGGAGTCCTCACGAGCCGGTTGGCGACCTTCTCCCGCGCGTTGGCAATGGTGGTGGTCCAGCGGAAGTCGGTGCCGTACTCCACCACCAGGTCGAGGTAGGCATCGGCCGGGTGAAGCCTGCGCGCCCGCGCCACGTCGCCGACCGTCTGGCCGACCAGAGACTCGTCGGGGCAGGCCACGATCAGCGCGTCGTCGAAGTCGCGGTGCCACACGCGCGGGCTGAACCGCTTCTCGAAGTCCTGCCGGAACCACCGTCGGTAGCTCTCCTGCTGCAGCAGCTCGTTTCGGGACACTTCGTCGGCCAGGTGCAGCGCCTCGCGGCCCGACCCGAACTCCTCAAAGACCACCAGGTCGATCCCGTCCGCCCACACCTTGAACGTGGTGGGCAGGTGCTGCCACACGAACCTGCCCCTGCCGAGGCTGTTGGCGGCCCAGGCGATGGGCCGGAAGATGCGGTTGACCCACGGCTCGGCCAGGGTGTCGGCGGCCGAGAGCAGCGAGACGCGCAGCGGCTTGCGGAACAGTCCGGTACTGGTGGCGGCGTAGAAGGCCACGTCGACCTTGGTGTTGAGGTTGGGCACGCCCTGCAGGACCCGGTCACGACGACGAAGAAGGCGGCTGATCCGGCGGAATTCGCCCCACGAGGCGTGCGTGGAGGGCAGCGTCCGCGAGCGGTAGCGGTCGCCGTCCATCTTGTCCCACGGGTTGGTCATGGTGGACACGCCCAGAAATCCGGCATCGAGCGCGGCGGTGATGCGCCGGTCGATCTCGCGCAGCTCCTCGCGGCTCGGGGCGTGCTTCGGATCCGTCGACCGGCCCAGGCCCATCACGGACGCGCGCACGTCGGAGTGGCCGAGGAACGACGCCACGTTGGGTCCGAGGGGGAGATCCTCGACGGCGCGCCGCCAAGCCGCGGGGTCGGACCAGGTCTTCTTCTCCTCGAGCGCCTGCAGGACCGAGTCGCGCGGCAGGGCCTCGACGCGGCTGAACAGGTCCGCCACGTCGACGGTGCCGGAGAAGACACCGGAGATCGAGCAGTTGCCCACCAGGACGGTGGTCACCCCGTGCCGCACGGACTCGCCCAGTCCCGGGGAGACGAGCAGCTCGACGTCGTAGTGGGTGTGGGTGTCCACGAAGCCCGGCGTCACCCACCGGCCCTCGGCCTCCACCACGCGCGTGGTGGGGGCCACGGGTAGCGGCGCGGCGCTGATCGCCGCGACGACGCCGTCGCGGATCCCGATGTCCGCGCGGACCCCGGGCGCGCCGGTGCCGTCGAACACCGTCCCGCCCCGGATCACGACGGCGAAGTCCGCTCGCGAGGCGGGGGCCGCGCCCGCGGCCGATTCAGCATTGCTCACGGGACGCTCCTCGGATTGTGATCTGCAACACAGTATGGACCAGTCTGCTCGGACAAGTGTCCATGTCCAGTCCGGGAGGCTCCCCCGGTGCGCCGGGCGCGACAAGTAGCGTTGCCGACATGACGACCCGCACGGAGCGCCTCGACGGCCTGCCGTTCACTCGCAAGCACCGCAGACTGCTGTTCGGTTCGGGCATCGGCTGGGCGCTCGACGCGATGGACGTGGGGCTGATCTCCTTCGTCATGGCGGCGCTCGCCGTCCACTGGTCGCTCACGCCCACCGAGCTGTCGTGGATCGGGTCCATCGGCTTCGTCGGCATGGCCCTGGGCGCCGCGTTCGGCGGCCTGCTCGCGGACAAGATCGGACGCCGGCAGGTCTTCGCCGCGACGCTCCTGGTCTACGGTCTGGCCACCGGCGCGGCGGCCCTGTCGACCGGCGTGGCGATGCTCATCGTCCTGCGCTTCATCGTGGGGCTGGGCCTGGGCGCCGAACTGCCCGTGGCGTCGACGCTGGTCAGCGAGTTCGCACCACGACGGATCCGCGGCCGCGTGGTGGTGATCCTCGAGGGGTTCTGGGCGGTCGGCTGGATCATGGCCGCGCTCATCGGTTACTTCGTGGTGCCCGTCGGCGACGACGGCTGGCGCTGGGCGCTCGCGGTGGGCCTGGTCCCGGCCGCGTACGCGCTGGTCGTGCGCTTCGGTCTGCCCGAGTCGGTGCGCTACCTCGAGTCACGTGGCCGTGTCGACGAGGCCGAGCGGATCGTCCGCGACTACGAGGCCTCCGCGGGAATCGAGGCGCCGGGCGCCGCGGCCGGGGCCGCCGCGCCGGCGACCGCTCAGCCCGACGCCGGAGACGCTCCGCCGGCGACGGCTCAGCCCGACGCCGAGGCCGCATCCGCCCCGGCCTCCGAGGCGGGCGAGTCCATCTGGTCACCGCGCCTGCGCCGCCGCACCGCCGCGCTGTGGATCGTGTGGTTCGGGATCAACTTCTCCTACTACGGCGCCTTCATCTGGCTGCCCAGCCTGCTCGTCTCGCAGGGCTTCGACCTGGTCAGATCGTTCGGCTATACGCTCATCATCACGCTGGCCCAGCTGCCGGGCTACGCGGTGGCCGCCTGGCTCATCGAGGTGTGGGGGCGGCGGGTCACGCTCGCGGTGTTCCTCGTCGGCTCGGCGGTCGCGGCCGGACTGTTCGGCCTGGCGGACTCCCCGGCCACGATCATCGCCGCAGGCATGGCGCTGTCGTTCTTCAACCTCGGCGCGTGGGGCGCCCTCTACGCGATCGGCCCGGAGCTCTACCCGACCGCCACCCGCGGGTCCGGCACCGGCGCGGCGGCGGCGTTCGGGCGGATCGCCTCCATCATCGCGCCGCTGCTCGTGCCGATCTTGCTCGATCTCGGTGACACGGTGATGGTCTTCGGCGTGTTCGCGGCGGCCTTCGTCGTCGCCGCCCTGGCCGCCTTCAGTCTCCCCGAGCGCAAGGGCGTCGCGCTCGAGGACACCTGACCCCCGCGCCGGGTCACGGCGCGCCGGGCCGGGCCGCGCCCGCTGGGGCCGGGCACGGCGCTCAGTCGTGCTTCTCGCGCCCGTCGCCCAGCTCGCGGATCCGCTCGGACGCCGCGCGCAGGCGCTCCTCGCGCGCCTTCTCGTCGGCCTTCTTCAGCTTCTCGTACGTCTTCTCGTCGGAATCGGTGAACCGCAGCACCAGCCGCGGGATCCCCAGCGTGAGCACCAGCGACGGCCACACCATCCACGCGTACTGCCAGTCCACCACGATCTGCAGGACGAGAAACGTGATGAGCGTCAGTCCGATCACCACCCCGTCCAGCGACTCGACCAGTTTCCCGCGGCGGCGCAGGTCCTCGAGATCGGCGTCGGCGTCGCGGGTGGCCGGCGTCCGCGCGCCGGTGGGAGTCGGCGCGAGGGGCGATGACGGCGACGACGACGAGAGCACGATCTCGCCACCGCCCGCCGTGGCCGACTGGACGATCAGGCCGTCGACCGACGTCAGCGGCGTCCCGCCCGGTAGGTCGGCGAACGAGCCGCGCAGCTGGCCGAGTGTGCGGGCCGCGGCCACGTCGGCGGACCGGGCGTGGAACTGCGAGTCGTCCAGGCGCCCGGACGCGTAGTGGTCGCCGAGCACGGTGAGGGCGTGCAGCCGCTCGGCGTCGGAGAGCAGCAGGTCGTCGGGCTCGGCCATGCCTCCAAGGCTATGACCGGCCACGACGCAGCGCCATAGGGGTTCTCCCCGAATCGGCCCCCCGGGTCCGGACATCGCGGGGCGCCGCGCTCAGGAACCGGGGGCCGCCGCGCTCAGAAATCGCCCGGCGCCACCTGGAGGCACGTCAGGCCGAGACCGCGCCACATCTCCACCACTCGGGAGCGGTCCTCGAGCACGCACAGCACGCGGTACCGGGGCTCGATGTGACGACGATATAGCTCCTTCTTGACCACGACGTCCGGCCGACGGTCCCCCACCGCCCGCAGGTACACGGCGTCGATCGGGACGCCGAGATGCCGCTCCAGCCAGGCACTCGTGTCCGCTCGGGCGGCCTCCGTGCGCCCGGACACCACTATCAGCCGATGCCCATCCCGGTACAGGGCGCGCACCACCGCGATGATGTCGCTGTTCGGCAGGTCGGCGGAGACGGTCGACTCGTCGTAGGGACTACGGCCGTCGGCCACCGCGATCGTGCCGTCGACGTCCACCAGGACGGCCGAGGCGCGGCTCACGCCCGGTCGGCGACCCCGCCCGCTCCCTGATGGTCGGCGCAGTGGGCGCAACAGAAGATGGTGCCGTCCACCTCGACCCCGTGGCCGAGGATCCGGCAGCCGCAGTGGGAGCAGGTCGGTGCCAGGGCGTGGGCCGCGCACTCGAAGCTGTCGAAGGTCCCGGAGCGATCGCCCTGGGTGATGGTGAAGGCCTTGTCGTAGTCGTTACCGCAGGTATCGCAGGTGGCCATGATGTCCTCCTCGTCGCGCGGGTCTGTTGATGTGGCCACCGTAAACCGAAGTGCCGTGGGTCACAACCGCGGTGGCGGGGCGTTGCGACGGCTCCTACCGTGGAAAGCGCCGAGCACATCGGTGCCGCACGTTCGACAGTCGACAGATATCGGGAGGTATCAGCATGACCACCGAACCGCAGAGCCCCGTCAAGGATCGGAACTACAACCTCATCGCCGTCATGGAGGCCTCGCTCAAGATGGCGTGGCAGCTCAACGAGTACATCGAGGACGCCGAGTCCGCCGGTGACACCGAGCTGGCCGACTGGTTCCGCCGCATCCAGGAGAACGACCTCAAGGCTGGCGAGCAGGGCAAGAAACTGCTCGCGAAGCGGCTGCAGGACGAGACCGCCTGACCGGAGCCCGGGGGCGCTGTCACGTTCCGGGGTGCTCGTGCGTCGACAAGGCATGAGCACATCACAGAGCAGGAACGACCAGCGCAAACAGGTCAGCGGAGGCGCCATGACGTCGATGCTGGCGCTCGAGGCCTACACCCGGGCCCGGGTCTCACGGGAGGACAGTCACCTCATCCGCCTGCGCGTCTCGGCGGTCAACGGCTGCCGATACTGCGCGGCCATGCACCGCCGGGACGCGCGCAGAGACGACTGGAGCGCCGACAAGATCGCGGCCGTCGAGGACTGGACCGCCCATGCCGACGAGTTCGAGGTGGACGAGCAGGCCGTGTTGCGGTTCGCCGACGCCGTCACCCGCATCGACGGCGAGGAGTCGGTCCCCGACGAGGTGTGGAACGAGGTGGCGCGCTACCGCGGTGAGAGCGGGGCTGGACAGGTGCTGATGGACATCGTCACCATCAACGCATGGAACCGCATAGCGATCGCCACCCGCAAGGACCCGGGGTCGCTTCGCGGGCTGATCCCGAGCGACCTCGAGCCGATGAGTGCGCGATGACCACGGGCGTCCTCGCCGGAACCGGTTCGTCGACCGGCGAGCAGGCCGCCGCGCCCGGCGCGATCCTGCCCGACCGGGCAGCGCTCGAGCGGATCCGCGGACGGCTGCTCGGGATCGGCTACCGCATCACCGGCACCTGGGCTGACGCCGAGGACGCCGCCGACGAGGCCCTCGCCCGACTCGTGACACTCGACCCGGCGGACGCGCCCCGCAACACCGAGGCGTGGCTGACCACCGTCGCGACCCGCCTGTGCCTGGACCGCCTCCGGCGACGGAAGCGCGAGGACTACATCGGGGCCTGGCTGCCCGAACCCGTCGACACCGCGCTGCTGCCGGCCGAGCTGGCCGAACAGCGAGACCAGCTGCGGATCGCGGTCCTGCTGGCGTACGAGCAGCTCGGGGCCGACGAGCGCGCGGCGTTCGTCCTGCGTGAGGCCTACGAACTGCCCTACGCGGAGATAGCCGAGGCGCTGCACGCCGCCGTGCCCACCGTGCGGCAGTGGGTCAGCCGCGCCCGACACAGGTTGCAGACCGACCTGCGGCCGCCCGAGCCCGCGCCGGATGAGCTGATCGCCAGGCTCGTGGAGGCGGTGATGTCCGGCGACCTCGAGCAGACGATCGCCGTGCTCACGTCGGACGCGCGGGCCCTGTCGGACGGAGGCGGCAAGGTCAACGCGGCCCGACGCGACATCGTCGGGGCCCGCAAGTGTGCGTACTTCCTGGTCAAGGCCATGGAGCTCGCCGAGGGTGCGGTCGCACCGGTCGAGGTCAACGGTGAGGTCGCACTGGCCGTGGCGTCGCGCGGGGTCCTGCGCGTGGTGCAGGTCGGAGTGGTGGACGGCCGCGTGGACCGCCTGTACTTCCACAGCAACCCGGACAAGCTCACGCGCCTGGCCGTTCCCGAGGGATTCGCGGCGGGCGGCTGACTCCGCCCGCCGCCCTCCGCCCGCCACCCGCCGCGCATCGCCGGTCGTCCGCCACCTGTCCCCGGGTGCCTCCGGCGAGCGGGGAGTGCCGGGTCTACTCTCTCGACATGGTCTCGACGATCCCGGGCGTCCTGTCCTCGGGCGCACGGACAGTCCGCGCGGTCACGTACAGCTCACCGGCGCGCTCGGCGCTGCTGGCGTTCGCCGCGGCGATCGCGGTCTTCACGGTGCTGCTGATGATGCCGTGGGCCAGCGCCTCCGACGACCCGGCGCACCTGCACGACGCGGTCTTCACCGCCACCTCCGCGGTGTCCGTGACCGGCCTGACGACGGTGGACACCGCGACGCACTGGTCCCCGGCGGGCCAGGTGGTGATCCTCGCGGGCATCCAGGTCGGCGGTCTGGGGATCGTGACCATCTCGTCTCTGCTGGCACTGTCGGTCACCAGGCAGTTCGGCGTCCGCACGCGGCTCCTCGCGCAGACGGGGATGTCAGCGGGTGGGCTGGGGGAGGTCCGATCGCTTATCACGACGATCGTCGTGTCCTCCGCTCTGGTGGAACTGGTCATCGCACTGGTCCTCGCCCCCCGCCTCATCGCCCACCAGGGGTCGTTCGGGGACGGGCTCTGGCACGCCGTCTTCTATGCGGTCTCCGCGTTCAACAACGCCGGCTTCGTCCTCAACCCCGAGGGTCTGGCACCGGTGGCAGAAGATCCGGTCGTGTTCTGGGCGCTCATCTGCGCCGTGTTCCTGGGCAGCCTCGGCTTTCCCGTTCTCCTGGTGCTGTGGAAGCACCAGTGGCATCTCGGGCGCTGGAACCTTCACACGCGACTCACGGTCGAGGTCAGTGTGCTCCTGATGCTCATCGGAGCTCTGGGGTTCGCCGCGTTGGAGTGGAGCAACGGTGCCACCCTCGGCGGCGACAGTGTGGCCGACAAGTTCCAGCAGTCGGTGTTCGCCTCGGTGATGATGCGGTCCGGAGGATTCGCCGTCATCGATCCCGTCGACACCAGGGCGTCGACCATGCTCATCACCGACGCGTTGATGTTCGTCGGTGGCGGTTCGGCGTCGACCGCCGGCGGCGTCAAGGTCACCACCCTTGCTGTGATCTTCCTGGCGTTCCTCGCTGAAGCCCGCGGTCGGGAGGACACCACCGCCCACGGGCGGGCACTGCCCACCTCCTCGATCCGGGTCGCCGTCTCCGTGGCCGGGATGGGCCTCACCCTGGTAGCCGTGTCCGCCCTGACCTTGATGATCCTCACCGGCGAGGACCTGGGGCGGCCTCTGTTCGAGTCCATCTCCGCCTTCGCCACCTGCGGGCTGAGTTCAGGTCTCAGCGCTGAACTCGAGCCGGCGGGGGTGTACGTTCTGTCCGGGCTGATGTTCGCCGGCCGAGTCGGCATCATCACCTTCGCCACCGCGCTGACCATGCGAGCCCAGCGGACCCGGTACCGCCTACCTTTAGAGAGGCCGATCATTGGCTGATCGCACCCGTCGCCAGTCTCCAGTCCTCATCGTCGGACTGGGCAGGTTCGGCATCTCCCTGGCCACCCAACTCGTCGACCAGGGGCGCGAGGTCCTCGCCGTCGAACGCGACCACGGACTCGTACAGAGGTACGCGGACGCCCTGACCCACGTCGTCGAGGCGGACGCCACGGACATCGAGGCGCTACAACAGCTCGGCGCCCAGGACTTCTCCACCGCCGTCGTGGGAGTCGGCACGTCGATCGAGTCGTCCGTGCTGGTCGCGGTGAACCTCGTCGACCTCGGTATCAACCAGGTCTGGGCCAAGGCGATCAATCAGGCTCACGGGAAGATCCTCACCCGTATCGGCTGCCACCACGTCGTGTTCCCCGAACACGACGCCGGGGTCCGGGTCGCCCACCTCGTGGCCAATCAGATGATGGACTTCATCGAGTTCGACGAGAGCTTCGCCATCGTCAAGATGCGCCCACCGAGGGACGTCATCGGCCACTCGATCGACTACTGCCATCCCCGCAGACGGCACAAGGTCAACATCGTCGGCATCAAGGCCCCGGGCGGTCCGTTCCGGTTCGCACAGCCGGAAACCATCATCGGCGCAGACGACGTCATCATCGTCTCCGGACACGTTCGCGACCTCGAACGCTTCGCCGACTATTCCGAACAGAAGCGGTGAGGGCTCGGCTGACGTCGCGGTCGGACTAGCGGGCCACCCACATGGCCAGCTCGTTGCCGCCCGGCTCGCGGAAGTGGAAGCGGCAGCCACCGGGGAAGTCGATCGGCCCGAACGTCACCACGCCGCCGGCCTCCTCGACCCGCTGACGTGCCTCGTCGAGGTCGGCCACGCGGATGACGAGCAGCGGGGCGGGGGACTGTTCGTCGATGTCGCCCTGGATGCCCACGTCCACGCCGCCTCCCATCAGGCTGGTGAACGAGGTCCCGTAGACCGTGGGCGACCAGCCGCACACGGACTCCAGGAACTCGGCGGTCGCGGGCATGGAGGTGCTGGGGAACTCGATTGAGGTGATCTCGAGCGGCGTCCTCTTGTTCACGGTGCAGACGCTACGCGGGCTCACGTTCGGGCGGGAGTGATTTCCCGGCCTCCCATCGCTCGAGCAGCTCCGCCGCGGCGGCCCGCGGATCCGGGGCGGCCATGATCGCCGAGACCACACAGATCCCGTCCAGCTCGGTGGCCGCCAGCTGCGCGGCGGTCGTCGGCGTGATCCCGCCGATCCCGACTGCGCGGACACCGCCGCGGACCGAGCCGTGAGCGTGCGCGGCACGGGCGAGACGGTCCGCCCCTTCCGGCCCGAGCGCGGCGGCGGTATCGGTCTTTGTCGCCGTGGCCCACACCGGGCTCACCCCGATCACGTCCGGCACCGGCCCCGGGCCCGCCAGCGCGGCGGCGAGTTGGGGGTCCGACTCGATCGACAGCCCCACCATCAGGTCGTCCGGCATCGCCGCGCGGGCCCGGGCGAACGGCATGTCCCGCTGCCCGACGTGCAGGTGCAGCCCCAGCTCGCGCGCGACGTCCAGCCTGTCGTTGACGAACACCGGGACGACCCGGCCCGTCTCGGTGCAGGCCCTCGCGACGGCCTCGGCGACGGCGACGGCATGAGTGGCGAACTCGTCGTCGTCGCCCTCCTTGTCCCGGACCTGGACCACGCCCACCCCGCCGAGCACCGCCTCGTACGCGATCCCCGGCACGGCGTCGCGCCCGCCGCCGAGGTGCGGATCGGTGACCAGGTAGAGCCGCCAGTCGACGCCGGCGCCGCGGTCGGGCTGAGCCTCGCCCACGGCGTGGTCGGGCCGCGCGTCGCTCACTCCGTCGTCACCGTGACCAGGCCCGCGATGTCCTCGGGGGTGAGCGTGTAGAGCGCGTCGAGCCACGCCACCGCGAAGCTGCCGGGCCCCGCGGACGTGCGGCCGGCGACCGTCCCCGCTGCCCCGGCGTGGGCGTGGGCGGCGACCACCGCGTCGTGGTCGTCGGCACCGGCCGCGCGCGCCGCACCGAGGTAGGCCGCGGTGAGCGCGCCCAGGGCGCACCCCGTGCCGATGACCTTCTGCAGCAACGGGTGGCCCGACTCGACCCAGGTGGCGCGCTCGAGGCCGTCGTGATGTGTGACGACGAGGTCCCGCGGCCCCGTCACCGCCACCACCGCACCGGACCGCGCGGAGAGATCCCGGGCGGCGGGCGCGGCGGCGGCCACCTCCTCGGTCGAGTCCACGCCCCGGCCGCCCGCCCCCGTGCCGGCGAGCGCGATGGTCTCGGAGGCGTTGGCCCGGATCGCGGCCGGCCCCGACTCCAACCACTCGGTGGACAGGCGTGTCCGCAGCACGAGTCCGCCCACCGCGACCGGGTCCAACACCCACGGGGTCCCGGCCTCGCGGGCCGAGGCGATCGCGGCGTGCATTCCCTCGACCTGCTCGGCGGTCGGGTTGCCGACGTTGACGAGCACGCCCGAGGCGATCGCGGCGAAGTCGCCGGCCTCGTCCGGGTGATCGACCATCGCGGGCGCCGCGCCCGAGGCGAGCAGCACGTCGGCGGTGATCTGACGGACCACAGAGTTGGTCAGGCAGTGCACGAGCGGGCCCGTCTCGCGCATCAGGGACACCAGGCGGGCGACGTCGACGGGGCTTTCGGCAGGGCTGGCATCGGGGCCGGCGTCGGGGCGATCAGCGGCGGTGCCGGCGTCGGGGCGGTCAGCGGCGGTGGGCATGCCCCCAGTGTGCCCCCGCCCGGCCGCTACAGGAATAGCGCGCCGCGGGGCCGGGTTGCACCCGGCATGCCCACCTCCGAGTCCAGCTCCGCGCAGTCCGATTCGTCACAGCCCGGTTCCGAACAGTCCGGTCCCGCGCTGCCCCTGTCCGTGATCGACTTCGCGACCGTCCGCCCCGGGCAGTCCGTGGGGGAGGCGCTGCAGGACTCGGTGGAGTTGGCGCGCAAGGCGGAGGACCTGGGGTACGAGCGGGTCTGGTACTCCGAGCACCACAACATGCCGTCGATCGCCTCGTCGGCGCCGGCGGTGCTCATGGCGCACATCGCCGCGCGGACTGAGCGCATCCGGCTGGGCTCGGGCGGCGTCATGCTGCCCAACCACGCGCCCATCGTGATCGCCGAGCAGTTCGGCACGCTCGCCGAGCTCCACCCCGGCCGCATCGACCTCGGTCTGGGCCGCGCCCCCGGCACGGACCCGCAGACGCTGCGCGCGCTCCGCCGCGAGCCGTCCGCGGCCGAGAACTTCCCCGACGACGTCCGCGAGCTGCAGGCCTTCCTCGGTGACTCGCCCTCCGACTTCGCCCGCACCCGCGGCATCGCCGCCATCCCCGGGCGCGGGACCAGGATCCCGCTGTACATCCTCGGCTCGTCGCTGTTCGGCGCGCAGCTCGCCGCCGCTTACGGGCTGCCGTACGCGTTCGCCTCCCACTTCGCCCCCGACGCCCTGGAGCAGGCGTCCGCGGTGTACCGCGAGCGGTTCCAGCCCGGCGAGCAGCTGGCCGAGCCGTACATGATCGCCGCGGTCAACGTGGTGGCCGACGACGACGCCGAGCGGGCCGGACGCGAACTGCAGTGGTACCGCCGCCAGCGGGTCAAGCTCATGGCCGGCCGGGGCCGCGAGTTCAGCGACGAGGAGCTGGACATGATCATGGAGTCCGCCGGCGGCCGCCAGATCCTCCACATGATCTCCTACACCGCGTGCGGCGACGGCCCCGCGGTGCGCGACTACCTCTCCGACTTCGCCCGGCGCGCGGGCGCCGACGAGCTGATGATCGCGCCCGTCGGATCGACGGTCGAGCGGATCCACGGGACGCTAGAAGTGTTGCGCCGCGCCTGGGATGACTGATCGCGGGGTCTGGAGCCGCTGATCGCCGGGCCGGGAGTGACTGGTGTGGTCGCGTGGCGTGCGCTTGGTCACGATAGAGGGCCGACCCGGCTCCGAGCCGTAGCCGCGGGCGCCGTGGCGCGCCTACTGTGGGTGTATGGCGATCTCCGACGTCGGCGAATACGCCCACCTGACCTCCGACCAGATCGAGGAACTCGGGCGGGAGCTGGACGCCATCCGCGCCCGGGTCATCGAGTCGCGCGGGGAGCGTGACTACCGCTACATCCACTCCGTCATCAAGCTGCAGCGTGGGCTGGAGTTCGGTGCTCGCGCCCTGTTGTACTTCGGCGCCCGTAACCGCAGCGTGTGGGCGCTCGGGACCGGCACGCTGGCCGTGGCCAAGATCCTCGAGAACATGGAGATCGGCCACAACGTCATGCATGGCCAGTGGGACTGGATGAACGATCCGGAGATCCACTCCACGAGCTGGGAGTGGGACCTCGTCGGCAGCTCGGCCGACTGGAAGCACACCCACAACCACCTGCACCACAAGTTCACCAACATCGTCGGGATGGACGACGACGTGGGGTTCGGCGTCCTGCGCGTGACCCGCGACGT